>NZ_PSVE01000035.1:12226-20750 GCF_002931775.1 Rathayibacter sp. AY1F4
GGTGGAGCGGGGCGCGTTCGCCGCGGGTGAATCGCTTGGCACGCGATTCCCACGACGGCTCGTGGGTTGGGCCGCTCCCTGCGCGGCTCCTCGCGGTCGGCTTGGGGAGGTGGTTGCGATGGGTGGAGCGGGGTGCGTTCGCCGCGCGTGAATCGCTTGGCACGCGGCGGTGTTCGTTGCGGGGCCGCTCCCTGCGCGGCCCCTCGCGGTCGGCTTGTCGAGGTGGTCGCGCTGGGAGGAGCGGGTCGCGTTCGCCGCGCGTGAATCGCTTGGCACGCGATTCCCGCCGACGGCGGTGCTTGTTGCGGGGCCGCTCCTTGCGCGGCCCCTCGCGGTCGGCTTCGCGAGGTGGTTGCACGGGTGGAGCGGGTCGCGTTCGCCGCGCGAAAATCGCTTGGCACGCGATTCACGCTGACGGCTCGTGGGTGGCGGCGAACCTGCGCCGATCGTGCGGTGAAGGGGCTCGAGGTCGGTGGCTGCGCGGTGCGTGCGGCGGCGAACAGCGACCGGGGGCGCGGTCAGATCTTGCGGAGGAGGACCGAGGAGACGGTGTGGTCGGCCTGCTTGCGGAGGACCAGGCTCGCGCGGGAGCGGGTGGGGCGAACGTTCTGCAGCAGGTTCGGCTCGTTGATCGCGGCCCAGATGCTCCGCGCGCGCTCGCGGGCCTCATCCGGGCTGAGCGCCGCGTAGCGGTGGAAGTAGGAGTTCGGATTCGCGAACGCGCCCTGCTGCAGGGTGAGGAAGCGCTCCTCGTACCAGCGCGCTATGTCGCTGGTCCGGGCGTCGACGTAGACGGTGAAGTCGAACAGGTCGCTCACTGCCAGGCCGTGACCGGGCACCGGCGGCTGCAGCACGTTCAGGCCCTCGACGATCAGCACGTCCGGCCGCCGCACGACGATCTCAGCATCGGGGACGATGTCGTAGGAGAGGTGCGAGTAGAACGGCGCGCGCACCTCCGCGGCCCCGCCCTTCACCTCCGAGACGAAGCGGAGCAGCGCCCGGCGGTCGTACGACTCCGGGAAGCCCTTGCGGCTCATCAGACCGCGGCGCTCCAGCTCGCGGTTGGGCAGAAGGAAGCCGTCGGTGGTCACCAGCTCGACGCGGGGCGTGTCCTCCCAGCGGGCGAGCAGCTCCCGCAGCAGGCGCGCGATCGTCGACTTGCCCACCGCGACCGACCCCGCGACGCCGATCACGAACGGTGTCGGCTGCGCGCGCTCCCCGAGGAACGTGCTCGTCGCGCGGTGCAGGTGCCGCGCGCCACCGGCGTACAGGCTCAGCAGGCGCGAGAGCGGCAGGTAGACCTCCGCGACCTCGGTGAGGCTCAGCCGGTCGCCCAGCCCCCGCAGCTGCACGACCTCGGTCTCCGACAGCGGCAGCTCCGTGGTGCGGGCGAGCTCGGCCCAGTCGGAGCGGACGATCTCGACGAAGGGGGAGGGGTGCGCGTCGCGCGCGGGATCGCGAGGAGACGACGGCATGGGGACCGATCCTAGCGTCCGCCCCGCCGGGTGCCCGACGCCGCGGGAGGCGCCTCCGCGCCGCTTAGAATCGAGCGCATGTGTGGAATCGTTGGATACGTCGGTGAGCGCGACAGCCTGGCCGTGCTGCTCGGGGGCCTGAAGCGTCTGGAGTACCGCGGCTACGACTCGGCCGGCGTGGCCGTGATCGACGCCGACGGGCAGCTCGACAGCCGCAAGCGCTCGGGCAAGCTCAGCGTCCTGGTCGACGACCTCGAGGCGCACCCGCTGGCCGAGGGCACCACGGGCATCGGCCACACCCGCTGGGCGACGCACGGCGGCCCGACCGACCGCAACGCCCACCCCCACCTCGCGGACGAGGGCAGGCTCGCCGTCATCCACAACGGCATCATCGAGAACTTCCAGCCGCTCAAGGAGCAGCTGCTCGCCGAGGGCGCCGTCTTCGAGAGCGAGACCGACACCGAGGTCGCCGCGCACCTGATCGCCCGCGAGTACCGCCGCACCGGCGACCTCGTGCTCGCCTTCCAGGCCGTCGTCGCGCACCTCGAGGGCGCGTTCACCCTGCTCGCCCTGCACCAGGACCAGCCCGGCGTGGTCGTCGGCGCGCGCCGCAACTCGCCGCTCGTGATCGGCCTGGGCGACGGGGAGAACTTCCTCGGCTCCGACGTCGCGGCGTTCGTCGAGTTCACCCGCCGCGCGGTCGCCATCGGCCAGGACCAGATCGTCACGATCACGCCGGAGCTCGTCACGGTGACCGACTTCTTCGGCAACCCCGTCGAGACCGAGCCGTTCGAGATCGCCTGGGACGCGTCGGCGTCCGAGAAGGGCGGCTGGTCGAGCTTCATGGCGAAGGAGATCACCGAGGGCCCCGAGGCCGTCGCGAACACCCTCCGCGGCCGCATCCACGAGGGCGCGATCACGCTGCCCGAGCTCGACGCGCTCGGTCCGGTGCTGACGGAGATCGACCGCATCACGATCATCGCCTGCGGCACGGCCGCCTACTCGGGCATGGTCGCCAAGTACGCGATCGAGAAATGGGCGCGCGTCCCCGTCGAGGTCGAGCTCAGCCACGAGTTCCGCTACCGCGACCCGGTGCTCACCCCGCGCACCCTCGTCGTCTCGATCAGCCAGTCCGGTGAGACGATGGACACGCTGATGGCGGTCAAGTACGCCCGCGAGCACGGCGCCAAGACGCTCTCGGTCTGCAACACCCAGGGCGCGACGATCCCACGCGAGTCGGACGCCGTGCTCTACACGCACGCGGGCCCGGAGGTGGCGGTCGCCTCGACCAAGGCCTTCGTCGCCCAGATCGCGGCGCTCTACCTCTTCGGGCTGCACCTGGCCGCGGTGCGCGGTGCCGCCTCCACCGAGCTCGTCGCCTCGCAGGCGGCTCAGCTCGCCGCGATCCCGGAGAAGCTCTCCCGCGTGCTCGACGCCTCCGACGACATCGCCCAGCTGGCCGGCTGGATGGCCGACACCCGTGCGGTGCTGTTCCTCGGCCGCCACGTCGGCTACCCGGTGGCGCTCGAGGGCGCGCTGAAGCTCAAGGAGCTCGCCTACATCCACGCCGAGGGCTTCGCGGCGGGCGAGCTCAAGCACGGCCCGATCGCACTGATCGAGCCTGGCCAGGTCGTGTTCGTGATCGTGCCGAGCCCGAGCGAGTCGTACGAGCTGCAGCGCAAGGTGATCTCGAACATCCAGGAGATCAAGGCCCGCGGCGCCCGCGTCATCGCGATCGCGGAGCAGGGCGATACGGCCGCGATCCAGATCGCCGACGAGGTCGTGCCGATCCCGCTCGCCGACCCGCTGTTCGAGCCGCTGCTCGCCGTCACCCCGCTGCAGATGTTCGCGATGGAGCTCGCCGCCGCCAAGGGCCTCGACGTCGACCAGCCGCGCAATCTCGCCAAGTCGGTCACGGTCGAGTGATCGAGCCGTGATCGTGGGGATCGGGGTGGACGTCGTGGACCTCGCGCGCTTCGAGCGCTCGCTGTCGCGCACGCCCCGGCTCCGCGACCGGCTGTTCGCCGAGAGCGAACGCTCGCTCCCGGTCGCCTCGCTGGCGGGCCGCTTCGCCGCCAAGGAGGCGCTGATCAAGGCGCTCGGCGACTCCGTGGGCGCCGGCTGGCACGACATGGTCGTCGAGCGGGACGAGCACGGGAATCCGTCCTTCGCGCTGCACGGCCCGGCCCGGGCGGCCGCGGAGGCGCGGGGGATCACGCGCGTGCACCTCTCGATGACGCACGACGCGGGCGTGGCCTGCGCGTTCGTGGTGGCCGAGTCGTGAGCGTCCCCGCGTCGTACCGCGAGGCGGTGATCGACGTCGACGCGATGGCGGCGAACGCTGGGCGTCTGCGCGAGCTCACCGGTGCCCGACGGCTGATGGCCGTCGTGAAGGCCAACGGCTACGGGCACGGCGCCCTGGCCGCGGCGCAGGCGGCGCTCGACGGCGGCGCGGACGCCCTCGGCACCGCGGAGCTGCGGGAGGCCGTGGCCCTGCGCGAGGCCGGCGTCGTCGCTCCGATCCTCTGCTGGCTGCACGACCCCGGCGAGGACTTCGACGCGGCGCTCGAGCACTCGATCGACGTCGCCGTCTCCTCCGTCGACCAGCTCGACACGCTCGCGCAGTCGGCGGAGGACCGCGGTGTGCGCGCCGCCGTGCAGCTCAAGGTCGACACGGGCCTCAGCCGCAACGGCGCCGCGGAGGAGGAGTGGCCGCACCTGGCGGAGGCGCTCGCCCGTCACAGCGATCGCGGCACCGTCCACCTCACCGGGCTGTTCTCGCACCTGTCCAACACCTCGCGCGAGGACGACCTCGCCCAGCTCGCGCTCCTCCGCCGCGCCGAGGCCGTGCTGGCCGCGCACGGGGTGCAGGCGCCGGTCCTGCACCTCGCGGCGACGGCGGCGGCGCTGCGCCTCCCTGAGGCCCGCCTCGACATGGTGCGCAGCGGCATCGCCCTCTACGGGCTCTCGCCGTTCGAGGACAGGACCTCGCTCCAGCTCGGGCTCGTCCCGGCGATGACGCTGCAGGGCCGCGTCGCCGGTGTCCGCCGGGTGCCCCACGGGACCGGTGTGAGCTACGACTACACCTGGCGGGCCGAGGGCGGGACGACCCTCGCGCTCGTGCCGTTCGGCTACGCGGACGGCATCCCGCGGAGCGCCTCCGGCGTCGCGGAGGTCTCGATCGGCGGCCGCCGCCACCGGATCGCCGGGAGGGTCGCGATGGACCAGTTCGTCGTCGACGTGGGGGATGCGAGCGTCGCGACGGGCGACCCGGTGACGCTCTGGGGCGACCCGACGACCGGCGTCCCCTCGGTCGACGAGTGGGCGCGGTGGTGCGGCACCATCAACTACGAGCTGGTCACCCGGCTCGGGCCGCGGGTCCAGCGGCGGCTGCTGAGCGCGGCGGACGGCCGTGCCTGAGCGCTCCTGGTTCGCGGACCGCGTCGTCGAGGTCGCCGATCCGGAGGCCATGGCGGAGCTCGGCCGCGAGCTCGGCCGAGTGCTGCGCGCCGGCGACCTGCTGGTGCTGACGGGGCCGCTCGGCGCGGGCAAGACGACCTTCACGCGCGGGCTCGGCGAGGGCCTCGACGTGCGGGGTCCCGTGACGAGCCCCACCTTCGTGATCGCGCGGACGCATCCGCCGCTGCACGACGGGCCGCCGCTCGTGCACGTCGACGCCTACCGCGTGGGCTCGCCGGTCGAGCTCGACGACCTCGACCTCGATCCGGCGCGCTCGGTGGTCGTCGTGGAGTGGGGGGCCGGGATGCTGGACGGCGTCGCGGAGTCCTGGCTCGACGTGGTCATCGAGCGGCCGACCGCCGGCTCCGACGCCGAGGAGGGCGAGGAGCCGATCGAGCCGCGGACCGTCCGCTTCCGCGGCACCGGCTGGAGCTGAGCCCGCGGGTACCCTGGACGCGTGCTCCTCGCGATCGACACCTCCTCCGGAACCTCCGTCGCCGTCGTCGACTCCGCGGGCGCCGTGCGCTCGGAGCGCACCGAGACCGACACCATGCGCCACGCGGAGGTGGTCGGACGGCTGATCCAGGAGGCGCTCGAGGCGGCCGACGTCGCTCCCGGGGGCATCGAGGCGGTCGCCGTGGGCATGGGCCCCGGCCCCTTCACCGGCCTCCGGGTCGGGATCGCCGCCGCCCGGGCCTTCGCGCTCGGCCGCGGCGTCCCCACCCTCCCCGTGGTCTCGCACGACGCGATCGCGCTCGCCGCGCTGCGGCACGGGCGCGCCGCGGGCTTCCTCGTCGTCACCGACGCCCGCCGCCGCGAGCTGTACTGGAGCGCCTACGACGGGCTCGACGACCAGGGACTCCCCGTCCGCCTCGCCGGCCCGGGCCTGGACAAGCCGCCGGCCCTCCCGCATCCGGAGCTCCCGCGCCTGGAGGCCGAGTCGGTCTCCGCCGGCGAGCTCGGAGTCGTGGCCGCCCGCCTGCGCGCGGCCGGCCGGCCCGGTGCCGCGGACGAGCCCCTCTACCTCCGCTCGCCCGACGTCACGCTGTCGGCCGGCCCCAAGCGGGTGACCGCATGAGCGAGGCCGTGCTCCGCGACGCGCAGGCGGTCGACCTCGACGCCGTCATGGCGATCGAGGAGTCCGAGTTCGCCGGCGACGCCTGGTCGCGCGGGATGATGGCAGAGGAGATCCGGAGCCGTCACACCCGGTACCTGGTCGCCGAGCAGGACGGCGAGGTGGTCGGCTACGCCGGGCTCCTCTGCCCCGTCGGCGCTCACGAGGGCGACGTTCAGACGATCGCGGTCGTCGCCCGTGTCCGCCGCACCGGCCTCGGCCGCCGACTGCTGCGCGCGCTCCTCGAGGCGGCCCGCGAGCGAGGAGCCCGCGAGGTCTTCCTCGAGGTCCGCGCCGACAACCCCGCCGCGCAGACCCTCTACCGCTCGGAGGGCTTCGAGGAGATCGGCGTCCGCCCCGCCTACTACCAGCCCGACGGAGTGGACGCGATCGTGATGCGCCTGCCGCCGACCCCGACCCAGGAGATCCCGTGAGCACCGGACCCCTCGTCCTCGGCATCGAGACCAGCTGCGACGAGACGGGGATCGGCATCGTCCGCGGCACGACGCTGCTCTCGAACACCATCGCCTCCTCGATGGAGGAGCACGCCCGCTACGGCGGCGTCGTGCCCGAGGTGGCCGCCCGGGCGCACCTGGAGGCGCTCGAGCCCGCCCTGCACGCGGCGCTCTCCGAGGCCGGTGTCGCGCTCGGCGACCTGGACGCGATCGCGGTCACCAGCGGACCGGGGCTCTCGGGCGCCCTCATGGTCGGCGTCGGAGCGGCGAAGGCGCTCGCCGTCTCGCTCGGCCTGCCGCTCTACGCCGTGAACCACCTCGTCGGACATGTGGGAGCCGACGTCCTCCGGGCCGACGGCAGCGAGGGCAGCCCCGTCGAGGTGCCGACGATCGCGCTGCTGGTCTCGGGCGGGCACACCTCGCTCCTGCACGTGCGCGATCTGGTGTCGGACGTCGAGCTGCTCGGCGAGACCATCGACGACGCCGCCGGCGAGGCCTTCGACAAGGTGGCGCGCGTCCTGGGCCTGCCCTATCCGGGCGGACCGCAGATCGACCGGGTGGCGGCGGACGGGGACCCGAAGGCGATCCGCTTCCCCCGCGGGCTCAGCCTGCCGAAGGACCTCGAGCGCCACCGCTACGACTTCTCGTTCTCGGGGCTGAAGACCGCGGTCGCCCGCTGGGTCGAGAAGCGCCAGGACGCGGGGGAGGAGGTGCCCGTGGCCGACGTCGCGGCGAGCTTCCGCGAGGCGGTCGCCGACGTCCTGCTCACGAAGGCGCTCGCCGCCTGCCGCGACCGGGGCGTGCCGCGCCTCCTGCTCGGCGGCGGCGTGGTCGCCAACGCCCGGGTGCGCGCGCTGGCGGAGGAGCGGTGCGCGGCCGCGGGAGTGACCCTGCGGATCCCGGCGCTCTCGCTCTGCACCGACAACGGCGCGATGATCGCCGCACTGGCGGCGCAGCTGATCGAGGCGGGGCATCCGCCGTCGGGGCTCGGATTCGGGGCCGACTCGACCCTCCCGGTCACCGAGATCCAGGTCCGCTGAGGCCTCTACCGGGCGGTGGCCGGGGCGCGCAAGCGCCGTCCAGCTTTTTGACAGGCGGATCGTGCCACTGCCACTCTTGGCCGCATCCGCTCGTTCCTGACCCTGGGGGATTCCATGACCACTCCGTACACGCCCGCGTCCGACCGCTACAACATCCTGGCGATCATCGGCTTCATCGCCTCGTTCTTCGTCTCCATCGTGGGCATCGTGCTGGGCTTCATCGCCCTGTCGCAGATCAAGCGCACGGGGGAGAAGGGCCGCGGCCTCGCCCTCGCCGCCGTCATCATCGGCTTCGTCGCGATCATCATCACCATCATCTCGTTCGTCGCGCTCTTCTCGATCGCGGCGACCATGCCCTCGACCGGGTACTGATCGACACGCCTCCGAGGCTCGGGGGCGCCCGCACCACCAGGAGGACACCGTGACCGACGACACCGCGCCCGGACCGCAGACCGGACCGGCGCCCGCGCCGTTCGCCCCTCCGCTCGGCGAGCCGTCGGCGGCCTACCCGCCGCCGACGGCCGCCGCCGATCCCTACCCCGGTCTCCCGCCCCGCCGCCCGCCGATGAACCCGCTCGCGGTCGCGGCTCTGGTGTGCGGACTGCTGGGGCTGGCGCCCGCCGCCATCGTCCTCGGCCACATCGGCTTCGCCCAGGCCCGACGCTCCGGACAGCGCGGCCGCGGTCTCGCGGTCGCCGGCTTCGTGCTGGGCTACCTCGCGATCGTCCTCGCGGTGATCGCCTACCTCGCCTGGACGGCCTTCGTCGGCGACCTGCGCGACGGCGGGTACCTGCCCGCGTGAGCGGACGGAACCCCTCCGCCGCCGCCCGGGTGCTGGCTAGACTCGCGCCATGAGCGACGACAGCACCCGTCCCGGCCCCGGCTCCGACGAGCAGCACGGCTCCGTCCCGGTCCCGCCGGCCCCGCCCGCTCCGCCTTCGCGCGCAGCGCGTCCGTCCGCCCCGCTCGCCGACACCGCGC
>NZ_PSVE01000036.1:0-20191 GCF_002931775.1 Rathayibacter sp. AY1F4
GCCCCCGCCCTGCCCGCCGCCGCCCTGGTCTTCGGGTCTCCTTCGGGGCGGGGACGGGGCGCGGCACCTCGATGATCCGTCCTCGGGGAGCGCCTCGGGACGCCGGGCGCGAACGCTCGCGAGGCAGGCGCGCCAGGACGTCAGAACGCGCCAGTGAACCGTGCCGCCGAGCCGTGCCAACGGCACCGCGGAACGTGCCACGCGCCTCCGAGTGCCCGCTGCGCGCCGTTTCGAGACGGCCTACGCTCACCGGATGGACGAGGTGCGGGACGCGTACGGCGCGCGGGCGGAGGAGTACGCGGCGCTGCTCGGATCGGTCGACGCGGGGCCCGCGGCCGACCGCGAGCTGATCGGGTCGTGGGCCGACGGGCTGGAGGGCACGGTCGCCGATGTGGGCTGCGGGCCCGGGCACTGGACGGAGTTCCTCCAGCGCCGCGGAGCCGCCGCTATCGGCGTCGACCCGGTGCCGGAGTTCGTCGCTCTGGCGCGGGCGCGGTTCCCGGACGTCCCGTTCCGGCTCGGCTCGGCGCTCGAGCTCGACGTCGACGGCCTCGGGGGCGTTCTCGCGTGGTACTCGCTCATCCACCTGCCGCCGGCGGAGCTGCCCGGCGCGGTCGCGGCGCTCGCCGCGCACCTCCGACCGGGCGGAAGCCTGCTGATCGGCTTCTTCGAAGGGCCGCGCACGGAGGCGTTCGCGCACGCCGTCGCACCGGCGTGGTTCCATCCGCTCGCCGAGATGCGCGCCCTCGCCGAGCGGGCCGGCCTCGAGGTGGCCCACTCGCTCCGCCGCAGCGCCCCCGGCGTCCGCGACCACGGCGAGCTGATCGCCGTCCGCCCGCGCTGACGCCGAGCTGATCGCCGTCCTCTGATCCGGACGCCGCCGACGCCGCGCTGGTTCCGCGCTGACGGCACCCGCTCCCGCTGGTCACCGGCGGACGACGTCCCGGCCCGTCGCATCACGTCGTGCCACCACACCGCCCCGCCGAGACGCCGCCGTCCCAGCGGTGCTTCGGCGGTCTCGGCGGTGTCCCGGCGGACGAGGGCCGCCGCGCCTAGAGGCGGTCGGCGCGCCACTCCGTGGGGATCTCCTCGCCGCGGCGGAACGCCTCCTCCTCGCGCTCGCGCAGCTCGACGCGGCGGATCTTGCCCGAGATCGTCTTGGGCAGGGGGTGGAACTCGAGGCGCCGCACCCGCTCGAAGGAGGAGAGCAGCTCCCGGGTGTGGGCGAAGATCGCGCTCGCCGTCTCGGCGGTCGGCTCCCAGCCGTCGGCGAGGGTGACGTAGGCCTTCACCACGCTGTGGCGCACCTCGTCCGGAGCCGGCACCACCGCGGACTCGGCGACGGCGGGGTGCTGCAGCAGCACGCTCTCGACCTCGAACGGCGAGATCTTGAAGTCGGAGGACTTGAAGATGTCGTCGGTGCGGCCGACGAAGGTGATCGTGCCGTCGACCGCGCGGACCGCCACGTCGCCGGTGTGGAAGTAGCCGTCGGCGCGGGCACGCTCGGTGCGGTCCTCGTCGCCGAGGTAGCCGGACATCAGGTTGACGGGCTCGACGGAGAGGTCGAGGCAGATCTCGCCGGTGGAGGCGGGCTCGCCGGTCAGCGGATCGACGAGGGCGATGGCGACGCCGGGCAGCGCGCGGCCCATCGCCCCGGGGACCACGGGGGCGCCGGGCGGGTTCGCGATGATCGCGGTGGTCTCGGTCTGGCCGTAGCCGTCGCGGATCGTGAGTCCCCACTCCCGTTCGACGGTCGCGATGACCTCGGGGTTGAGCGGCTCGCCCGCCGAGAGGATCTCGGTCAGCGCGCGCGGCTTCGCTCCCAGCGCCGACTGGATCAGCATCCGCCACACGGTCGGCGGCGCGCAGAACGTGGTGACCTCGGCCCGGTCGAGCTGCTCGTGCAGTGCGGTGGGGGAGAAGCGGCTGTAGTTGTAGACGAACACGGTCGCCTCGGCGTTCCACGGCGCGAAGAAGCAGCTCCACGCGTGCTTGCCCCAGCCCGGCGAGCTGATCGCCATGTGCACGTCGCCCGGCTGCACGCCGAGCCAGTACATCGTGCTGAGGTGCCCCACGGGGTACGACTCGTGGGTGTGCACGACCATCTTGGGCTTCGAGGTGGTGCCGGAGGTGAAGTAGATCAGGCACGGATCGGAGCTCTGGACGACCACGGTCGGGCTGATGCCGAAGGGCTCGAGCGAGTCGGCGTAGTCGAGCCAGCCCTCGACGGCGCCGCCGACCGCGATGCGCCCGAAGTCGCCCTCCATCTCGTCGAACTTGGCTGTCTCGGAGGCGTCCGCGATGACGTGCGCGACCTCGCCGCGCTCGAGGCGATCGGCCAGATCGGCGGGCGAGAGCAGGGTCGTCGTGGGGAGGATGACCGCGCCGAGCTTCATGATCGCGAGCATCGACTCCCACAGCTCGAGGCGGTTGCCGAGCATGAGCATCACGTGATCGCCCTGCTCGACGCCGACCGAGTGGAGCCAGGCGGCGACCTCGTCGGAGCGCCAGCGCATCCGGTCGAAGGAGTACGTCTCCTCGGAGCCGTCCTCCTCCACGATCCAGAGGGCGGGGCGCTCGTTGCCGATGGCGATCGCGTCGAACCAGTCCACCGCCCAGTTGAAGCGGGGCCCGACGTCCGGCCACTGGAAGGCCTCGTTCGCGGCGACCGCATCGGTGCGGTGCCGCAGGAGGGTGTCGCGGGCGGCGCGGAAGCTCCCGGTGGGGTTCATGCATGTCTCCGTAGCGGTCGAGGTCCGGCCGCTGGCGGGACCGACCCCCATTCTGCTCCCGCCGCGGTGCCGGGTGCTGCGCGACGGAGGCCCGGTGGGGACGCACGTCGGAGGGAGCACCTGTGGAGGAGCGGCCGAGTCCGTCCCACGAATGACGCGGCGTCAGCGGGAGACCGGAGGGCTCGCCCGCCGCAGCAGGCGCTCCCTCCGCTCCCTCCGCGGGACCTCAGTACTTGATGGACTGACCGCCGTCGATCGGGAGGACGGTCGCGTTCACGTAGGAGGCGTCGTCCGAGAGGAGGAAGGCGACGACCGAGGCGATCTCGTCGGCCTCGCCGTAGCGCTTGGTCGGATTGACCTGGATGAACTCCTCGGCCGCCTTGCGCGGGTTCTGCGGGTCGAGCTGCTTCATCGAGTTCTCGACCATCGGGGTCCAGATGGCCCCGGGCGCGATCGCGTTGATGCGGATGCCGAACTCGCCGTACTCGATCGCGGAGTTGCGGGTCAGGCCGACGACGCCGTGCTTGGCGGCCGCGTAGCCGGACTGGTTGCCGATCGCGGTGATGCCGCCGACGCTCGCGGTGTTGACGACCATGCCCGAGCCCTGCTCGCGCATCACCTTCAGCACCTTCTCGAGGCCGAGGAACACGCCCCGGAGGTTGATCGCGACGACCTTGTCGAACTCGTCGGCCGTGAAGTCCTCGGTGAGGTTCTGGCGGCCCTCGATGCCGGCGTTGTTGAAGAAGCCGTCGATGCGGCCGAACGCCTCGAGGGTGCGCGCGACGTAGGCGTCGACGTCCGCCTCCTTCGACACATCGGCGAGGACGGTGATCGACTCGGTGCCCTCGGGCAGGACGTCGACCGTGGCGGCGAGGCCCTGCTCCGAGATGTCGACGAGGGCGAGCTTCGCGCCCTCCTGGGCGAGGCGGACGGCGGCGGCGCGGCCCAGGCCGGATCCACCTCCGGTGATGAGGACGACGCGGTCGGTGAAGCGGGTGCTGGTGGTGGTCATGACGACTCCTGCTCGAAGAGGGATGGGCTCGGAGGCCGTGCGGTCGGCGAGTCCGTATCCATGCGTCTGCATGCAATTGACTCAACGGTACTCCACAGGTGTCGGTTGAGTCTGAGTGCGCGGTCAGGGATGGAGTGATACGGGCTGGGGGCGCCCGCAGTCGAGCCCGGAGGACCCTCACGAGCGGGGCCGCAGGATCCGACGCGAGCACTCGGGTTCTGGGCGGAGCCGCCGCCCCCGCCCCCCCGACTCCGATCCGCCTGGCCGCCGCTTCCGGGCGACCGAGCCGCCCCGGCCGAGCAGGCGGATAGCCGAGCCGCCGCCGATCCGCCGCACGCCCGCCTACAGGTGCGGCTGCCCCGTCGAGGCGCTCGTTCCGCCGTCCACGGCCAGGATCGCGCCGGTGATGTACGCCGCGTCCGCGCTGGCGAGGAACAGCACCGGCGGGGCGATGTCGTCCGGCTGCCCGGGGCGCCCGAGGGCGATGCGATCGATGAAGGGCGCGAGCTCCTCGGGGGTCGAGGCCATCGACTCGGTCAGCGGCGTCTGCGTGAAGGCGGGAGCGACGGCGTTGACCCGCACCCCGTGCGCGCCGAAGTCGAGGGCCAGCGACTGCACGAGCGTCGTGATCGCGCCCTTCGTCGCGTTGTAGGCGGCCTGACCCCAGTCGCCGCGGATGCCCGACACGGAGGAGACGACGACGATGTTGCCGCGGTTCGCCTTGAGGTGGGGGAGCGCCGCCCTCACCGCGTAGAAGAGGGCGTCGACGTTCGTGGCGAAGAGCGAGCGCCAGGCGTCGTCCTCCACCTCCTCGATCGGGCCGCCGAGGTGGCCGGCCGCGTTGTTCACGAGGACGTCGATCCCGCCGAACCTCGCGACGGTGCCCTCGACGAGCGCGTCGACCTCGGCCCGGACCGAGACGTCGGTGGGGACGACCAGGACGCGCTCGGCCGGGAAGCCGGCGACGGTCTCCTCGAGCGTGGCGGGGGTGCGCCCGGCGACCGCGACGCTCGCGCCCTGCTCGAGGAAGGCGCGTGCGATGGAGCGGCCGATGCCGGAGCCGGCTCCGGTGACCAGGACGGTGCGTCCGGCGAAGGGGTAGGTGTTCGAGGCGATCATGGCGGTGCCTTCCGGGTGCAGAGGGGCGGGTCGGCGGGGTGCGCCGGGTACGGCGGGCGTCGGATCCGCCCGGTGCCGATCATCCGCGGCACCCGAGCGGATCGACGGGCCGCCGCGCCGGTACGGAGGAGCTCCCCATCGATCCGCAGCACGGCCCCCGACCCTGGCAACCGCCGCAGAGTGCGATCCGCGGCCGCGCGGGCTCGGGTAGACCGGAGGGACGCCAGTGGACAGGGGGAACCACCATGGACACCACGAGAACGACCGCTCAGCGCCGGGCGACGGGGCTCCGGGCGGGACGGCGCGCGACCGCGCTGGGCGCCTCGGCACTGCTCGCGGCGCTCGCTCTGAGCGGCTGCACGAGCGGCGCCGACCAGGCGGAGGAGGCGACACCCGCCGCTCCCGGCACCGCTGCTCCGACGGCCGCTCCGACCGCGACGCCCACCGAGGCTCCGCTCGGGCCCGTGACGCTGCCCGAGGGAGCGACCGCCGCCGTGCGGTGGACCGATCAGGTCGGCCCCGTCGATCCGCAGACCGTGTACCTCAGCGGCGATCCGCTGCACATCACCGTCTCGGTCGCCTGCGACACCGCGGACGCCGAGGTGACGATCGAGGTCGTCGGCCTGATGACGAGCGGATCGTCGTGCGTCTACAGCCCGAGCACGACCCGCACCGGCACCGGAGGCGGCAACACGGGCACCATGCAGATCGCCGTCGAGCAGGACGCCGAGATCAGGGTGACGACGGTGCCGGACGACGCGCACTGGTCGGCCGCCGTCTCGACCGGGGCGCGGGCCGTCCCCGGGCCCTGACGCCGGCCTGCGCGCTCACGAGAACGCAGAAGTCGCGGTGGTCGAGAGCGACCACCGCGACGTCCGGGCTCTCGAGTCGCCCGGGCGTCAGCCGATCGGGACGCCGAGCTCGGCCATGAACGGCACGGCGTCGACCGCCTCGCCGTCGACCCTTGTCTCGAAGTGCAGGTGGCAGCCGGTGGAGGCGCCGGTCGAGCCGCGCAGCGCGATGACCTGGCCGACGGTGACGGTCTCGCCGACCGACACCATCAGCTCGCTGTTGTGGGCGTAGCCGGTCTCGATGCCGCCGCCGTTGTCGAGCAGGATCCAGTTGCCGTAGCTGCCCTGGTACGACGCCTCCTCGACCGTGCCGCTGGAGGCGGCGAGGACGGGCGTGCCGCAGGCGCCGGCGAGATCGGTGCCCTTGTGGAACAGGTTCACGCCGGCGACCGGCGCGTCGGGGCGGGGGCCGTAGCTGCTGCTGATGTGACCGGAGATCGGGACGACCCACGCTCCGGACGCTCCGGCGGCGGCCGCGGTCGACTCGCCGGAGGTGGCGGTGATCGCGTCGAGGGACGCAGTGGGCACGAGGACCTCGGGCTTGGCCTCGGCGGCGAAGGCGTCGCGGGTGACGCTCTGCTGCACGACTCCGGCCGCCACGAAGCTCTGCGGGCGGGCCGCGGCGACGGCGGTGGCCGTGTCGCGGGTCAGCTCGGAGTCGGCGGTGCCGCCCACGGCGAACGCGGGCATCGTCGACGTGATCGCGATGCCGGCCACGAGGGTCATCGCGGCGACGGCGGAGACGCGGGGTCGCGACGGGCCGCGGGAGGGGCGGCGGCTGCGGGACTCCTGCTCACGGAGCGAGCGACGGGTCGGGAGGGCGGACGGACTGCCGGTCTCGGCTCCTGCGGGGGTGGGAGTCGAGGCGCGTGACGAACGGTGCATGCAGAGGAGGTTCCAGGTCTGCCGACGCTCGAGGGGGGAGGCGAGCGCCGGGTGGGGCAGTGGGGCTGATCGCACGGCTGAGCCGATGCGACCCTCCAAACTACCCGCGTTCCGCCGGAACCGACCTGAGAGAAACCTCCGGAGTCAAGCGGTTGAGCGCATCGATCGGCTCTCGATCCGGAGTGGCGGGGGTGCGCCGGGTCGCCGGTGGGCGTGCTCAGCGGTCGGCGGTGAAGACGAGCAGGGCGATCACACCGGCGACCGTCGCCGCGACTCCGGAGCCCAGGCGCCACCACATCCACTTGTCGCGCCTGGGCCCGCGCACGGGACGCCGGAGGCCGGCGCGGCCCTGGTAGCCGCCGGGATCGTGCTGGAAGACCATGCCCCCAGCCTGCCGAACCCGCGCCCGTCGCGGGGTCGACTCGCCCGCGACTCCCAGCCGCGAACGGCACCGCAGGGCTGAGGCGAGAGCCGAGGAGAAGGAGGAGAGGCGGCGACCGAGGGAGAGAGGAGCAGGACGGCACGGCCGCACGACAGCCGCCGCCCGCGCGCCTAGCGCGGCCCGGGCGCGCTCGCCAGCGGGTTCGCGGGGCGGGTGCCGCTCGGTAGCGTGGGGGAGTCGGCCGGAGCGGTCGACGAGCGGAGGAGCGGACATGGCCGGGACCGGCAAGGACAGGGACGCACGCGACAAGGCGGCGCAGAAGCGCGCGAAGAAGGCGCTGAAGAAGGCCGAGAAGTCGGTGCGCGCGGCGCACGAGGCGGTCCGCGACTCCAGCAAGAAGCTGCGCAAGAAGGCCCGCAAGCTGGCCGAGCAGACCGAGAAGCTCAAGCGGACCCAGGAGAAGGCGGCGAAGAAGGCGACCGCGGCCGAGAACCGCCCGACCACGCCGAAGCACGCCGCCGAGCCGGCGGTCGCCGCCCTCGACCTCACCCCGCCGCTGCCCGGCTCGCAGGAGCCCGCCGAGGATCAGGAGTCCGCCGAGGACGCCGGTGCCGCGGCCGGGTCCGCCGCACAGCAGGAGCCGGCCCCCGACTCCGACCCCGCGCACACCCCGGACCTCACCCCGCCGCTGCCGCGCTCGGCGTCCTGAGCGCGCCCGCCCGAGTGCCATCCGGCCACCGCCGGCCGCTCGACGCCTCGCCCGCCTGAGAATCCGCACAGGATACCCGGGCGGGCGTGCCCCGCGAGGTGAACAGCAGGTGAAGCCTCGCGACCACGCCGGAACGCCTCCCGCCGCGGGAGCATCATGTCTGCGTGGATCCCTTCATCCTGCTCGCGCTCGTCGTCGTCACGGCTCTCGCCTTCGACTTCACCAACGGCTTCCATGACACGGCGAACGCGATGGCCACGTCCATCGCGACCGGTGCCCTGAAGCCCCGCACCGCCGTCGCCCTCTCGGCGTCGCTGAACCTCGTCGGTGCGTTCCTCAGCATCGAGGTGGCGCTGACCGTCACCAACGCGGTCGTGAAGATCCAGGACTCCTCGGGCGCACCCGATCCGGCGCTGCTCGAGGACGGTGGATCCGCTCTGCTGCTGATCGTGCTGGCCGGCCTCATCGGCGGCATCGTCTGGAACCTGCTGACCTGGCTGCTCGGCCTGCCCTCGAGCTCGTCGCACGCCCTCTTCGGCGGCCTGATCGGCTCCGCTCTCGCGGGCCTCGGCCTCAACGGCGTGAACTGGGCCGGCGACGGCACGAAGCTCGACGGCGTCGTCGGCAAGGTGATCCTCCCGGCGCTGATGTCGCCCGTGCTCGCCGGAGCGGTCGCGGCGATCGGCACCTGGCTCGTCTTCCGGGTGATCGGCAACCTCGCCGAGAAGAGCCTCCACCGCGGCTTCCGCTTCGGCCAGATCGGCAGCGCCTCCCTCGTCTCGCTCGCGCACGGCACCAACGACGCGCAGAAGACGATGGGAGTGATCACGCTCGCGCTGATCGCGGCCGGCGGCTGGAGCGACACCGAGTCGGTCCCCTTCTGGGTCAAGCTCAGCTGCGCGCTGGCCATCTCGCTCGGCACCTACATCGGCGGCTGGCGGATCATCCGCACCGTCGGCAAGGGCCTCGTCGAGATCGACACCCCGCAGGGCATGGCCGCCGAGAGCGCCTCCGCCGCGGTCATCCTCGCCTCCAGCCACCTCGGCTTCGCCCTCTCGACCACCCACGTCGCGACCGGCTCGATCCTCGGCTCCGGAGTCGGCCGCCCCGGAGCGCAGGTGCGCTGGCGCGTGGCGCTGCGCATGGTGATCGCGTGGGTCATCACGCTCCCGGCCGCCGCTCTCGTCGGTGCCGTGATGTGGTGGATCGGCCACCTCGTCGGAGGCGCGGCCGGCGGCCTCCTGATGGCCGCGATCCTCGTCGCCGTCGCCTCCCTCATCTACATCCGCTCGCGCCGCGACAGCATCGGTGCGCACAACGTCAACGACGAGTGGCAGGACGCGGCGGCACGCCCCGCGCCCGAGACCGCCGGCGTCTGAGCGAAAGGATCCGCACCGTGCTCTCCCTCTTCCTCTCCGCCGCCGGCCAGGTGGCCCTCGTCGCCGTGCTCCTCGGAGCGGGCCTGCCCGTGCTCTTCGCCGTCGGCGTCCGCTCCTTCGCCGTCGCCGCCGGTGCTCCCGCCTCGGGCGGGTCGGACGCCCCCGCGGTCCGGAGCGGTCTGCCCGCCCCGGTGCTGCGCGGGATCGGCGTGCTCTGCTTCGCCCTCGTCGTCGGCTCGGTCGTGATCGGCCTGAGCGTCATCATCGCGACGGGCCTCGGCCAGTCGGTGAGCTTCGAGCACGTGATCCCGACCTTCGTGCCCAAGGGCTGAGCATGGCCTCGACCGATCCGATCGCGGCGCGGGAGGGGATCGTCGCCCGCGTGGTCGGCTGGCTGCGCGCGGGCTACCCGTCGGGCGTGCCGGAGCAGGACTACCTGCCGCTGCTGGGCCTGCTGCGCCGCAGCCTCACGACGGACGAGGTCGAGCAGGTCGTCGCGCGGCTCCTGTCGGAGTCGGAGCGGGCCGAGACGGTCGTCTCACGGGCCGTCGTGCGCGAGCGGATCGAGCAGCTGCTGCTCGGACCGGCGATGCCCGAGGACGTCGCCCGCGTCTCCTCGCGGCTCGCGAGCGCGGGCTGGCCGCTGGCGGGCCCGGAGTCGCTGGCTGAGCCGGACACCCGCGAGGGCCTGGTCGCGCGCATCGTCCGCTGGCTGCGCGCCGGCTATCCGGCCGGGCTGCCCGAGCAGGACTTCGTGCCGCTGCTGGCGCTCCTCCGCCGCCGTCTGAGCGACGAGGAGGTGGCCGAGGTGGCCGCCGGTCTCGCCGCCGACGCGCCCGCCTCCCGCGCGGACGTCGGCACCGCGATCGCCGGAGTGACCTCGGAGCTGCCCTCGGAGGAGGACATCGAGCGCGTGCGCCGGTCGCTGGCCGCGCTGGGCTGGCCGGAGGAGTTCGCGAGCTGACACGCCGCGGCCCGGGCTTCGGGCCACAGGAGTCCGCGTGCCGATCCGCCGCTGTCGCCGGCGATCCGGCCGGAGAGGCCGCGAGCGGACCCGCCTCGCCGCGATCCCGGGCGGTCCAGCCGTCGAAGGGTGACCCCGCCGGGACCAGGACGCGGACGCTGCAGCGGACGGGGCCCGCCGTGAGCGGGCGGGACGAGCGCTGGAGCGTGTCCTCGGGCGGGCGACAGGCGGCCGCCCGGTCGGCAGGGGAGTCGCGGGGTCACGACGCGCGCCGTCCGCCGTCCTCAGTTCGGCCCGGGTCCGGATCGGCTGCGCAGCCGGCTGCCGGACCGCAGCCCGACCGGAAGGACAGCCCCATGACCGCACCCACCATCGTCCTCGTCCACGGAGCGTTCGCCGACGCCGCGAGCTTCGCCCCGGTCACGCGGATCCTGCTCGACGCCGGCCACGCCGTGCGCGTCCCGGCCGTGCCGAACCGCAGCCTGCTGGGCGACGCGGAGTATCTCCGCTCCTTCGTGGAGCAGCTCGACGGGCCGGTCCTGCTGGCGGGCCGCGAGGACTGGTTCTGGGACTACCGGACCGACGACTACGCCGACGGCCCCGCGCTGGCCGACCCGCAGAGCCACCCGGCGACCCAGACCACCCCGGGGCCGAAGGACCGCGTGCCGGGCGACTGGCAGTACCTCCTCGCCGAGCGGGCCGAGCGCGGCTGAGCCGCGAGCCTCGCGACAGCGCAGAAGTCGTCGTACTCGCGACCGACGACGGCGACTTCTTGATGTTCGCGGCGGCCCGCCGACGAGCGATCGCCACGAGAGTCCAGGAGTCGTCGCACTGGGCGTCGACTGCGACAACTCTTGAGCAGTCGCGGGAGCAGGCCGACGCACACCGACCAGCCGGCGGCCGACGCGGCGCCTGAAGTGCGCCCGTCACCCCCTCTCGACCCCGTCCAGCGCCTCCGCCTCGGCGATCCGCAGCCGCATCTGCCGGTAGCGGTGGAACTGGTACACCCCGTGCAGCACCGCGAGGACGACGGCGGCCGCCATCCCGCACGCGATCGCGGGGACCTCGTCCGCGCCGCTCTGCGTCAGCGCGAGCGCGACTCCGGCGCCCGCCACGATCGAGTTGACCACCGCGATCGCCGAGGACATCGTGAAGAAGATGCCCCGCCAGCTCTGCCGCCGGCCGATCTCGAGCAGCTCGTTCGGCGCGTGGCGGCCGCGCGGCACCGCGAAGTAGGCGCCCGCACCGGGCAGCAGGGTCCCGTAGTAGCGGCGGATGCGCTGGATGGCCGTCAGCGCGGCGATGTCCTCCATCGAGGTCTGCACCAGCCGCTCGTAGGTGAACACCCCCAGCAGCACGACGACCGGGATGATCACCGCGAGGAACCCCATCGCGTACCGGGTCGGGGCGAGGAAGCCGAAGGCCACGAGCGAGCTGGAGAGCATCGTCAGGTAGAGCGAAGCGCGGCTGCTCGACTCCGTCACGGTGATGCCGCGCGCCGACTCCAGCACGAAGTGCTCGGTCAGCAGGGCGTTGAGGAACGCGGCCGGCCGGTCGGGGAGCGACGCGGCGGAGACGGCGGCCTCGGGCAGCGCGGGCGTGCGGGGATGCTCCTCCTCGTCGAGGCGGTCGCCCGGCTCCGGATTCACGGCCGCGCCTCTCGCGGGGCCGCCACGCGACGTCCGCTCTTCGAGTCATCCGACTCGCGCACCGGCTCCACCCGCGCGCCTACCGTCGGACGCGACGCCGAGCACCGCCACCGGGGCGCGTGCGCAGACACCGAAGGGCCGTTCATGACCGACACCCGCCACCTCCACTCGAACCAGCGAGACACCCTCGAGCGGCTGCTCGAGGACTCGCCGAGCCACAACGTCCTCTCGTCGGCGAGGTCCTGCAGAGTCATCGGCGGGGATCCGTGTGGGGGGCCATGCCGTGATCCTCGCGGAGGGAGCCCTCCCGAAGCGTGGCCCTTCCAGGCCCACCTCGCGCGTCGGAGCTCTCCGGCGGATCGGCTTGCTCCCGTCGATCCCCTGTCGTCGCAGGGTCGATCGTCCGCTTGACAGTGCGATGCAGGACGAGATTCTCGACCGGTGCAGCGAGCGGGTCGCCTCCGGCGGGAGCGCGGCGTCCGCGGAGGAGAGCGGACGAGCGCCGGCCTCCGGACCCCGCCCTCACCGCTCCGATCGGCGTCACTGTCGAGCGCGACCTGTGGTCGTGCGTCGAGGTGGCCGGCGTGCGCTGCCTCCGGATGCCGTGCGTACCGCTGAGAAGCCGCATATCTCGGCGGATCGGGCCGGTGCCGCCGCGCCACCGGTGCGAGCATGACCGTAGGAGGCCTGGATGCGTGAATCAGTGATCGTCGTCGAGGACGACGTCGAGATGGGCGAGCTCATCAGGCGCGGTCTCACCGGCGACGGCTACGACGTCGCCCTGTTCTCGAACGGGGTCGACGCGCTGAATGCGGCGCGAGAGGCTGACTACGCCGCCGCCGTCCTCGACGTGATGCTCCCCGGCATGAGCGGCTTCGAGATCTGCCGGCACCTGCGCGCGACAGGCGCCACGCTCCCGGTGATCATGCTGACGGCCCGCGACGCGCTGCAGGACCGCGTCTTCGGGCTCGATGCAGGCGCCGATGACTACCTCGCGAAGCCGTTCCACTTCGAGGAGCTGTCCGCTCGCCTCCGGGCGATGATCCGCAGGGAGCACCTCACGAACCGGGTACCGGTCGTGCTCGGGAACCTGCGCGTGGATCCGTACGCGCACGCCGCGTTCGTCGACGACTCCATGCTGCCGCTGAGCCCGAAGGAGTTCGGGGTGCTGCGCGCGCTCGCGGTGCGTGCGGGGGAGTTCATGCCGCGGGAGGAGATCCTGCTGGAGGTGTGGGGGTCGGCGGAGTTCGTCGACCACAACATCGCGGAGCAGTACATCAGCTACCTCCGCCGCAAGCTCAGCGCCGGCGGCGCGTCGGTCGAGATCGTAAACCGGCGGGGCGCGGGCTACTGCCTCGGGGTGAAGCCGTGAGGTGGCGGTCGCTGTCGATCCGGGTGCGGATCACGGTCTCGAGCCTGCTGGTCGCGATGCTGTTCTTCGGGATCGTCGCGATCATCGTCCGTGAGCAGCTCGATCACATCCTCGACGAGTCCACCATCGAGCTCGTCCGCTCCGGAGCCTCGCAGGCGCTGATCGAGGAGAGCCGCGACACCGCTGAGGCGGTCGTGGGCGGGGTGAGCACGACACTGCTGATCGCCCTGGCGATCCTGTTCGTCGCGTTCGCCGCCACGTCCTGGGCCCTGGTCGGCCTCGCGCTGCGCCCCGTGGGGCGGATGCGCGCCATCGCCGACCGGCTGCGCCACGGCCGCTCCACGGAGCTGCTCCCCGTCGGGCCGGCCCGTGACGAGCTCTCCGACCTCGCCGCGACGCTCAACGCGCTGATCGAGGACCTGCGGGAGTCGGCGGACCGGGAGCGGCGGCTCGTCGCCGACGCGAGCCACGAGCTGCGCACCCCGCTCGCCGCACTGCGCACCCGCCTCGAGCTCGCCGAGCGGGTCCGCGACGACCCGGCAGCGCTGTACGCCGACGTCGTCGACGCGCGCCGCTCGGTCGATCGCCTCCAGTCCCTGACCGACGGGCTGCTGATCCTGTCGAGGATCGACGCCGGCGCGGTGGTCGGCGACGGCACGTCGACGGCTCTGCGCGCGGAGGTCGCCGACAGCGTCGACCGCGCCAGGATGCTCGCCCGCGACCGGGACCTCGTCATCGACTTCGTCGCCCCCGCCTCGACCGTCGCCGCCCGCTACCCGATCTCCCCGACCGACTTCGGCCGGATCCTGGACAACCTGCTCGCGAACGCCATGACCGCGACGCCCGACGGCGGCAGCGTCACCGCGACCCTCGTCGAGCGCGCCGAGGAGATCGTCCTCTCCGTGGACGACGACGGCCCGGGCGTCCCCGACGCGTTCCTCGCGGTCGCGACCGACCGGTTCACCCGCCCGGACGCCGCCCGCTCCCGTGAGGGCGGCGCCGGCCTGGGGCTCGCGATCGTCGCCGGGCTCAGCCGGTCCGGCGGCGGTGAGCTCACGATCCGCAACCTCGTACCGCGCGGGCTCGGCGTGGAGGTCCGCCTCCCCGTGACGCGCCCCGACCACACCCCTCGCAAGGAGAACCGATGATCGACCCTCAATCCCTGCTCGACGGCGCCGGCCCGTGGGCGATCGCCCTGGTCTGCCTGATCGCGTTCGTCGAGACGGGCCTGCTGATCGGGTTCTTCCTCCCCGGCGACACCCTGCTCTTCTTCACCGGCGTCTTCGTCGCCACCGGCGTGATCGGCCTCCCGGTGCCGCTGGTGATCCTGATGGTCGCCGTGTCCGCGTTCCTGGGCGATCAGCTCGGGTTCGTCATCGGCCGCGAGACCGGCCCGCGCATCTTCGAGCGCAAGGACAGCGGCCTGTTCAGCCGCTCGAGCGTCGCCCGCACCCAGTCGTTCTTCGACCGGTTCGGCGGCTGGGCGGTCACGATCGCCCGCTTCGTCCCGGTCGTGCGAACCTTCGCCCCGGTCGCCGCGGGCGTCGGGAAGATGCACTACGCCCACTTCGTCGGCTTCAACGCCCTCGGCGCGGCCGTCTGGTCCACCGGCGTCATCCTCCTCGGCTTCTTCCTGGGACAGATCCCCGGCGTCGCGGACTTCGTCGGGAAGTACATCGACATCGTCCTCGTCGGCATCGTCGTCATCAGCCTCGCCGGCATCGCTCTGACCTACTGGCGGCAGAGGAACCGCGCCCGACGCGACGCCTGACCGCGGACCTCAGAGAGTCGGCGCCGCGACGGCTCCGCGCGGCCTGCGGCCGACCGCGATCACGGCGACCAGCAGCAGGAAGACCACCAGGGCTCCGAGAGTGACCGGGCCGGTGCCCAGGCCGAGGCCGCTGGTGCTCACGGGGTCCGCGAGCCAGTCGCACACGGACGCTCCGAGCGGTCGGGTGACGACGTAGGCGGACCAGAACGCGAGGACCGCGTTCCTCCCCGTGAACCGGTGCGCGAGGGCCGGTACCGCGATGATCACCGCGAACAGGACGGCGGAGGGCAGGTAGCCGAACCCGAGAGTCGACGCGGTCAGATCACCGGCCGCCGTGCCGAGCGCGAACGTCCCCGAGACGGCCAGCCAGTAGAACAGGGCCCGGCGAGGCGTCGTGATCGAGTGGATCGACAGCGTCCGCTCCACCCGCCACCAGAGGGCGAAGACCACGGCGAGGGCGAGCGCGAAACCGAGCGTGGAGACGAGGTAGGGGACCCCGGCGACCACGTGCAGCACGTCGGCGGCCATCGTGCCGAAGACGCTCACCATCAGCACCGCCAGCCAGTACACCCACGGGATGTACCGGCGCACCGCGAACTGCAGCGCCAGCGCGGCGAGGAACGCGAATCCGGTCGCGCCGACCACGATCACGGGGTCGAACGCGGTCGAGAGGAAGTCCGACGCCGTCTCGCCCATCCCGGTCGTCAGCACCTTGAGGATCCAGAACAGCGCCGTCGCCTCCGGGACCGTGGAGGAGGCGTAGCGGCCGGCGAGGACACCGCCGCGGAGCGAGGATCGGCGCGGGGCGAGAAGGTGCGTCATCCCGTCATGCTCGAGCAGCGGGTGGACCCGCATCCTGTGCTCTTCGCCGGGGCCGTTGAAGATGCACACAGCGACCCGGTTTCCGGCCGAGCAGGGCCGTCGCGATCCTTACTCTCGGAAGCGCTCGCGGGATCCGCCGCGGCTCCCCTCCGACCGGAACGGACCCGATGGACATCCTCCAGGCGATCATCCTCGGCATCATCGAGGGACTGACCGAGTTCCTCCCGGTCTCCAGCACCGGGCACCTCACCATCGCCGAGAAGCTGATGGGCCTCCGCGTCGACGACGCCGGGGTGACCGCGTTCACCGCGATCATCCAGATCGGCGCGATCGCCGCCGTGCTCCTCTACTTCCGGAAGGACATCGCCGAGCTCGCCGTCGCGTGGTTCGTCGGGCTGCGTCACCCGTCGCAGCGCACGCGGACGAACTACCGGATCGCCTGGTACGTCATCCTCGGATCGATTCCCATCGGGGTCATCGGGTTCCTCGGCAAGGACCTCATCAGCGGAGGCCTGCGAAATCTGTGGGTCGTCGTCGCCGCGCTGCTCGGCTGGAGCATCGTGATGCTCGTCGCCGAACGCGTCGGCACCCAGACCAAGGACCGTCGCGCGATCACCCGGAAGGACGCGGTCATCATCGGCCTCGTGCAGTGCATCGCACTGATCCCCGGCGTCTCCCGGTCCGGAGCGACCATCAGCGGTGGGATGTTCCGGGGGCTGGACCGGGTGACGGCGACGAAGTTCGCGTTCTACCTCTCCATCCCCGCGCTCACCGCCGCCGGTGCCTACGAAGCGGCGACCGCCGCGTCCGATGTCAGCGTGAGCGTCGGCTGGATTCCGACCCTCGTCGCGACCCTCGTCTCCTTCGTTGTCGCGTACGCATCGATCGCGTGGCTGCTGCGCTACGTCGCCGGCCACGGCTTCGGCGTCTTCGTCGGCTACCGCGTCGCCCTGGCCCTCGTCGTGTCCGGGCTCCTGCTCACCGGAACGATCGCGGCGAGCTGACCCGATTGCCCGGCGCCCTCCCGCCGGACACACTGGACGGCGACCGACGCTCGTCCATCACTTCCTCGAAGGGGCACCCTGTGCAGTGGAATCTCGAAGTCGTCCCCGTCAGCGTCGAGGACGTCGCCCGGGCGAAAGCGTTCTACGCCGACCAGGTCGGGTTCCACCTCGACCTCGACGTGCGGATCAGCGACGAGATGCGCATCGTGCAGCTCACCCTGCCCGGCTCGCACAGCAGCATCCAGCTCAAGACCGGCACCACCCGGCTCGAAGGGCTGCAGCTCGTCGTCGACGACATCGACTCAGCCCGCGCCGAGCTCGCCGAGCGCGGGGTGGACGTCAGCCCGGTGACGCACTTCGAGGACGGAGTCCGCCTCGAGGGCCGCGGCGGGGAGTGGAACTCGTTCGTCTTCTTCACCGACCTCGACGGCAACTCCTGGGTCATCCAGGAACGCCCATCGACCAGCTGACCCCGGCGGCCGTGGCCGCGGCGGTCGCGATCTGCGCGGCAGTCTCCGTGGCCGCACTCCGCGCGTTCGGAGTCGTCTCGTTCGCGCGACCGGCGCTGGCGATCCTCCGTGGGGCTGTTCAGCTCGGAGTGCTCGCGGTGATCCTCTCGGGAGTCATCGCGGACCTCCGCTGGGTCCTGCTCTTCCTGGCCGTCATGTTCGGTACCGCGGTGCTCACGGCGTCCGGCCGCCTCGGCCGCACCCGGCGCACGGTCCTCGCGGTCACCGCGGCGATGTCGGCCGGAGTCGCCCTCAGCGCCGGGATCGTCTTCGGGCTCGGAGCCGTCCCGTTCACCGGCCGCTACGTCCTCGCGGTCGGCGGGATCCTCCTCGGCGGCGCGATGACCGTCGCGACCGTAACCGGCCGAGCCCTGGCGATCACGCTCGCCGACCGCTGGGAGCAGGTCGAGGGCTGGCTGGCTCTCGGCGCCCGGCCCCGGCAGGCTACGATCGGCCTGGCGCGGGAGGCGGCCTGGACCGGCCTGGTGCCGCTGACCGACCAGACCAGGACGACAGGTCTCGTCGTCCTGCCCGGCGCGTTCATCGGCGCCGTCTTCGGCGGACTCTCGCCTGTGGCGGCGGGCGTCTTCCAGATCGTCGTGCTCGCGGGCCTGATCGCGTCCGGGTCGATCGTCGCCGTCGTCCTCCTGACGATCCTCCGCGGCGCCGTCGCGAAGCCTCGACCCTGACGAGGCGTCAGCTGAGGGCCCGCCGTCGGGCGATCCGGCGCCAGAGGGGCGGCGGTGACGCCACGCGCTCGGTGTGCAGCCGGACTGCGAGCGGCGCCCAGACGATCAGGGCAACGCCGGCGCCCAGGAGCAGTCCGCCGACCGTGTCGGAGATCCAGTGCGCCCCGAGGTAGGTGCGGCTGAGCATCATCGCCACCGTGTACGCGGCGCCGGCGATGCGGACCCACCAGAGCGGGAAGACGACAGCGAGGACCACCGCGGTCGTGGCGGCGTTCGCGCTGTGGCCGGAGGGGAACGAGCCGAAGTCGGCGTTCACGAGTATCTCCAGCGGCCTGGGACGACCGATCGCGTTCTTGAAGATCTGCACCAGCAGCCCGCCGAGCGGCGCGGCGATCGCGAAGTACGTCGCCGCCCAGCGTCCGCGCCGGATCAGCAGCGCCACGAAGACGATGAGAGGGATCACGATCGTGCCGAGGATCCCGCCTCCGAGGCTGTTCATCACCAGCGACGGCACGAGCCAGAACGTGGACCGGTGCTCGATGATCTCGTTCATCCAGGCGGTGTCGAATCCGAACGGCTTGTCGTGCTCGCGGTAGAAGATCAGCGCGGCCAGGAGGACGGTGAGCAGCGCCGCGAGGCCGGCCGAGATCAGCGGCCAGCGTCGCGCTGCCCGGTAGGCGATCTCACCGTCCGATAGGGGATCCCGGTTCGGCATCAGTGTCGTCCTCGTCTCTCGACGCGGAGCGCGCCGGAGGAGTCCACGCTACGAACGTGCGTCCACCTGCGGCAGAGGATTCTCCTGCAACTGTTGTGAAAGCACAGAACCTCAGCCCATCGGCTCGGTACTGACCTGGTCGAACCGCGCTGCTTCGGGTCGTTGTGAGCACACACAACGCAGTACGGCGCATCCCGAGCCGCCGCCCACGTCCCGACTGAGACTCTGCGGGCATGGACATCTCAACGACGACATCCCGCGCCTCGGGCCGGCGGCTGCTCAGCAAGGTCCCCGAGGTCACCATCTGGTTCTGGATCATCAAGATCCTCTGCACCACGGTCGGTGAGAGCTTCGCCGACTGGATCAACATGGTCCTCGGCGTCGGCCTCATCGCGACCGCCGTGATCTTCATCGTGGTCACCGCGGTGGTGCTCGCCATCCAGATGCGGCTGCGACGCTACGTCCCCTCCGCGTACTGGCTGACCGTCGTCGTGATGAGCGTCACCGGCACCCTGCTCACCGACATCCTCACCGACCAGCTCGGCGTGCCCCTCTGGGCCAGCTCCCTCGTCTTCTCCGTGCTGCTCGTGATCGTGTTCGGCGTCTGGTACTCGAAGGAGCGCACCCTCTCGATCCACAGCATCGACACCACCCCGCGGGAGGCGTTCTACTGGCTCACCGTCCTGGTCACCTTCGCGCTCGGCACCGCTCTCGGCGACTGGACCCTCGAGCTCACCGGCTGGGGCCCCGGCGTCTCGATCCTCCTGCCCCTCGCCCTGATCGCGATCGTCACCGGCCTCTGGCGCTACGGCGCGAACCCGGTCCTCGCGTTCTGGATCGCCTACATCCTCACCCGCCCCCTCGGCGCCAATATCGGCGACTGGCTCGGCCTGTCCCCCGACGAGCAGGGCCTCGGGCTCGGCACCTTCGTCACCAGCATCATCTTCCTGGTCGCGATCCTCGCCACCGTCGTCTACCTCTCCCTCAGCAAGGCCGATGTCGACAAAGGCGCATCCGAGCACCACACCCCGCCCGTCGCCCGCGAACGCCGTTCACTCGTCGCCTTCGCGGTCCTCGCCGTCGCCGTCGTCGGGCTGCTCGCCTTCACCAACAGCCAGCCGCACACCGCCCCAGCACCCGAAGGCGCAGCCCCGGCCTGCGATGCGTCGGGAACGCTGTCCGCAGCTGACGCGAAGGCATCCGTTCAGACCGACTTCCCCTCCGCCGACGTGCAGAACTTCCAGACGATCACCGCCGACACCCTCGCCCTCGTCACCAGCGGCGACCAGGCCGGCGCGAAAGCCCGCGCCACCGACCTCGAGACCGCCTGGGACGACGCGGAGCCTGCGTTGAGCGCCGCGAACTGCCAGACGTGGACCTACGTCGACCAGCAGATCGACCCCGTCCTCTCCTCCGTCCGCGCCGGAAGCCCCGACCCGGTCGCAGAGAAGACGAGCATCCAGGACCTGCTGACCACCCTCGCCGGAGGCTGAACGATGCGCTGCGCACCGGAACGCCTCCTCAACCGAAAGCGTGACTCACGATGACCGACTGGCAGATCAACGGCCTCCCCCTCCACCCCCTCCTCGTCCACGTCGGCGGAGGGGAAGTCGGTCTGAACGGATGC
>NZ_PSVE01000037.1:0-16019 GCF_002931775.1 Rathayibacter sp. AY1F4
GCTCATCGTGTTCTTCTCCCTCCAGAGGTTCTTCGTCCGCGGCCTCCTCGCCGGCGCCACCGCACGACGAAGGCCCGGGTCCTGCACAGCAGGACCCGGGCCTTCGTTCGTGCCCCCCTCTTTCCCCCGACGAGCAGTGCTGACGGCCCGCGGGGGTGTCGTGGGCAAGGCGGAGGAGGAGAGCTGTAGCGGAGCTACCGCCGACGACGACAACGCCGCCCACGGCACCCCCGCGGGTCGTCAGCCCTTGGTGGCGCCGGCGAGGAGGCCGCGGACGAAGAACCTCTGGAGGGAGAAGAACACGATGAGCGGCACGATGATCGAGATGAACGCGCCGGCCGTGAGCAGCTCCCACGACTGACCGTAGGAGCCGGTGAGGTCCTGCAGCGCCTTCGTGATCGGCAGCCCCTGTCCGGAGGTGAAGACCGTCGCGACCAGCAGGTCGTTCCAGACCCAGAGGAACTGGAAGATGCCGAAGGAGGCGATGGCGGGGACCGAGAGCGGGAGGACGATGCGGAAGAAGATCTGGCCGTGTCCGGCGCCGTCCACTCGTGCCGCTTCGATGACCTCGCCGGGGATCTCGGAGATGAAGTTGTGGAGCATGAAGATCGCGAGCGGGAGCGCGAAGATCGTGTGCGCGATCCACACCTTCGCGTAGGAGCCGTCCAACCCGTTCACCCCGAGGCCGGGGAGGATGTAGAGCCCTCCGATGCGCAGGCCGTCCGAGAACAGCTGCAGCAGCGGCACGAGCGCCATCTGGATGGGGACGATCTGGAGCGAGAACACGAGGACGAAGAGCGTGTTGCGGCCCTTGAAGTCGATCCAGGCGAATGCGTAGGCGGCGAGGCTGGCGATCGTGATCGGGATCAGCGCCGCCGGCAGCGTGATGACCAGCGAGTTCACGAACGCCTTGCCCAGGGTCAGGCTGTCGCCGGAGTTGAGCGCGTTCGCGTAGTTGTCGAGGGTGAAGCCGGGGTTGGCGAAGATCGTCCACCAGCCGGTCGTCTTGATGTCGTTCGCGGGGCGGAACGACGAGATGAACAGACCGAGGGTGGGGACGGTCCAGATGACGGCGATGATCAGCGCGGCGAGGGTGGCGCCGCGCGACGTCGTCGCCTTCTTCACCTTGCCGCTGGCCGCCTCGATCCTGGACTCGCCGCGGGCGAGCGCGCGCTCGGTGCTGCGGTCGACCGGAACCTGGATCGGAGTGGGCGTGACGCTCATCGGATCTCCCTCTGCTTGGCGAGCTGGCGGGCGTTGTAGACGACGATCGGGAGCACGAGCAGGAACAGGATGACCGCGAGGGCCGCGCTGTAGCCGCTGCGGGCGCCGAGCTGGAACTGGCGGACCATCTCGAACGCGAGGACCGTGGTGTCGGAGCGGCCGCCGGTCATCGCCGAGACGATGTCGAAGACCTTCAGCGACGCGATCGAGATCGTCGTGAGGACGACCACGATCGAGGAGCGGATGCCGGGGACGGTGACGTTCCAGAAGGACTGCCACGCGCTGGTGCCGTCGAGCGAGGCCGCTTCGAGCTGCTCGGAGGGGACGCCCTTGATGGCGGCGGAGAGCACCGTCATGGCGAATCCGGCCTGGGTCCAGATGAGGACGACGACGAGGAACAGGGTGTTCCACGGCTCGAGTCCCAGCCAGTCGACCGGCGGGGCGCCGAAGGCGGTGAGTATGCCGTTGAGGAGGCCGATCTGCTCGCCCTGGCGCACGTCGTAGAAGAACTTGAAGATGATCGACGCGCCGACGAACGAGATCGCCATCGGCATGAAGACCAGCAGCTTGAAGAACTTCTCGCCGCGGCTCTTGTCGATGAACACCGCGTAGGCGAGACCGATCGCGGTCGCCGTGATGGGGGCCAGGAGCACCCAGACCACCGTGTTGAGGAAGGCGGTGATGCCGTCGGGGCTGGTGAAGACCCAGACGAAGTTGTCGATGCCGGCGAATCCGGAGCCGTCGTTCTTCATGAACGCGTTGATGGCCGTCGTGATCGTCGGGTAGATCAGGCCGATGAGGATGAAGAAGGCGGCCGGTGCCATGAACGCGATGAGCTGGAGTCCGTAGCCCGCGCCTTTGCGGGACCGGAAGTCGAGCAGGAACAGCGCGCCGCCGATGACGGCGGCGACCACCGCGACCCAGAGGACGGAGTTGTAGAGGCCGAAGACCAGCAGGAGGACGACCGGCAGGACGACCGTGACCGCGAGCCGGAGGACCGTGTAGCCGGTGCCGCGGCGGGGCGCGATCTCGACGAAGAAGAGGATGAGCGCCACCACGGCCGCGAAGGCCAGGAGGATGAGCGGGATCTGCGCGAGCGGCGGGATTCCCGCCAGCCATTGGAAGAACCCCGAGATGGTGATGGGGGACATGGACGCCCTTTCGAGTGCGACTCTGGACTCAGGAGGGGCCCGGCCCCGGGATCCGTGGATCCGGGGGCCGGGCCGTCACAGCTGAGCCGCCACTCGGGAGCGGCGGCTCTGCTCCGCTGCTAGGAGGTGTAGCCGGCCTGGATCTCCTCGAGCGCCTGGTCGGTGCTCGTGCCGTCGATCCAGTCGACCATGCCCTTGAAGAAGCTGTCCGAGCCCACTGCCTTCGGCATGAGGTCGGACGCGTCGAAGCGGAACGTGGTGTCCGGGTTCTGGAGGATCGCGATGGAGTCCTTCAGGACGTCGCTGCCCGCGTTGGCCGGGTCGAGACCGGTGTTCGCGGAGATGACGCCGCCGAGGGAGACGCGGCTGTTGGCCCAGTCGGCGCTGGCCAGGTACTCCTGGACCTTCGCGGTGTCCTCGTCGTTCGAGAACGCGGCGACCATCTCGCCACCACCGGTGACGGCCTGGGCGTCGTCGGCCTTGACCGGCGGGGTGAGGAAGGCCCACACGTCGCCGTCCTCGGCCACGTTGGCGCCGGCCGAGGTCAGGAAGCCCTCGAAGAACGAGGCCTGGTGGGTCAGCGCGCAGGTGCCGTTCGCCATGTTCTGGGCGACGTCGCCGAAGGCGGTGGAGTTGATCGACTTCACATCGCCGTAGCCGGCGTTGACGAGGGTCGGGTCGAGGAGGATCGATCCGACGGAGTCGAACGCGGACTTGATGGCCGGGTCGGTGAAGGGGGTGTCGCCCGCGACCCAGGAGTCGTAGACGTCGGGGCCGGCCTCGCGGAGGACGGCGTCCTCGATCCAGTCGGTTCCGGGCCAGCCGGAGGCCTCACCGGAGTTGAAGCCCGCGCACCAGGACGGTCCGCCGGTCTTCTCGGCGATCGTCTTGCCGAGCGCCTCCATCTCGTCCCACGTCGTGGGAACGGAGACGCCCCACTCCTTGAACTTGGCCGGGGAGTACCAGATGTAGCCCTTGACGGACGCCATCAGCGGCGCGCCGTACTGGGTGCCGTCGACCTGGCCGTACTTCTGCCAGTCCTCGGACCAGTTCTGCTTGACGTTGGCGAGGGCGCCCTCGGGGAGCTCCTGCACCTTGCCGGAGGCGACGGTGTCGGCGAGCAGACCCGGCTGCGGGAAGATCGCGAGGTCGGGGGTGTCGCCACCCTGAACCTTGATGCCGATCTGCTTCTCGAACTCCTTGTCGCCCGTGTACTTGATCTCGATGCCGCTCTCCTTCTCCCAGTCCGCCCAGGACTGCTCGAGAAGGGTGGCCTCGTCGCCGTTGATGGTGCCGTAGACGTTGACGACGCCGTCGGCGGTGCCGACCGTGCCGGCCGAGCTGCCGCCGCCGGCGTTCGGGTCGTTGGGGTCACTGCTGCTGGAGCAGCCCGCGAGTGCGATGCCGGCCGCTGCCAGAACGGCGACCGGGACGGTGATACGGCGGTGCAGGGATGACCGCATTCTTCCTCCTCATTGAGTGGTGGAACCAGCCGAGCAGGCCGCTCCTCGCCGATCGGGATCGGGAGGCTGTGGCGGCTCGAAGCGTGTGCCGCGACGACTCGGATGCTGGTGATGGCGATGCCAGGAGGAACTCCGAGCGGATCACCGGATTCGTGTGGGTGGGCTCCCACGGAGGGAAACCTTTCCACAAGAACGATGAAAGCACAACGCCGGTAATAGAGCGCTCTCTGAGATAACGATTCAGCGTCAGAACAGCGATCCCGGGGCCGGGGCCGGGCGGAGATCGATCTCGGCGCGACGCCCGGCCGCCGGGCGGGGTATAACTTCCTGGAACCGTTTCCAGCATCGAGGCCGGACGGTCGGGAGGAACGCCGTGCCAGGCATCGAAGAGGTGGCCGAGCTCGCAGGAGTGTCGAAGGCGACGGTCTCGCGCGCGCTCAGCGGCCGGGGCTACGTCTCCGCGGGGACGAAGCAGCGCGTCGAGCGCGCCGCGACGAGCCTGGGCTACGTCGTCTCCGCCAACGCCTCCAGCCTCGTCACCGGCCGCAGCAACAACATCGCCGTGATCATCCCGATCATCAACCAGTGGTTCTTCGCCGGGATCATCGAGGGCATCGAGCGCGCCCTGCTCGCCGCCGGCTACGACCTGCTCCTCTACAACATCGACAAGCACCTCGACGCCCGCCGGAGCGTGTTCGAGTACTACCTCGTCCGCAAGCGCGTCGACGCGATCGTCGCCGTCACGCTCGAGATCTCGCCGCACGAGACGGAGGCGCTCCTCGCCCTGGGCAAGCCCATCGTCGGCATCGGCGGCGAGCTCCCCGGCATTCCCACCTTCAGCATCGACGACGTCGCCGCCTCCCGCCTCGCCACGGAGCACCTGCTCTCCCTCGGCCACGAGCGGGTCGTCCACATCGGCGGGCTCGCGGAGGAGGAGATGGACTTCCACGTCCATACGCAGCGCCGCGACGGCTTCCGCCAGGCGCTCGCGGCCGCCGGCCTCGAGCCGGGCGCGCAGGACATCGTGCCCACCACCTTCGACATCCCCGGCGGGCACAGCGCCGGACGGCAGGTCCTCGGCGACCCGCGGACCCGGCCGACGGCGATCTTCGCCGCCTCCGACGAGATCGCGATCGGGATCATCCTCGCGGCGCGCGAGCTCGGCCTCTCGGTGCCCGAGGACGTCTCCGTCATCGGGATCGACGACCACCCCCTCGCCGAGCTCTTCGGTCTCAGCTCGATCCGCCAGGACCCGCGCCAGCAGGGCGAGCTCGCGGTCGCGCTGGTGCTGGACGCGCTGGCCGCCCTCGGTCGCGGCGAGCCCCCTCCCCCGGCCCGCCACACGCTGATCCCCGCTTCGCTGGTGATCCGCACCAGCACCTCGGCGCCGCGGGGGGCGAGAATCGGAGCATGAGCGACTCCGACACCCCCACTGTCCGCGACGTCCCCGAGCGGTCCCGCTTCGTGATCGAGGTAGGCGGCACTCCGGCCGGCTTCGCCGCCTACACCCGCCAGGGCGACGAGGTGACGCTCACCCACACCGTCGTCGACGACGCGTGGGAGGGCCACGGCCTCGGGAGCATCCTCGCGCGGGCCGCGGTCACCGCGATCACGGAGGCGGGCGGCACGGTCGTCCCGCGCTGCCCCTTCGTGACGGCCTGGCTACGCAAGCACCCCGACGTCGACGCCAGGGTCCGCTGGCCCGAGGACTGACTCACTCCGGGGGCGTCCTGCTCCCGATCTCCTGGAGCGCCCAGGTGTTGCCGTCCGGATCGGCGAAGTACGCGTACTGCACGCCGCCCAGGTCCTGGACCTCGCTGATCTCGAGCGAGCGGCCGACGAGCTCCGCGCGAGCGGCGGCGATGTCGTCGACGACGAGGTGGAGGGAGCGGACGACGCCCTCCTCCGGGCCGGGGCCCATCCCGCTGCCGACCACGATCGAGCAGGCCGAGCCGGGCGGCGTGAGCTGGACCACGCGCATCGCCGCAGAGGGCCGCACGTCGTGGTCGAGGTGGAAGCCCATCACCTCCGTGTAGAACGCGACCGCGCGGTCGACGTCGCCGACGGGGAGGGGGACGAGCTCGAGTCGCATCTGCACGCGACCAGTGTGCCGCGCGGCGGAACCGTGCGGGAGGGAGTCAGTCGCGCGGGCCGACGACGAGGCGCTCGTGCATGATCTCGACGGCGCGCTCGAGGACGCGGCGGTCCTCGGGGGTGAGATCGGCGAAGATCGGCGTCAGCGCGTCGCCGAGGTCGGTCCGCCAGGCGTTCAGCGCGTCCGCGCCGGCGGGAGCCAGACGGATCTGCCACGCGCGCGCGTCGAGGGGATCGGCGATGCGGTCGAGCCAGCCGGTCTCGACGAGGTTCTTCACGATCTTGGTCATCGTGGGCTGCGAGACGCGGCTCTGGGAGGCGAGCTCCCCCAGGCGCATCGGGCCCATCGAGAGGAGCACCGAGAGCGTGCGCCAGACGGCCTGCGACTCCTGGTTGCCGGTCGCCTGGGCGGCGAGGCGGGTGATCCGGTGCGTCACCGAGACGAAGTCGCTCAGGAGCTCGCTGAGCGAGACCTCGCTGGGCGGGACGTCGCGGGCGGGGAGCCCGGCGAGCAGATCGTGAGCAGTCACGCTCCGATCCTAGGGGCGCGCGCCTCCGTCGGGCGGGAACGACGAAGGGCGCCGCCTCCGAGGAGACGACGCCCTGCGTCTGCAGGCGTGCCTGCGTCACCCTGACGAGCGACCGGCCGGAGCCGGCACCCGCGACGGGTGAGGGGGATTACTTGACGGTGACGGTCGCGCCGGCGCCCTCGAGCTGAGCCTTGGCCTTCTCGGCGGTCTCCTTGTTGACGGCCTCGAGGACCGCCTTGGGGGCACCGTCGACGAGCGCCTTCGCCTCACCGAGGCCGAGGCTGGTGAGGGCGCGCACCTCCTTGATGACCTGGATCTTCTTCTCGCCGGCGGCCTCGAGCACGACGTCGAACTCGGTCTGCTCCTCGACCTCTTCGGCGGGGGCGGCCGGGCCGGCCACACCGGCGGCGGCGACGGGCGCCGCAGCGGTGACCTCGAAGACCTCTTCGAACTTCTTGACGAACTCCGAGAGCTCGATGAGCGTGAGCTCCTTGAAGGCCTCGATGAGCTCGTCCTGCGTGAGCTTTGCCATGATTTTTCTCCTTGTTTTTCTTTGTCTACGAACCGCGCGCGCACTGCTTCCCGGAAGGGGAAGACGTCAGCTCGCGGACTCCTGCTTCTCGCGCAGCGCCTCGACCGTGCGAACGGCCTTCGAGAGCGGAGCGTTGAACAGATATGCGGCGCCGAACAGCGAGGCCTTGAAGGCGCCGGCGAGCTTGCCGAGCAGAACTTCGCGGGACTCGAGGTCGGCGAGCTTGCCCACCTCTTCTGCGGTCAGCGGGTTACCGTCGAAGTAACCGCCCTTGACCACGAGGAGAGGGTTTGCCTTGGCGAAGGCACGCAGCGACTTCGCGACGGCGACAGGGTCGCCGTGCACGAACGCGATGGCCGAGGGGCCAGCGAGCTCGTCGTCGAAGGACGAGATACCGGCGTTGTTCGCCGCGATCTTGGTCAGCGTGTTCTTCACCACGGCGTAGGTTGCGTGCTCACTGATGTCCTTGCGCAGCGTCTTGAGCTGAGCAACAGTGAGACCGCGGTACTCGGTCAGCAGAACGGCCGTCGAGCTCTGGAACTTCTCCGTGAGTTCGGCAACCGAGGCTTCCTTGTTCGCCATGGCTACTCCTGTGAATTCTCGTGCCGGTAGCCCGAAGGCAGGCAAAGAAAAAAGCTCCGGCACAGGGGCGCGGAGCTTCGGGATCGCGGTGAGGCGGAACTGAACTCGTGCACCTGCGCGGGCAATTCGCTTCGCGAATCCTTCGTCCGGTGGCGATCCGCGGGGCCGGGGCCCTGCTCGTGCGCACACCGGAAACCGGCGGTCTTTGGCTTCGGGAAGCGTACGTCATCGCGGCGCGCGGGCGCAAGTCGAGGAGGAGGGCCCGCGCGCGGGATGCTGGAGGCATGACCGGCCCGACCCCCGACTCCGCCCGCGACGTCGACTCCGCGATCGCCTCGGTGGAGGGCGAGCTCAGCACCCTCTTCAACCGCGTGCGGGCGGCGATGCGCTCCTACGCCGAGCGGCTCCACCCGGAGCTGACGCCGCTGGGCTACAAGACGATCTCGGCGCTCGAGCGCCGCGGACCCGTGCACTCGGGCGTGCTGGCCGAGCTCCTCGAGATGGACAAGTCGGCGCTCAGCCGCCAGATCACGGCGCTCGACCGCCTCGGCTTCCTCGAGCGCACCCCCGATCCGCAGGACGGCCGCGCCACGATCCTCTCGGTGACTCCGGCGACCGCCGCGCGGCTGCGCGAGATCCGCAGCTCGAACCAGGCGCTGATGCACGAGGAGCTGCGCAGCTGGGCGCTCGCCGACGTCGAGCTCTTCGCCTCTCTCCTGCACAGGATCAACGACCTCGACATCTGACGCCTAGCACCCCGTCCGTTCGGGGACAATCGCCGGACGCCGCCCGCTCGACTGCGTAGTTTCGGAGGCGATGGACCAGCACTCCTCCTCTCTCCTCCCCCACGACGTCGACGGCGCGCTGGGCTTCGCGCGCGGTCTGAGCGCCGACGCGCCCCGGCCCGGCACCGGTCGCACCGCCGAGCTGCACGGTCTCCTCGAGCGCCTGGCTCGGCACGACCTCGGCGTCGCGCGTGCGGTGGAGCCGCATCTCGACGCTCTCGCGATCCTCGGCGAGGCGGAGCTCGACCCGTCCGGACTCGGAGTCGCCGCCGACGCCGCCTGGGGGGTCTTCGCGGCCGAGGGCGGCGGGGATCCTCTGGTCGCCCGCGAGAGCGACGGCGACTGGCTGCTCGACGGAGTGAAGCCCTGGTGCTCGCTGGCCGACCGCCTCGACGCCGCCCTTGTCACCGCCCACGTCGGGGACGCCTCCGGCGAGCGCCGCCTCTTCGCCGTGGCGCTGCGCGACGGGTCGGCGACGCCGGCGCAGGACGCCTGGCACGCACGCGGCCTGACGGAGGTGCCCAGCGGACCGGTCCGCTTCTCCGGCACCCGCGCCGTCCCCGTGGGCGACGCTGGCTGGTACCTCTCTCGGCCCGGCTTCGCCTGGGGCGGCATCGGTGTCGCCGCCTGCTGGCACGGCGGAGCCCTCGGAGTCGCGGCGGCCGTCGCGGCGGCGGCAGCCCGACGCGAGGACCCGCACCTCCTGGCCCACCTCGGAGCGATCGACACGTCGCTCTCCGCGTCGCGCCGGGCGCTGGACGAGGCCGCCGCGGCGGTCGACGCGGGCGAGGCCGACGGCCCCCGCGGCTCACTGCTCGCCAAGCGCGTGCGGGCGAGCGTCGCCGGAGCGGTCGAGGAGATCCTGCTCCGCGCCGGCCGCGCGCTCGGCCCGGCTCCGCTCGCCCTCGACGCCGAGCACGCCAAGCGCGTCGCCGACCTCGCGCTCTACGTCCGCCAGCACCACGCCGAGCGCGACGACGCCGCTCTCGGCCGCGCCGTGCTCGCCTCGGGCGAGGCGGCCTCCTGGTGAGCCGGCCCTTCGACGGGCGCCTCGAAGGCACTCCTCTCGAGCGCTGGACCGCGGACGGCCGCCGCGACCGCCTCCCGGAGCTGACCCTGCCCGACGGGATCCGGCACGTCCTGGTGGTCGTGGCGCACGCCGACGACGAGACCCTCGGCTGCGGCGGCACCATCGCGCTCGCGCGTCGGCGCGGGATCGCGGTCGACGTCGTCGTCGTGACCGACGGAGCCGCGGCGCACGGGGAGCGGGACGCGGACCTCGCTGCCGAGCGCCGGCGGGAGGCCTCGGACGCACTGGCGGAGCTCGGCCCCGGCATCGGGCTCGCCTTCCTCGACGTGCCGGACTCGGCGACCCCGGAGCACCACGAGCGCATCGCACGCGAGGTGCGCGAGCGGGCGGCCGGCGCCCCCGGGACCGTCCTCCTCCTCTCCACCTGGACCGGGGACGGGCACCGGGACCACCGCGTGGTCGGCGAGATCTGCGCGGAGGTCGCTCGCGAGCTCGGGCAGCCGCTCCTCGCCGCGCCGATCTGGCTGTGGCACTGGGCGGCCCCGGAGGACCCCGAGGTGCCGTGGGGCGACCTCGTGCGCCTGCCGCTCGACGACGAGCTGCTCGAGCGCACCCGCCGCGCCCGCTCCCGCTACCCCAGCCAGACCCGCCCCGGGCCCGACGGGACCGGTCCGGTGCTCCATCCGCTCTTCCTGCGCACCTTCACCGGGGACGACCGGCTGGTGAGGATCGCATGAGCTACTTCGACGAGCTGTACGCCCGCCACGAGGACCCGTGGGGGTACACGAGCCGCTGGTACGAGCAGCGCAAGCGCGCCCTGACCCTCGCGAGCCTGCCGGAGCAGCGCTACGGCTCGGTGCTGGAGATCGGCGCCTCGATCGGCGTGCTGGCCGAGGCGCTGGCCGACCGGGCCGACCGCCTGCTGGCGATCGACGTGTCGAGCGCCGCCGTCGAGCGCGCCGCCCGCCGCCTCGCTCCGCTCGAGCACGTGCGGGTCGAGCACCACGACATCACCCGCGGCGTGCCGGAGGGCCCGTTCGACCTGGTCGTGCTCTCGGAGGTCGGCTACTACCTCGGCGACGCCCTCCCCGGCGTGCTGCGCGGCATCCGCGACGCCCTCGCCCCCGCGGGGGAGCTCGTCACCGTGCACTGGCGGCATCCGATCGAGGGGCTCGCTCTGGACGGCGACGCCGTGCAGTCCGCCGTGGCGGAGCTGGGCCTGCACCGCCTCGCCCGCCACGAGGAGGAGGACGTCCTGCTCGAGGTCCACGCCCGCGACTCCCGCTCGGTCGCCCGCCGGACGGGGCTGGTGTGAGCCGGCTCGCGCAGGTGCTGGTCGTCGTGCCCGCGCGCGACGAGGAGGAGCGGATCGGCGGCCTGATCGCTTCCGTCCAGGCCAGTGCGACCCACCTCGCCCACCGGGCGCCCGGCATCGGGATGCGCCTCGTGGTCGCCGCGGACGGCTGCTCCGACGCGACCGTCGAGCGGGCACTTGCCGCCGGAGCCGAAGTGCTGGAGCTCGCCCGCTGCGGAGTCGGCGCCGCCCGCTCCGCCGGGATCGCGCACGCCCTCTCCTCCGTCACCGCTCCGCTCGAGCAGGTGTGGATCGCCAACACCGACGCCGACACCGTGGTGCCCCGCGACTGGCTGGCCGCCCACGTCGAGCACGCCCGACGGCACGACGCGCTGCTCGGCACGGTCCGGCCCGACCCGGCCGACCTCTCCCCCGGCGCCTACTCGCGCTGGCGCGACGTCCGCGCGCGGGAGGAGTCGATCGGCAGCATCCACGGCGCGAACCTCGGCGTCCGCGCGAGCGCGTACCTCGCCGCGGGCGGCTTCGGCCGGGAGCCGCTGCACGAGGACGTCCTGCTCATCGAGCGGCTGCGCGCGAGCGGCGCCCGGGTCGGAGCGACGGACCGCGGCGAGGTGGTCACCTCCGGCCGCCGCGACAACCGGGTCGAGGGCGGCTACGGCCACTACCTCCACGCTCGCTTCCCGTCCGAGACGTCTCCGGCCTGCGGCTGAATCGGGTACACGCGCACGCGGAACACGATGCGAGGGGTCCCTGTCAATGGTCGGGCCGTGGTTTGTCACGGATTGCGCAGGAGAGTCAAATGGGTGTCGAGCACGACCCGGTGCTCTCCGATGGAAGGGTCACCGCATGAATCCCCGCCTCGTCCTGCTGGCACTGGTCGCCTTCACCGCCTACGTGTTCGGCTCCCGCGCCGGCCGTGGCCGCTACGAAGAGCTGCGCCACCTCGCACTCGGCGTGTGGAACGACCCGGCCACGAAGAAGACCCGCAAGAAGCTCAAGAAGACCTCCAAGCGCGAGGCCAAGCAGCTCAGCGCCATCGCGAGCAAGGCCCGCGACAAGGTGCAGCGCCGCCTCCGCTGACCTCCGCTTCCACGACTCACAGGACACCGGCCCGCCGGTGTCTCCGCTCGCATCGGAACGGCCGATCGAGCACGAACTGAAGGAGAAACATCATGGGCATCATCAGCTGGATCATCCTCGGCCTCATCGCCGGGGCGCTCGCCAAGCTCATCCTCCCGGGCAAGCAGGGCGGCGGATGGATCATCACGATCGTCCTCGGCATCGTGGGCGCGCTGCTCGGCGGCTTCCTCAGCACGCTGTTCGGCATCCAGGACGCCGTCAACGGCATCAACATCGTGAGCATCATCGTCTCCGTCGTCGGTGCGATCGTCGTCCTCCTCATCTACGGCGCGATCGTCGGCCGCAAGTCCCGCGCGTAAGTCGCGCTCCTCGAAGGCCCCCGGCATCCGTGCCGGGGGCCTTCGGCGTTCCCGGGCGGGCGCACCTCTGCTCGGGGGATCCGACTCCTCCTCCGCGGGGAAGCTGGATGTCCGCCGAGCGCGCAAGGGGTTGATGCTGGGAGCCGCAGGCGATGGACTGGAGGCACGACGGCGCGGCTCCACTGCGCCCTCGCCCCGACGAAAGGACGTACTCGCTCATGAGCGACGACATCGCAACGGTCCCCACGATCACCCTGAACAACGGCGTGGAGATCCCGCAGCTGGGCTTCGGCGTGTTCCAGATCGACCCGGCCGAGACCAAGGACGCGACCCTGGCGGCCCTCGAGGTCGGCTACCGCCACATCGACACCGCCGAGATGTACGGCAACGAGGCGGGCGTCGGCGAGGCCGTACGCGCCTCCGGCCTCGACCGCTCCGAGGTCTTCGTGACCAGCAAGCTCAACAACGGCTTCCACGCCCGCGAGGACGCTCTCGCCGCGATCGACGTCACCCTCGGCGAGCTGAAGTTCGACTACGTCGACCTGTTCCTCATCCACTGGCCGCTTCCGAACGTGGGCGACTACCTGGAGACGTGGAAGGCGATGGAGGAGATCTACCGCAGCGGCAAGGCGAAGGCGATCGGCGTCTCCAACTTCCAGACCAACCACCTCAACCGGCTCCGCGCCGAGGCGACCATCGTCCCGGCCGTCAACCAGATCGAGGTGCACCCCTACCTCGTGCAGCAGGAGCTCCGCGCCTACGGCACCGAGCACGGTATCGCGACCGAGGCCTGGTCGCCGATCGCGCAGGGCCTCGTCCTCGACGACGACACCATCACCCGCATCGCGCGCAACGTCGACCGCAGCCCGGCGCAGGTCGTGCTCCGCTGGCACATCCAGCGTGGCGACATCGTCTTCCCGAAGTCGGTCACCCGCAAGCGCGTGGAGGAGAACTTCGCCCTCTTCGACTTCGAGCTCAACGACGAGGCGATGACCGACATCACGGCGCTCGACCGCGGCCACCGCACCGGCCCCGACCCCGACACCTTCAACTACATCCCGAGCTGATCCTCGGCTCCACGGAGCGCGCCCGGCCTGCAGTCGTCCTGCGGACCGGGCGCGCTCGTGCGTGGGGCGGCGGGCCGAGCCGCGCACGGACGGGGCGGATCCCCATACGCCGCTCTGCCGCTCCTCGACCAGCACGGTCACGGGCCTGCCGCACCCCTGCTGATCGAGGAGCGGGCGCAGCCCGCGCATCGAGGTCCACCACCGACGAACAGCGCGGATCCCGATGCGCCGGGCCCGCGGATCAGCCCTGCTGCGAGTCGCGCCAGGAGTGCTCGGGGGCGTAGCCGAGGACCTCGCGGGCGTGGTCGATCGAGAGCAGGGTGCCGGTCGTCCCGAGGTCGCCGCGCAGCTCGACGCCGGGGAACACCTCGGCCACCAGCTCGGCGTTGGGGCGCGTCATCACGGTGTCGGCCGCGGCGATGATGAAGCGGTCGAACCCGGTCGTCTCGGCGAGCAGCGCCTTCTCGACCGCCTGCGCTCCGTCGCGTCCGTCGATGTAGCCCCAGAGGTTCCACTTGCGCAGCAGCGCGTCGGAGTCGAACGACGGGAACTCGGCGTAGTCGGCCTCGTCCATGACGTTCGAGAAGCGCAGGCCCGTGATCTTCAGGTCCGGGTGCCAGCGGCACAGCTCGATCGCCATCTGCTCCTCGAGGTGCTTGGTGAGCGAGTAGACCGACTCCGGGCGCGCCGGGTACTGCTCGTCGACCGGGATGTAGGGCGGCGGGACGTCGAAGGGCAGGCCCAGCACGGTCTCGCTGGAGGCGTAGACGACGTTGCGGATGCCGGCACGGATCGCTCCGTGGAACGCGTTGAACGTCGCGACCATGTTGTTGTGGAACGTGGCGACGTCGGGCACGAGGCCCGGCGCGGGGATCGCGGCGAGGTGCACGAGCGCGTCGATGCCCTCGTACTGGTCGTTCACCGACTGCAGCGCGTCCACGACCTGGCCGTAGTCGGCGATGTCGATGCGGACGAAGCCCGCGCCGCGGTCCCCCGCACGGTCCAGGTTGAAGACCTCGTGCCCGGAGGCGCGGAGGCGGGTGACGACGTGGCGGCCGAGCTTGCCGGATCCACCGGTGACTGCGATTCTCATGCTCGAACGCTAACGGGCCCGCGGCGGGGGCGGCGAGGGGTGGCGGATCAGCCGCGCGAGTGGAGCGAGATCGTGCCGCCGACCTCGGGCGTCGTCTCGTCGGCGACGAGCTCGGTCCAGCGGCGGAGCACGGCGGCGCCGGCCGCATCGTTCACGGCTCCGTCGACGACGAGGACCGGGTAGGGCTTCTCGGGCACGCCCTCCGCGGGCCGCACGTCGACGTGGGCGACGTCGTAGGCGTGCTCGAACAGCCAGTCGGCCATCGCGTAGTCGCTCCGGGAGTCGCCGACCGTGCGCCAGCGCTGCGGGATCGCGCCGGTCGCTCCGAGCATCTCCACGGCGCGCTGGGCGCCGAGGTCCTTGCCGAGCCGGTTCGACTCGATGTCGGTCGAGATGACGGTCGGGTCGATGCGGAAGTCGACCGTTCCCTCCTCGTTCGGGTACCGGATGCCGCGGCGCTCGACTCCGAGGCCCGCGGCGGTCATGATCTGCAGCGCGTCGGCGTCGAAGACGAGCTGGCGCTCGAGGTAGTCCTCGCTCGGCAGGTCGACCAGCTGCTCGGCCGAGACCATGGCGCGCTTGGTCTCGTCGAAGAAGACCAGGTCGTCGTAGTCGGAGCGGATCATCCGCTCGAGGTCGCGGGCCACCGGCTCGGGGATCGCGAGCGACTCGTCGACGATCGGCTCCGAGGTGCCGCGGTAGTCGACGGTGAACCAGACGGCGCCCTTCTCGCAGACGCACACGATGCGGGCCTCGGCCGAGACGCCGCGCTCGAGGAGCGCGGGCAGGACCCGCTCGCGCAGGAACGCGTCGGAGCGGCCCGTGTTGAACACGATCGGGATGCCGGCGTTGGCCAAGGTGACGAGGTCGTCGGCGATCTCGGGGATCGAGATCGTGCGCGTGACGGGGCTCGCGATGGGCCCGTCGACGTCGAGGAGCAGGCCGAGCGGAGGGGGTGTGGAGGTCATCGTGTCCCATTCTGCCGTGCCGGGGCCGCTCGACGCCTCCGTGACCGCCTCCGCGCGGGCGGAGCGGTTCAGGAGGCGGGGACGACGAGGGTGCGCTGAGCGGTGGTGCCGTCGGGGGCGAGGACGGCGAGGGTGATCAGGGTCTCGGAGTCGCGGCAGTCGGCGGAGACGACGGCGGAGCCGGACGCCGCGAGGTCGACGAGCTCGCCCGCGCTCGCGTCGGTGGTGCCGACGGCCAGGCGGGCGGTGGCGCCTCCGCTCGTCTCCCACGACAGGGCGAGCGGGACGGATGCGGTGCGGTCGCCCTCGCAGTCGACGGAGGCGGGGGTGGAGGCGAAGGAGACGATCACGGGAGGAGCGTCGGATCCGGTGCCCGGCTCGGTGTCGGACGGAGCGGCGGAGGCCGTCGGTGCGGGGGCGGCGGCGCCGTCGGCGGCCTCCGGGGAGCCGGGAGCGGCGGACGGCGCCGGAGCGGTCCCGGACGGCGCCGAGGACGGGCCCGCGGACGCCGTGGCTGCGCCGGGCGCTTCGCCGCCGGCGGGCCGGACGAGCAGAACGATCGCGAGGACGACGGCGACGAGTCCGAGGGCGGCGAGGACGATCCCGGTGGTGCGGGCGGAGCGGGACGGCATCGGTCCTCCTGGGACGGGACGGAACGGAACGGGCGGAAGAGACGGGGTGGGGCAGGGGGCGCGGTGCCGGACAGACGCGACCGACGGGCGGGAGGGAGCGGGCGCGACGAGGGG
>NZ_PSVE01000038.1:0-13144 GCF_002931775.1 Rathayibacter sp. AY1F4
TCGGCGAAGACGTTTCAGGGGTCTTCTCAGATGACGGTGTAGGTCGTCCTGCTCCCCCTCGCCGCCCTGATGCTCATCCTCGGCAGCGTCTGGCCGGCCGCCCGCCGACGCCTGGGCGTGATCACTCCGATCACCGCCCTCGTCGCCCTTCTCGGAGTCCCGCTCGCCACTCAGGCCGGCGAAGCGCTCGAACGGCAGGTCGACCCCTCCGCAGCACTCGAACGCCACGCCGAGCTCGGCGATCACCTGCTGCCCTGGGCTGCCGGACTGTTCGTCCTCTGCGTGGCGCACTGGCTCTGGTTCCGGACGCGCGGGAGGAACTCCGCCGACACGAGGGGACGGAGCGCCCGCTCGGTCCCCTCGCTGATCCTCGCCGCCGTCGCGATCGTCGTCGCAGTGGGAGCGACTGCGAACGTCGTCCAGATCGGCGACACCGGAGCGCAGGCGGTCTGGTCCACTTCCGAGGACAGCTCGACGCCGGCTCCTGCATCCGGGAGGTGAGCGCCGCGAGACGACGACGCCGAACTGCGGCGGCCGCGGAGCTGAGGCCTCCGGTCGGCCCCGATGCGCGTGCGGATGGTTGACTCGACGGATGCGGAATCGAGTCCTGTTCGTCGTCGGGGTCACAGCGATGTTCGTCGCGCTGGTGCTGAGGCTGGTGTGGCCGGCCGGTGAATTCGCCTCCGGCTTCTCGCTCGCCCTGCAGCTGAGCGGCATCCTGCTCCTCCTGGTCTACGGGGTGAAGCACTTCACGGGGCGGCCGCGCCGGAGCTGAGCGGCTCATCCCAATCGGGGGTGTAGGAGTTGGGGTCTGAAGCCGCCGGTCTCGAGCAGGCTTCGGGCGATGTAGTTGGTCAGGTTGCGGAACCCGAGTGCGGAGCCGCGCAGGTGTTCGAGCCGTCCGTTGAGCGCCTCGGTCGGCCCGTTGCTGGTGCCGGGTCGTTCGAAGTAGGCGAGCACGTCAGCGGCTCGCTTCTTCAGGGTCCGGCCCAGGGTGGTGAGCTCGGTGAGCACCTTGGGGACGCCGGCGCTGAGGTCGGTGATCAGCTTCTCCATGAGCTCGCGGCCACGTTGCCGGTCCTCGTGGCGATAGGCGGCGATCATGCGCTGGTAGACACCCCAGGTCGCCTCGACCTCGACGTGAGCGTCATCAACGAACAGCGCGCGTAGCCTGTCGCTCTGCTTGTCGGTGAGCAGGTCCGCGCCGGTGTGCAGATCGAGGCCGTCGAGTCGAGCGAAGGCGGTCAGGTCAGGGCGGCCGAAGCCGGCCTGCGGGGTAGCGTCGGACACGTCGAGGTCTTTCGGACGGATGGCGTAAGAACCTCCGTCGTCGGGAGACCTCGACGTCTATCTGCGGACCGACGCGCCCGGCCGACCTACACCGTCATCTGAGAAGACCCCTGAAACGTCTTCGCCGACGACGGGGCCGGCGAGGAGGAGGGCGCGGTGAGTTAGAAGAATGGAGCTTGCTCGGCTTCGACGCCGCCGCAAGCTCCGGTGAAACGGTCGGTACTGGTCGGTCGTCGTCGGTCACCACCGGATGGCGGCGTCCTCCACGCTCGGCGTTTGCGCAGGTCAGCGGCTCGTTCGCCCAGTGGGCGCATCAAGCGGTAGACGCAAAGCCGACGTCATTAGGTCGTCCGTTCGATTCCGACAGGCGGCTCCGGCGAACCGTTCTGGTGGTCGCGCGATGCGCTGGCCTCACGGCTCTGCCCGACACCGACGTCGCTCTCCTCTGCGACGGACCCTCGCCGGCTGAGCGCTCGCGGCCGGCATCCTGTCCGTGTGCCGATAGGCCTCGCACCGCTCGGCAACGCAGCGTGGCGTTGCGTCGCGACCTGGCGACGGCTCGGCGGGGCGCGATCGTCTCGTGCGTTGGCGGACTACGGGAGCTTGGACGCGAGGACGTCGGCCGCCAGGATCTCGGGTGCTGCGCCGAGGAGGTGCTGGTTGGCCATCAGGGCTGCGACGATGGCGCCGTTGGCGTGGGCGTCGCGAGCGGCTTCGTCGGGGAATGCATCGAAGATCCAGAAGGTGTCGGCGTGGGTCCTGACCGCGAACCAGACAATCGTTCCTACTTCTTCGTTGGCGAGTGCGACAGCGCCGGCGAGCAGATCGGCGACCGAGTCGTGCTGTCCATCGGCCGCGACGATCTTGGCGACGAAGGCATACGGAAGTGATGCGGGTGTGGACATGAGGGACTCTCCTTGACGTCGAGGTTCTTCGTGGGACGAGTCCAGCGTATGACGAGCGAGGGCCGGTGGGGAGTGGCGTATACGGCAGTATTGCTATTGTTTACGTCATGCGTATCGGACTGATCGCGATCGACGGCTGCTTCGGTTCGGCTATCGCGTCGATCATCGACATCGTGCGGGTGGCCGACGGAGCCCGCGGCGATGTCGACCCGCGGATCGACCCGATCGAACTCGCCATCCTCGGACCGAAACGGCGAGTGACCACGACGGCATCGATGACCCTGTCGGTGGACCACCCGCTGTCGGAGTCCGGAGAGTTCGACGTGGTCGTCGTCCCTGCGCTTGGAACCCTTACGGCCGCCGCTACCAACGACGTCCTCCAGAGCCGAGATGCTCGTTCGGTCATCGCCTCGCTCGGGCGCCTCGACGAGGCGACCACCCGGATCGCCGCGGCGTGCACCGGCGTGTTCGCTGTCGCCGAGACCGGACGGATGCATCATCGGAGGGCGACGACCAGCTGGTTCCTGGGGCCGGAGTTCCTGAAGCGCTATCCGACCGTCGCCCTCGATCTCGACACCATGGTCGTGGTCGACGGGAACCTCGTCACCGCCGGCGCCGCGTTCGCCCACATCGACCTCGCGCTCTCACTCGTGCGATCGATCAGCCCCGACCTGGCCCAACATGTCGCCAAGCTCCTCATCATCGACGAGCGTCCGTCTCAGGCGGCCTTCGTCGCCTACGAACATCTCCGGCACGAGGACCCGATCGTCGTCGAGTTCGAACGCTTCGTGCGCGCCCGCCTGGACGAACCGTTCAACGTCGCCTTCGTCGCGCAGTCGCTCGGCACCAGCCGGCGCACCCTCGAACGACGAGTCCGTGCGGCGCTCAACCTCACTCCGCTCGGCTTCGTCCAACGGCTTCGCATCGAACGAGCTCGGCACCTCTCAGCAACCACGGACTTCACCTCCGCCGAGATCGCGCTACGGGTCGGCTACGCGAATGCCGAGACTCTGCGCTCCCTCCTGCGCAGGGAGCGACGCCGTTCCTGACCTATCGCCATGCCTGTAGCCGGTGTCCTAGCGCTCGACTGGAACCACCTCTCAGCACGTCGCGTCGACGCTCCTGCGTCGCCCCTGGACGACCCACTCGACACGCCCGCAGCACAGGTCATGTGACGTGTCCCGGCTTCCCGGACGGTCGGGGTTGGGTGGCTGTGATGTCGCTGCGTTCTCGTCGAGGGGGTCAGCAGACTCGATCAGGGTCGACTGGGATGAGACGCGAAGGCGGTCAGGTCAGGGCGGCCGAAGCCGGCCTGCGGGGTAGCGTCGGACACGTCGAGGTCTTTCGGACGGATGGCGTAGGAACCTCCGTCGTCGGGAGACCTCGACGTCTATCTGCGGACCGACGCGCCCGGCCGACCTACACCCTCATCTGGGAAGAGCCAGCTGAGCTCCGGAATCGGAGGAAGACCTGTGGGCGGATCGGAGAAGCCGGCCTGGGCGAATCCGGAGCCGGACGTCCACCGGGCGCTCGCACGGTGGGCGGCGGAGTGCGCGGAGCGCGCCCTCCCCGCGTTCGAGGAGTGGGATCCGGACGATCCCCGGCCCCGGCGCGCGCTCGACGTCCTCCGCGCCTGGGAGCGGGGCGGGGCTCCGATGACGGAGTGCCGCACGGCCGCCTTCGCGGCGCACGCCGCAGCCCGCGCCGCGACGCAGGCGGCCTGTCCGGCCGCCACCGCTGCCGCGCGGGCGGCCGGACAGGCCGCGGCCGTCGCGCACATGGCGGACCACTGCTCGCACGCCGCCGTGTACGCCGCGAAGGCGGTCGGGCTCCGGGGGAGCGACGCCGACAGGGACGCGGAGCGGCGCCACCAGTGGGAGAGCCTCGACCCCGCGCTGCGCTCCCTCGCCTTCCCGAAGGGGCTGTGACGCCGGCCCGGTGGACCTCACCGGGCCGGCGCCCGCGCGCTCAGCGGTGCGCGGGTCGGAGCCCCAGCAGCGTGTCGACGACCACGAAGGCCGCGAGGCTCGCCCCCAGGAGCGGGAGGAACAGCCCGACCGCGGCGGCGGCGACCAGGACGGACGCGACTCCCCACCACGGCGCGCGCCGGAGCGCTCCCCGGGCCGGCGGGGTGCCGCCGAGCCGCCGGGGGCCGCGGGTGGGGCGGCGCTTCCACCACATCAGGTATCCGAGCACGACCATCGTGGCGATGCCGGCCGCGGTGACGAACAGCAGCAGCTGGTTGGGCAGCCCGAACATCGAGCCCATGTGCGTGTCGATGCCCCAGCGGGAGAGCTTGGCGACGAGGCCGAAGTCGGCGAAGTCGACCCGGTCGACGACCTGCATCGTGCTCCCGTCGATCGCGACGCCGTCGACCTCGGTCGGGAAGCTGCGCTGGATCTCCTGCACGACCCAGGCCGAGCCCTCCGCCGCGGGCGGCCGGATCTCGACCAGTCCCGTGTTCACGTTGACCTCGCGGGCGACCGAGAGCACCGAGTCGTAGGCGGCCGGCGAGTAGCCCGCCGTCGACTCGACGGCGTCGCCGGTGGCCGCGCCGTGTCCGGCGTGACCGGCGTGCTCGTCGGCCACCTCGCCGGTCCGGTCGCCGAGCGTCGTCCCCAGCGAGGGTGTGGTCCAGCCGACGGCGGAGCGGAGGGTCTCGAAGTTCCCGCCTCCGTACAGCGACCAGGTGATGCCGGTGGTCGAGAGGAACAGTGCGCCGACCAGCAGCCAGACGCCGGTGGAGGCGTGCCAGGAGAACAGGCGCTTGTAGCCGGTGGTCCTCGGCGCGGGGCGCAGCAGGTCCCTCTTCACGCGGGCGCGGCGGAGGCGGATGATCCAGAGACCCAGGCCGGCGAGGGCGACGACCCCCAGCCAGGAGGCGGCGAGCTCGCTGTAGGAGCGGCCCACGTCCCCGAGGTGCAGCGTCCGGTGCAGGTCGCTGACCCAGGTCCGCAGCGGCAGGGCGCCGCTCGTGCCGTACGCGGTGAGGTCGCCGCGGACGTCGGCGGTGGCCGGGTCGATGAAGACCGCGCGGGTCTCGCTCGCGCCGAGCGACGGGTCCGCGTACATCACCCGGGTGGTGTCGCCGGGGTTCGGGGCGGGGCGGACGGCGACGATGCTCTGCCCGCCTCCGGTGTACTCGTCGGCGGCGTCGATCTGGTCGGCCAGGGGGAGGTAGGCGTCCGCTTCGGGGGCGTGCAGCTCCTGCGCGTAGACGACCTGCTCGAGCTGCGGGGTGAGTGCGTAGAGCGCTCCGCTGGTCGCGGCGACGAGGATGAACGGCCCGACGAACAGGGCGGCGGAGAAGTGCAGGCGCAGCAGCAGCTGTCCGAGCCAGCCTCCGCTGCTTCTGCGCGGTGGGGGCGGGGTGTCGGCGGAGTCGCGGGGTCTCGTGGCGGTGGTGGTCATGCTTCTGGTCCTTCGGTGCTGTGGCGGGTGCCGGTGAGGGTCAGAGGAGGGTGTCGCCGATGTAGCCGCCCTCGACGCAGCCCGGCGGGATCGCGAAGACGGCGGAGCCGATCGGCGTCGTCCACTCGTTGAGCAGGTCCAGCTCGTCCAGGCGCTTCTGGATCGGGACGAACTGCGCGGTGACGTCGGCCTGGTACGCCGCGAAGATCAGCCCGGAGTTCGAGATGTCCTCGCCCGTCGGGGTGTCGTCGTAGTTGTAGGCCCGGCGGTGGAAGCGCTCGGCGGCGTTCTCCGAGCGGGCGCGCCTCATGTGCGAGAACTCGGGGATCACCGGGAAGCCGATGGTCGTCGTCGCCTCGAAGTCGGGCTCGTCGGCCTCCGCCGTCCCGGTGAGGGGCGCGCCGTTCGCGAGGGTCCGCCCGACGGACTGCTCCCGGCCGCTGCGGTCCAGGCGGTCCCACTTGTCGAGGTCCATCCGGATCCGGCGCAGCACCAGCCCGGTGCCGCCGGCGAGCCAGCCGTCGCGGACCCAGACCAGCTCGTCGAAGTCGACGTCCTCGGGGCGCGGATTGACGGTCCCGTCGACCTGGCCGAACAGGTTCCGCATCGTGGTGCCGGCCTTCTCGGAGCCCTGCGCCCGGCGGAACCCGGTCTGGGTCCAGCGGACGGTCGCGAAGGTGCGGGTGTTCTTCAGCAGCATCCGCAGCGCGTGCGCGATCGTGAAGGCGTCGTCGGCGTGGAACTGCAGCAGCAGGTCCCCGTCGTTCCACTGCTCCTCGAGCCGGTCGATCCCGAACGCGGGCAGCGGTGCCAGCCAGGCCGGCTTCGCCGCATCGCCGGCCGCGAGGGACACGAGCCTCGGCCCGAACCCGAAGGTCACGGTGAGGCGGGCGGGGACCACGCCGAGCTCGGGCTCGGAGTCGGCCAGGGCCGGCTGCCCCTGGGTGAGGCGCGCGGCGTCGTCGGACAGGATGCGCAGCATCCGCCGCAGCCCGTCCCGGTCGGTGCTCTCGCGCAGATCGAGGGCGACGAAGGTCGCGTGCGCCTGCGGTGTCGCGGCGATCCCGGCCTGGTGCGCACCGTGGAAGGGGATCGTCTCGTCGCCGTTCAGCGCCGCGGCCGCTGCCGGCGCAGCGCCGCCGCGGCCGAGCAGCTGGTCTGCTCCGATCGCACCGGCCGCGCCGATGCCGGCGACTGCTCCGCCGAGGAGGAGCCGTCGCCGGCTGACGGCGCTGCGCGGGCGCTCGTCGGCGCCGTGGCCGGTCTCGCGGTCCTCGCTCATCAGCCCTCTCCGCCCATGTCCATGTCCATGTCGCCGCCCTCGTAGTTCTCGTTCGCGCCGGCGTAGTCGCGCGCCGGGACGGTGAACTCCGTCGTGGAGTCGTCCGAGAAGGTGAGGGTGACGGTGACCTCGTCCCCGGCGACGATCGGCGCGGCGAGGTCCATCAGCATGATGTGGTTCCCGCCGGGGGCGAGCTCGAGGCTGCCGCCGGCGGGGATCGTGAAGCCGCTCTCCTTGGCACGCATCACCATCTCGCCCGACTCGTTCGCCACGGTCTCGTGCAGCTCCAGCTCGGAGGACGCGGCGGAGGTGGCGGACACGACGGTGACGTCCTCGGTGCCGGAGTTCTCCAGCTCACCGAACGCGGCGGACATGCCGGAGTCGGCGGCCTTCACCCAGCCGTCGGTGATGCTCACCTCGGTCGCGGCGGGCGCGATCTCGGCGGAGGTGCTGCCGGAGGCTCCGGCACTGCAGCCGGTCAGGGCGAGCAGGGCTGCGGCCGAGAGGGCGGAGAGGGTGGTGACGTGTCGAGTGCGCATGGTGTGGCGCCTTCCTGTGAGGTGGTGCGGTGGGTGGAGGACGTCGGCGGTCACGACGACGTCCGGTCTTCGGTGGTGGTCGAGGGCCGCCCGCGGCGGCGGGTGATCAGGAGGAAGGCCGCGACGGCGAGGACCGCGCCGGTCAGACCGATGAGGACCGGTCGGAGGACGTCCGGCGGGGCCTGCGAGGAGGCGGCTGCGACGACGGTCGGCTCGACGGTCGGGGTGGATTCCGCGGCGGCCGCGGCCTGCGCCGAGGCGCCGTCGCCGACCGTGAAGGGGACGACGCCCGCGATCGGGTGGCCGTCGGCGGAGACCACCCGCCACTTGAGGTCGTAGGAGCCGCCGGGAAGCGCCGCCTCGAGCGGAGCGGTGACCGTCGAGTCGGTCAGCTCGACCGGGCCGGACACGTGGTCGATGCCGTCCATGTCGGTGACGAGGACCAGCGCGCCGATCGTGAGGACGTCCTCGGAGTACGTCAGCGTCACCTCCGCGGGCGAGTTCGTGAAGTGCTCACCGGAGCCGGGAGTGCTGCTGATCAGCTGGTCGTGCGCCTGGACGGGCCCGGCCGTCCCGATCAGGACGCCCGCCAGGGCGAGCGCTGCCAGCGCGGCGGGAAGCCGTCGCAGGGGTCGAGAGGTCATCGGTCGGTCTCCTTCGTGGTGGTCGGACGGGGAGTGCTCCGGCTGTCGAGCCGGTTCAGTCGGTCGTTGTAGGCGGTGAGCTCGGCCTCGCCGTCGCGGTCGGCGCGCCGGTCGTAGCGCTTCGCGGTCCGCTCCTCCGAGCGCACCCACTGCGCGACCACGACGAGGGCGATCAGAACCATCGGGATCTCGCCCGCCGACCAGGCGATCCCTCCGCCGACGCCCTGGTCGGCGAGCAGCGCCTCCGTGTCGGTGTACCCGAGCGCGGTCCACCAGGACGCGGCCAGCACGGTGGTCTGCGACATGATCGCCAGGCCGAAGAAGGCGTGGAACGCCAGCGTCGCGAGCATCACCAGCAGCCTCAGCACGTGGCCGGGCCGGTTCGGGCCGGGGTCGACGCCGATCAGGACCCAGAAGAAGAGATAGCCCGTGGCGAGGAAGTGCAGGGTCATCAGGACGTGGCCCTGGTGGCTGAACATCGCCCACTCGAACCAGCCGGTGTAGTAGAAGACGACCAGGCTGCCGGCGAAGAGCACGGCGGCGACGGGCGCCCGCGACAGCACGGCGAGGTAGCGGGAGTGCACGACGGCGAGGATCCACTCGCGCAGCCCGCGCCCGCCGTCGCGGCGCACCGGCAGCACCCGCAGAGCGAGCAGCACCGGTCCGCCGAGCACGAGCAGCGGCGGCACGACCATCATCAGCAGCATGTGCTGGATCATGTGGGTGCTGAAGTGCACCTGCCCGTACACGGCCGGGCCACCGCTGGTCGTGTAGGCGAGGGCCGCGCAGCCGGCCACCCAGGCGGCGGTGCGCCCGAGCGGCCAGGCGTCGCCGCGGCGCCGCAGCCTCAGGACCGCCGACACGTAGAGGGCGGCGCCGACGACCGCGATCCCGAGCCAGACGGCGTCGAGGTGCCACTGGTCGAGCATCCGCTCGGGCGTGACCTCGGGCGGGTAGCGGAAGCCGAGCAGACTGCGCCGGACGTCTCCGCTGATCGGGTCCTGCGAGACCGGCGGCGCGCTGTTCGAGAGCGCCACCGAGACGCCGATGGTCAGCGCCATCACCACCACCTCGCCGACCGCGATCGCGACGAACGCGCGGCGGTCGGCCGGGTCGGCGCGGAGCCGCGGGATCAGCCGCAGCCGGTGCCCGAGGCCCGCGCCGCCGAGGGCGAGCAGCGCGACGGCCTTGACGATCAGCAGCTGCCCGTAGGGCGTGCCCAGGTCGTCGAGGTCCTCGATCCGGAGCGACGCGTTCACCAGACCCGAGAAGGCGACAGCCCCGAACGCCCAGCCGGCCAGCACCGAGTAGCGCGCGACGACCACGCCGAGCTGGGCGCCGACGGTCCGCCGCAGCAGGATCACCGCGGCGAGCCCGCCGGCCCAGGCCGTCACTCCGATCAGGTGCACGGCCAGGCTGTTCACCGCGTTCGCGTGCTCGTCGGCGCCGGCGGCGTGCCCGGAGAGCGAGAGGGGGAGCAGCGCCAGCACCGCGATCCCGGTCGCCGCCGCCACCCAGGCCAGCCGCTGCGAGAACAGGGTGAGGAGGAGGACGGCCGTCGCGCACACCGTCGAGGCCACGAGCGTCTGCCCCAGCTCGATCTGCGTGGCGTAGAAGACGAGCTGCGTCCGGAAGCCCGGCGCGTCCAGCGGCTGCCCGATGGTGTTCGCCGCCGTGAACACGAGGACAGCGATCGCGGACGCCACCCAGACCGCGGCCGACCAGGTCGCCCAGCGCAGGGCGCGGTTCTGCGAGTACGAGACGACGCCCGGCGCGATGCGCTGCCCGGGCAGCAGGAAGGTGGCCGCGGTGAGCAGGCCGATGGTCAGCGACGCGGCGGAGTCGTGCAGGACCCGCGCGATCGGCAGGCCCCGCGTCACCAGGTCGCCGGGGTCGATCAGCCGCGTCGCCACCGAGAACGCCCCGGTGTACGACAGGCCCAGCAGGGCGACAGCGACCGCCGCCGGTATCGCGAGCAGGAGGGACGCCTCCGCCCCGCGGAGAGGAGCGGCGAGCGGCCGCGGAGGCGGGAGGAGGTCGTCGTCGACCGGTGTCGATGCTTGTGCCACAGGCGTGGCTCCCTTCACGGGCGTCCCCGAGGGGACGCTCCACTGACCCCTCCGCCGGCGCGCAGGAGCGCCGGGCCAGGACGATCCGTCCGGGAGGAGTCGCCGAGACGCCGACCGGCCGGCGTCCCTCGGAGACCCCTGCGGGGGAGGAGACGGGTCGGTCAGACGCCGCGGGGACCTCCGGGGAGGTCCTCGCCGCGGCTCGCGTCGATGATCAGGAGGCGGGCTGCAGAGGGGGGCCGCGCCGCAGCGCCGCCTGGGGGAAGACGCCCGAGGCGAGGGGGAGCACGTCGCGCAGCTCGAAGGAGGAGCGTCGCGCGGGTCGAGGAGCGGCCACCGGAGTCGGCAGGACCCGCACCAGGCGGGTGACGAGGTGGCTCGTCGTCGCGGCGACACTGACGAGGAGGGACTCGCCTCGGTGGAGCGCCGCGGTCGTCGCGACGGCGGCGACGAGGTGCGCCGCCCACATCGAGGAGCCGGTCATCCCGCTGTGCGTCATCGCCGCGCTGACGTCGATCACGGCACCGTGGTGCGCGTGCAGGGTCGGCGCATCGACCGGCCCCGCGAAGGTCCCGATCGTGAAGAGCGTGTGGAACAGGAACTGGCTGACTCCCACCGAGACCGCCAGGCGGACCAGGGAGAGCCTGCGCCCGGCGAGCGCCACGCACACCAGGACCGACAGGACGAGCGGCATCGCGACACCGAGCGGACCCGGGATCTGGCCGCCGCCGGCCACGTGCGAGAACAGCGCGACGAGCGTCGCCACCGTCGCCGCGACGACACCCCGGAGGGTGCGCAGCGGGCGCGACGACGACATCTCCCCAGTGTCGCAGACGCCTCCTTCCCGCGGAGGACCGCTCTCGGGCGAGAGGGGCGGCCGGCCGACGGTTCCTCTCAGCGGGCCGCGGAGGCTCCGGGGCGTCACTTCTCGGGCCGGACCACCAGCCCGACGCCGCCGCCGCGCCGCACCGGTTCGGCGACCGCGGTCATCCGGCCGGAGGGGTCGACCTCGATGGCGGCCACCGCGCCGATCTGCGCGGCCGAGGTGAAGGTGTCGCCCGAGGGGACCAGCTGCTGGCCGAAGGGCGCGAGGTCGTCGGTGTACGCCTCGATGAACTCGGGCTCGGCGGAGGTCGTCGCGCCGTTGCGCTGGGAGGCGCGGGGCGCTGCCACCGCCTCGGGGAGCGTCATGCCGAGGTCGATGCGGTTGACCAGAGTCTGCAGGACCGTCGTGATGATCGTCGATCCGCCCGGCGAGCCGACGACGAACCGCACGTCCCCGCCGTCGAGCACGATCGTCGGCGACATCGACGAGCGCGGGCGCTTGCCCGGCTCGATCCGGTTCGGGTCCCCGTCGACGAAGGTGGGGGAGAAGTCGGTCATCTCGTTGTTGAGGAGGAAGCCGCGGCCGGGGACGGTCATCGCCGAGCCGCCGGTCTGCTCGATCGTCAGCGTGTAGGAGGCGGCGTTGCCCCACTTGTCGACGACCGAGAGGTGGGTGGTGGAGATGTTCTCGGTGTCCGACTCCTCCGCGGCGGGGGCGGTCGCGCATCCGGAGCCGTCGAGCGCGCCGGGCGCGACCGGGCGGACGGAGGCGGTCGCCGGGTCGATCGTGCAGTCCCGCGAGTCCGCGAACTCCTGGCTGAGGAGCGTCTCGGTGGGCACGTCGACGAAGGCCGGGTCGCCGACGTAGGCGCCGCGGTCGGCGAAGGCGCGGGCGGACGCCTCGAGGTAGAGGTGCAGGGCGCTGCCCGTGTCCTCGGCCGCGAGGTCGTGGTTCTCGAGGATGTTGAGGGCCTCGCCGACCGCGATCCCGCCGGAGGACGAGGGCGCCATCCCGTAGACGTCGAGTCCGCGGTAGGAGACGCGGATCGGCGCCTGCTCGGCGACCGAGTACGCCGCGAGGTCGGCGGCGGTCATCGTGCCGGCCGGGGCGGGGAGGTCCGACCCCTCGGCGATCCGCGGGTTCTGGACCGTGTCGGCGATCTCGGCGGCCAGCGCGCCCTCGTAGAACGCGTCCGGCCCGTGGACGGCGATGGAGGTCAGCGTCTTCGCGAGGTCGAGGTTGCGGAAGGTGCTGCCCACCTTCGGCGCGTCCCCACCGGGGAGGAAGAGCTCGGCCGTGTCGGGGAACGCCTGGAACCGCTCGAGGTTGTCGAGCGTCTGGTTGCGGAAGGTCTCGTCCACCCGGAAGCCCTTCGCCGCGAGCGCGATCGAGGGCGCCAGCACGACGGGGAGCGGCAGGGTGCCGAAGCGGTCGACCGCGGTGTCCCAGGTCGCCACCGTGCCGGGCACGCCGACCGCGACGCCGGAGGAGACGAGCTCCGGGGTGAACGGGTACGGGGCTCCGGTCGCGGGGTCGAGGAACGCGTCCGAGGTGATGCCGGCCGGCGCTGTCTCGCGTCCGTCGATGGTGCTGACCTCGCCGGAGGCCTTGTCGAAGTAGACGAAGTACCCGCCTCCGCCGATGCCGGCGCTGTACGGCTCGCTCACACCGAGGGCGGCGGCCGTGGCGACCGCGGCGTCAGCTGCGTTGCCGCCGCGCTTCAGCACCTCCATGCCCACGCGGCTCGCGTTCGCGTCGACGCTCGAGACCGCTCCGCCGTAGCCCACCTGCGTCGAGGGCGAGATGAGGGGTCCGCCGAGGAAGTCGCGGATCTTCTCGGGCGTGAGCCCGCTGTCCTTCAGGTATCCGGAGACGGGCCTGTCGAGAGCGGACGCCGGTGCGGCACCCGCCACTCCCACTGCGACGACCGCGACCAGCGCGATCGCGATCCTGCGGAGCACGGGTGTCGTGGCCATGGCGTTCCTCCATCGGAACTCAGTGGTGCGCGGTCGGCTATGCGGGTCCCCCCAACCTAGGGGCGGGGTGGGGGTGCCCTCGGATCCGGCCGACCGGCTCGAGGCGATGACCGTCGCCTACATCGACCTGATCGCCGACCGCGCACCACTGAGTTCCGATGGAGGAACGCCATGGCCACGACACCCGTGCTCCGCAGGATCG
>NZ_PSVE01000039.1:0-12805 GCF_002931775.1 Rathayibacter sp. AY1F4
CCGACCCGCTCGACCGCGCCGAGCGCATCGTCGAGGAGACGGACACCCTGGTCGAGTTCCTGGCGGTCCCCGCCACGCGCACGCTCCTGGACGCCGAGCACGAGCGCCAGGCCCGCCGCGCCGCCCGGGCGACCGCTTCGCTCTGACCCGGCGCGAGCGTCCTCGACGATGCTCCGGCCCCGGGCCGGGCGGACGTCCGCCCGGCGGCCCACGGATCGGCCGGGCATTCTCCTCCGATCTCGGCTACGGTGGTCCCCGCGAAGGGGAGTAGTTCCCACCGTCCGCCGAGCGGACGACGAGGCGCGTCGACATGCTGGTCCGGGACGATCCGGGCCCGGCGCTCCACCCCGGCTCCGGCCGGGGCGAACGAGACCTTCGGTCAGTCGACGCACGTCCTGACCGGTCCTCTCGCGCGGGTCGGCGGACCTGAGCCAGGAGATCGCATGGCGACCACCGCCCCCACCCCCAGTCCCGCCCAGGTGCGCCGCTGGCGCCGCTACCTCGCCGACGAGCTCGCCGAGGCCTCCGTGTACCGCGACCTCGCCGGCCGCCGCTCCGGCGAGGAGCGGGAGATCCTGCTCGCGCTCGCCGTGGCCGAGGGCCGCCACGAGGAGCACTGGCGCGAGCTCCTCGGCTCCGCGGCGGAGCCCGCGCCCCGCCCGGACCTCCGCACGCGCTTCCTGGGCTTCCTCACCCGCCGCTTCGGCTCCGTGTTCGTCCTCGCCCTGATCCAGCGCGCCGAGGCCCGCTCCCCCTACGCCGACGACGACGACGCCACCGAGGCGATGGCCGCCGACGAGCGGATCCACGGCGAGGTCGTCCGCGGGCTCGCCGAGCGCGGTCGCAACCGCCTCTCCGGGACGTTCCGCGCGGCGGTCTTCGGAGCGAACGACGGCCTGGTCTCGAACCTCGCCCTCGTGCTCGGAGTGGGGGCGAGCGGAGTCGGGACGGGCGTCGTCCTGTTCACGGGCATCGCGGGCCTGCTCGCCGGCGCCCTCTCGATGGGCGCGGGCGAGTTCGTCTCGGTGCGCTCGCAGCGCGAGCTGCTCTCGGCCTCCAGCCCGGACCTCGACGCGAACCGCATCGTCCCCGATCTGGACGTCGACGCGAACGAGCTCGCCCTGGTCTACCGCGCTCGCGGGATGACCCAGGAGCAGGCCGACGCGCGTGCCGCCTCCGTCTTCACGGGCCTGCGCGGCGGCGCCGTCACCTCCCCCATCACGCTGGGCGGTCCCGCAGGAGACCCCGACGTCGACGAGCACGAGTCGATCGGCACGGGCATGGGCGCGGCGCTGTCGAGCTTCTGCTTCTTCGCCTCGGGCGCGATCATCCCGGTGCTCCCCTACCTGCTCGGCCTGACGGGGCTCGCCGCGGTGGTCGTCGCCTGCGTGCTCGTGGGCATCGCCCTGCTCGCCACCGGCGCGGTCGTCGGGCTGCTCTCGGGCGCCCCGCCGCTGGCCCGGGCGCTGCGCCAGCTCGGGATCGGCTACGGCGCGGCCCTGGTGACCTACCTCCTCGGCCTGCTCTTCGGCGCGTCCGGAGTCTGAGCCTCGGCCTCGAGGAGCTGCGCGGACTCGTGCGGCTCCTCGGCGCGGGGCCGCACGACGACGCCGCGCCACCGCAGCGCCGCCACTCCGACCGCCAGCAGCAGCGACGCCGGCAGGCAGCCCAGCAGGGGGATGCAGGAGTAGTAGAGGAGCTGCCGCTGGATCCACGCGGGCGAGGGCACGTCGGAGTCGCCGTAGTAGGGCGGAGGCGGCGAGGAGTAGCCGGTGTAGAGGAGCGCGAGGCCGATCAGGGTCCCCGCGAGGCCGGCGAGCAGGAGCACGAGGAGCCACGGGTTCCGCAGCAGGGGCGCCTCGCGCACGGGCTCGGCGGGAGCAGCGGGAGCGGGGTCGGCGGCCGGCTCCGGCAGGGGTGCGGGCGCGGTCTCGGCGCCGAGGCGGTGCGACCGCCGGCCCTCGGCGGCTCCGGCGATGTCGGGCAGTGCCATGATGCGGCGCGGTCCGGGCACGGACGAGGAGCCGGGGCGGACCTCGCGCGACTCCGGGAGCGCGGAACGAGCGGCGGCTCCGGACGTGGCGGCGGGAGCGCCGGGGGCGGCACCCGTGCCGGGCCTCGCGAACGCCCGCTCGTCGCCTCTCAGACGCTCCACCGGTCCCGAGAACCCGCGCTGGAAGGCCGGGTCGTAGCGCGGGTCGACCCGTTCGTCGTCGTCAGTCATTTTCGTGACCCGTCATCGTCGTCCCCGGTCATCGTCGACCTCCGGCTCGTGGGAGAGGATCCCGCGCAGCCAGTCGCGGGCCTCGAGGAACACCTCGTCGTCGTAGCGTCGCACGGAGGTGACCGGGCGGCGGTCAGCGCGCGGATACGAGCCGAGGAAGATCACCTTCGGGCTGAACCGCCGCAGCCCCATCAGCGCGTCGGCGACCCGCTCGTCCTGGACGTGCCCGTCGAGGTCGATGACGAACCGGTACCGGCCGAGGGCGTCGCCGATCGGCCGCGACTGGATCATGCTCAGGTTCACCCCGCGGGTCGCGAACTGCTCGAGCATGTCGAGCAGGGCGCCCGGCTGGTCGGCCGGGAGCTCGGCGATCACGCTGGTCTTGTCGGCGCCGGTCGGCTCGGGCAGCGCGTGCGAGCGCGAGACGTGCACGAAGCGCGTGACGGCGTTCGGGTTGTCGCCGATCCGCTCCGCCAGCACCGCGACGTCGTGGTGGGCGACGATCCCGGGAGGGGCGATGGCCGCGTCCGCGGGCGATCCGCCCAGCAGGTCGACGGTGGCCTGGACGTTGCTGGAGGCCGGCAGGTGCTCGTGGCTGGGGATCTCGCGGTCGAGCCACACCCGGCACTGCCCGTAGGCGACGGGGTGCGCGGCGACGGTGCGCACCTCCTCGAGCCTCGTCCCCGGGCGGCCGACCAGGATGAACGACACCGGCACCAGGTACTCGCCGACGATGCGCAGCCCCGGGATCCGCGCCAGCGCGTCCTGCGCGGCCGTCACTCCGCCCTCGACCGAGTTCTCGATCGCGATCACCGCGCCGTCGCTGCGGCCGGTGACCAGATCGCTCAGCGCCTCCCCCACGTTCGCGACGCTGCGCCACAGCTGTCCGCGCGCCTCCGGGACCTGCGCGAGGGCCGCCTCCGTGAACGTGCCGCTGGGCCCGAGATAGCTGTAGGCACGGGTCTCGGGGGCGCTGTCGGGCATGGCGCAAGCCTAGCCAGCCGCGGTACCCCTGGAGGGGGCCGGACTGCCACTATGGACCGCATGACCGATCGCGCAGGGAAGCCGGCACAGGCCTCCGATCTCATCGACGTCGAGGCCCTCGTGAGGGCGTACTACGAGAAGAAGCCGGACGTCTCCGACCCGGCTCAGAAGGTGGTGTTCGGCACCTCGGGCCACCGCGGATCCTCGTTCGACACGGCCTTCAACGAGGACCACATCGCCGCCGTCACCCAGGCGATCGTCGAGTACCGGACCGAGCAGGGCATCACCGGCCCGCTGTTCATCGGCGCCGACACGCACGGGCTCTCCCGCCCGGCCCTCACCACCGCGCTCGAGGTCCTGGTGGGCAACCAGGTCCGCGTGCTCGTGGACGAGTTCGACGACTTCGTGCCGACCCCGGCGCTCAGCCACGCGATCCTCCGCTACAACAACGACCCCGCGCACACCGACCGGGCCGACGGCATCGTGGTGACCCCCTCGCACAACCCGCCCCGCGACGGCGGCTTCAAGTACAACCCGCCGCACGGCGGCCCCGCCGACTCCGACGCGACGACCTGGATCGCCGACCGGGCCAACGAGCTCATCGCCGACGGCAATCGCGGCGTGACCTCGGCCGAGCCCTCCGCGGTCGAGACCTACGACTACCGCACGCACTACGTCGCGGACCTGGCGAACATCATCGACCTCGACGCGATCCGGAAGGCCGGCGTGCGGATCGGGGCCGACCCCCTCGGCGGCGCCTCCGTGCACTACTGGCAGCTGATCGCCGAGATGCACGGCCTCGACCTGACCGTGGTGAACGGGGAGGTCGACCCGGCCTGGGGCTTCATGACCCTCGACTGGGACGGCAAGATCCGGATGGACCCGTCCTCCCCCAGCGCGATGGCCTCGGTGGTCGCGCGCGCCGGCGACTTCGACATCCTCACCGGCAACGACGCCGACGCGGACCGGCACGGCATCGTCACCCCCGACGGCGGGCTGATGAACCCCAACCACTACCTGGCCGTCGCGATCGACTACCTCTACCGCCACCGCACCGGCTGGCGCGAGGACGCGGCGATCGGCAAGACGCTGGTCTCCTCCTCGATCATCGACCGGGTCGCGGAGTCGCTGGGCCGGCGCCTCTGGGAGGTCCCGGTGGGCTTCAAGTGGTTCGTCCCCGGGCTGGTCGACGGCTCGGTCGGCTTCGGCGGCGAGGAGTCCGCGGGCGCCTCGTTCCTCCGCTTCGACGGCACCGTCTGGACCACCGACAAGGACGGCATCCTCCTCGCGCTGCTCGCCTCCGAGATCGTGGCGGTCACCGGGAAGAGCCCGTCGGCGCTCTACCGCGAGCTGACCGAGCGCTTCGGCGACCCGGTCTACGAGCGCGTGGACGCGGTGGCGACGAAGGCGCAGAAGGCGGCCCTCGGCAAGCTGGACGGCGACGCGATCGCGGCGACGACCCTCGCCGGGTCCGAGATCACCGCGAAGCTCTCGAAGGCGCCCGGCAACGGCGCGGCCGTCGGAGGCGTCAAGGTCGTCACCGAGGACGCCTGGTTCGCTGCGCGCCCCTCCGGCACCGAGGACGTCTACAAGATCTACGCCGAGAGCTTCCGCGGCCTCGACCACCTGCACGAGGTCCAGGCCGAGGCGCGCACGATCGTGGACGCGGCGCTGAACTCCTAGCCGCTGCGCTCAGTCGCCCGAGAAGGCTCGTTCCCGACCAGGAGAACGAGCCTTCTCGGGAGACTCAGCGGCGGTGAGGAGGGGGCCGGCTACCAGCGCGGGTGGACGGTGGGGCGGAAGTGGGTGTCGTAGAGGGCGTTCACGGCCTCCATGAAGGCGGGGCCGAGGGGCGCGGCGGAGGCGGCGGCCGCGTTGGCGCGGGCCTGCTCGGGCGAGCGGGCGCCGGGGATCACCGAGGTGACGCCCTCCTGCTGGATGATCCAGGCGAGCGCTGCCGCCGCGGGGGCGAGGCCGTGGTCGTCGGCGAGGCGGGAGAACTCCTGCGCGGCCTCCACGCCGGTCGCGAAGTCGACGCCCGAGAAGGTCTCGCCGACGTCGAAGGCGGAGCCGTCGCGGTTGTAGCTGCGGTGGTCCTCCGGCGCGAACACGGTCTCGGTCGTGTAGCGGCCACTGAGCAGGCCCGAGGCGAGCGGGACGCGCGCGAGGACGCCGACGCCGGCCTCGCGGGCGGCGGGCAGCACCTCGTCGAGCGGCTTGAGGCGGAACGCGTTCAGGATGATCTGGACGCTCGCGACGTTCGGGCGGGCGATGGCGGTCAGTGCCTCCTCCGTGCGCTCGACCGAGACGCCGTAGGCGGCGATCGCGCCCTCGGCGACGAGGGTGTCGAGGGCGTCGTAGACGGCGTCGTCGGAGTAGACGGAGGTGGGCGGGCAGTGCAGCTGGACCAGATCGAGGGTGTCGACGCCGAGGTTGGCGCGCGAGCGGTCGGTCCAGGCGCGGAAGTTGTCGAGCACGTAGTTGGCGGGCATCTGCTCCGCGCGACGGCCCATCTTGGTGGCGACGAAGACCTGCGCGTCGGGGTGCGCCGCGCGGTAGGCGCCGATCGTCCGCTCACTGCGGCCGTCGCCGTAGACGTCGGCGGTGTCGAACAGGGTCACCCCCGACTCCACTGCGGCGTCGAGCACGGCGAGGGCGTCGGTCTCGGCGACGTCCCCCCAGTCGGCACCGAGCTGCCAGGTTCCGAGGCCGACGACGGAGACGGGGGCGCCGGTGCGTCCGAGGATTCGAGTTTCCATGCCTCCACCGTAGGTGCGGCCGAGCCCGCGGCGGACCCCCTTGCGCGTGCTCTAACGTCGAGGGCATGCCCCTCCTCGTGCTCGGAAGCGCCAACCTCGACCACGTCCACCGGGTCGCCCGGATCCCCGCTCCCGGAGAGACGGTGCTCGCCCTCGACGCGAGCACGTTCCCGGGCGGCAAGGGCCTCAACCAGGCCGTCGCGGCCGCACGGACCGCGCCCGGCACCGTCTTCGTCACGAGCCTCGGACGCGACTCGGCGGGAGACCGGCTCGCCGCGGTCCTCGGCGAGGAGCCGCTGGAGCTGCGCGCCCGCCGCGGCGACGTCCGCACCGGCACCGCGCAGATCACCGTGGACGAGCGCGGGGAGAACGCGATCGTCGTCGACTCCGGAGCGAACGCCGCCCTGGTCGGGCTGACCGGAGAGGAGTCGGCCCTGGTGGCGGCGGCCGACGCGCTGCTCCTCCAGCTCGAGATCCCGACAGCGACGGTGACGGAGGCGGCCCGCGCCGCGCGCGCCGGCGGCACGGTGTCGATCCTGAACGCCGCCCCGATCGGACCGCTGCCGGAGGAGCTCCTGGCGGTGCTCGACGTGCTGATCGTCAACGAGCACGAGGCCCGCGAGCTCGCCGCCGATCGCGGCATCACCGCCGCCGACGACGACGCGCTCGCCGCTGCCCTCACCGCGCTGGTGCCGCTCGTGCTGGTCACCCTCGGCTCCGACGGCGTCGTCGTGGCGGTCCGCGACCGCGAGCCGGTGCGCACCCCGGCCTTCCGGGTGGAGGCCGTGGACACCACCGGCGCCGGCGACACCTTCTGCGGCGCCTTCTCGGCCCGGCTCGCCGCCACGGGAGCACGGCTCGACGATCCGGAGCAGCTGGTCGCCCTCACCCGCTGGGCGAGCGCGGCCGCGGCGATCTCGGTCACCCGCGCCGGAGCGGCGGTGTCCGCGCCGACGGCGGCCGAGACGGACGCGTTCCTCGCCGAGCGCGCCTGAGCGGGAAGCTCTTCGGGAGGCTCGCCTGAGCGGGAAACTCCTCAGGGAGGACGGAGCGGACACCGACCGCGGGCGGCCCGCAGCACCGTCGCTCCGGTCGGCAGCGTGCACTCCGCAGGAGAGACGCACGGGACCGCCCGGCCCGGCTCCGCTCCTCGCGGCGAGGCGTCGCGGCCTGCGGACAGCCGCGCCCGCTCCCCGATCCGGCTAGTCGATCGCGGCGACCCGGACGGTCACCCGCGGCCGCAGCTCCGGATGCACCCGGACGCACCACTCGCGCACCGCGGCTCCGATCGCGCGCGCCACGTCCGGCGCGGACGCCTCCGCGGTCACGCAGAGGTCGACGGCCACGGACACCTCGTCCCCCGCGACGCGGACCAGGACCGGATCGGCGAACGTGCCGCCGCTCGCTGTGCCCAGCGGCTCGACCACGATCCCGGTCGCGCTCAGCGTCGTCGCCGCATGCGCGAGCACGTCGCGCACCTCGGGCCTGGCCGGCATCAGGGTCGCGACGCCGTCCAGGGCACGCAGCTCCGCGGCGAGCGCGGACACCGGATCGACCGGGGCCGCCGCCTCGAGGCCGCTCACGACTCCTCCGTCCCGGGGACGTAGACGTCCTCCACGCGGACGTCGATCCTCGACACCCTCAGCTCGGTCTGCGTCAGCAGCCGCGAGTGCACGCGCTCGCGCACCTGCTGGGCCGCCTCGGCGATCGGCACCCCCCAGAAGACCGAGATCGTCAGCTCCACCACGACCTCCGCGCCCGGCTCGGCGATGTCGCCGACAAGGCGGCAGCGGCCGACCAGCACGCCGGCGACACTGTCGCCCGCCTCGCGCACGAGTCCGCGGACCGCTCCCTCGGTGATCGTGAGCGCCACGTCGGGCTGGACGCTCGCCAGCGGGATGTCGCGTCCGGCCCGCGACTCGCGGCGCACCTGGGTGAGGATCGAGCCGAACCAGCTCTCCTCCGGCGCGGGCAGGCGTGCGGCGTCGTCGTCGATGAGCGCGCCGGAGAGGGCGCGCACGCGCTCGAGGGCGCGCAGAGTGCGCCGGTGCTCCGGCGACTCCTCGATGGCGGGGTCGTACGGAGTGCGCCCGCGGTCGAGGTAGTCGCTCAGCTCGTCGATGCCGATGCCGTCGCCCTCCTGCGCCGGCGGATCCGCCTGCTGCCCGGGCACGACCGGCAGCACGACCTCGTGCTCCGCCGCGCGCTCCGTCCCGTCGCCGGGACCCTGGTCCGCGTTCATCGCGTCTGCTCCCTCATCGCCAGTCCTCCATCGCCACGACCAGCGACTCGCGCGCGCGGGCGAGCTTGCCCCGCACGGCGGTCACCGTGAGACCGAGGTGATCGGCGATCTCGTTGTACGACTCCCCGCCGACCTCGCGCAGCACCCAGCACTGCCGCTGCGACTCCGGCAGCTCGGACAGGGCGTGCGCGAGAGCCCGCATGGCGTCGCTCTGCTCGGCGGCCTCGAACGGGCCGGGCTCTCGGGCCGGGGGATGCTCCACGGCGTCGACGTCGTCGGTCGGGCGGCGCTGGCGCAGCAGGTCGACGCTGGAGCGGCTGACGATCCGCATCATCCAGCTGCGCACGCTCGCCGGCTCCTTGAGCTGCGGGAGCTGCGCCCAGACCGTGATCAGCGCGTTCTGCACGGCGTCGGAGGCATCGGCCTGCGAGCCCGTGAGCCGCCAGGCGTAGGCGCGGAGGATCGACTGGTGCCGCTTGACGAGCACCTCGAAGGCGCGCACGTCGCCCTCGGCGGAGCGCTCGGCGAGCAGCGCGTCGCTCGCCGCTTCCAGTCCGGGCACGGCGCCTCCTCCCTCTCCGCTCACGCGGCCTCGGGCCGCCTCTCAGGTGACGCTCAGGAAAAAGTCCGCCGAGCACCGTGACGAACGCCGTCCGGGCTCCGTCTCACTCATGAAAGCACAGCCCGACCGGAATTCCGCCGGGCCTTCGACCCCGGTCTGCTCAGCAACGGCAGCCGATGAGACGTCCAGGAGACCTCATGAGCGACACCACGCGCACCCCCTCCACCACCCGCGTCGACAAGACCTCCGTCGACACGGTCACGAGCCTCGGCGGCTCGCGGACCTCCGGCACCGCCCAGGGCACCACGGTCATCGACGACAGCGTCGTGGCCAAGGTCGCCGGCATCGCCGCCCGCCAGGTCCCCGGCGTCTTCGCCCTCGGCAACGGCGCCGCCCGCGCCTTCGGCGCGATCCGCCAGGCCGTCGGCGGAGCCGACCACGCCCAGGGCGTGAGCGTCGAGGTCGGAGAGACCCAGGTCGCAGCCGACGTCACGATCGTCGTCGAGTACCCGGTGTCGATGCAGAAGGTCGCCGACTCCGTCCGCGCCGCCGTCTCCGAGGCCATCACCGAGCTGGTCGGCATGTCCGTCGCCGAGATCAACGTCGCCGTCGTCGACGTGCACATCCCGGGCGACGACAAGGACGACGAGGCCACCGAGAGCCGCGTCCGATGAGCGACTTCCAGCGCCCCGCGCCCACCGCCCCCGGCGGCCGCAGCACCGTCCTCGGTGTCGTGGTCGGCGCGATCCTCGCCTTCGCGGCCCTGATGTTCGGCTTCTGGGGCTTCGTCCTCACCGCCCTCTTCATGGCCCTCGGCGTCGTGATCGCCCGCATCGCCGACGGCACCCTCGACGTGCGCAGCCTCGTGGACGTGTTCCGCGGCCGCACCACCTCCCGCTAGGAGCCCTCCGTGACCGCTCTCGACACGCGTCCCGCATCGCCGGTGGCGGGCACCGTCACCATCACCGTCCGCTCCATCGAGCGCGCTGCCGTGGCGATCGTCCACGAGGAGCTGGGCGTGGAGGTCTCCGCGATCCGCGTCCGCCTCTCCGACGACCGGGGCGGCCTCGCCCTCGCGGTGACCGCGCCGGTCGTCGTCGAGCCGGGCACCGCCCCGGCCGGCGGCTCCCTGCTCGAGCGCCTGCACGGCGACCGCACCCGCATCGCCTCCCGCATGGAGGCGCTGACCGGGCGCACCGTCAGCCGGATCGACATCCGGGTCACGGGCACCCGCACCCGAAGCACGAGGAGAGTCGCATGAGCCCCGCACCGTCGGCGCCCGACACCCGCTACAGCCGCTACCTCCGTCGCGAGACCCACAAGTCCCGCTCCGCCGCGCAGATCGTCGTCCTGGTGCTCATCGCCCTGGTCGCGGCCTACGTCGGCACGGAGGCGGTGCTCGCGATCCTCGGTGCCGCGCCCCTGCTCGCCGCACCGTCCGCCCTGCTGGGCGCGATCGTCGGAGTCGCGTCGCTGGCGAACCCCGCCCTCATCGGCGTGGCTGTCGGCGCGGGCGTTCTCGCCCTGGTCCTGCTGGTGCTCGCACTGGCGCCCGGGGCCCGGGCCCGCCACACCGTGGACGACGACCGCCTCGCCGTGGTCGTGGACGACGGCGTGATCGCCTCCTCCTTGGCCCGCGCAGCCCGCACGGCCGCCCACTCCCGCCGCGACGACACCCGCGCCTCGCTCGGGCGGCGCACCGCACTGGTCGAGGTGACACCCGCCTCCGGCATCGCGGTCGACCGCGACGCCGTGCAGAGCGCCGTCGACGAGGAGCTCGCCCGCATCGGCGCGAAGCCCGCCCCGCGCTCCACCGTCCGCGTCTCGACCTCCGGGAGGATCTGATGACCACGAGCAATCGCTTCGTCAACCGGCTCGTCCTGCTCGTCGTGGGGCTCGTGCTCGCGCTGGTCAGCGCAGGAGCCGTCCTGATCGCCGTCTCGCAGCCGGTCCGCGACTCCGTCCTCTCCTTCGCCGACGGCGAGGGCGCGGCCCTGGTGTCGCGCCTCTCCCCCGAGGAGGGCACCGCCTGGAGCGATGCCGCCGTCCTCTGGCCGCTCTACGCCGTCGTCGGGATCTGCCTCCTCGGCATCGTCCTCGCGCTGGTGATGGCCTTCGCCCACGGTCACGGCCGCACCGGCACCGTCCTCCGCGACGAGGCCGAGGGCGCGCCCGCCGGAGGGATCGAGATCGCGACTGGCTTCGCGGAGGACGTCCTCGAGACGGCCCTCGCGGGCCGGACGGAGCTCCTCGACGTCACGGTCGCGGCCTACCGCCACGGCTCCGAGACGGCGCTGAAGGTGCGCGTCCTCCCCCGCGGCGGCGTCTCGCCCCGCACCGTGGTCGACGCCGTGCACCAGGAGGTCGACGCGCTCGACGCCCTGCTCGGCGCCCGCCTGCCGGTCCTGCTCGAGGTCGCCTCGAGCGCCCGGGCCGGCTTCTCCAAGGAGGACCGGGTCGCCTGACCCCGGTCCCGCAGCTTCCCCGGCACCCGCCGGCGGATGGTCACACCGAACAGAAGGAGCCCCTCATGGGTGCAGACGACAAGATCCGCAACGCAGCCGAGAACCTGGTCGGCAAGGCCAAGGAGGCCGTCGGCAAGCTGACGGACAACGAGCGCCTCGAGGCCGAGGGCCAGGCCGACCAGACCAAGGCCCACACCAAGAAGGTCGGCGAGGACGTCAAGGACGTCTTCAAGAAGTGATCTGACCGGAACCTCGACGGGGCCGTCACCGCATCAGCGGTGGCGGCCCCGTCGTCGTGCGTGGAGCGGGTGCGTCGAGCGTCAGACGCCCCAGAACATGATCCGGCCGGCGGAGGCCGCGTCGATGCTCTGGTCGTGGTTGTCGGCGGTGTGCGAGGAGTAGAGGATCCTGTCGCCGTCGACGCTGGTCACGACGCCCGTGTGGTCCCAGTCGCCCGAGCCGTCCCAGTCGAACTGGACGATGTCGCCCGGCTTCACCCGGCTCCGCTCGGAGTCGGGGATGGCGGTCGCGCGCTCGGGGTGCGCGGCGAGGTAGGCGTTGAACGCTGTCGACGACGCCCAGGCGGAGCTGTAGCCGCCGGAGGAGGAGTAACTCCACTCGCCGTCCATCTCCCAGCCGCGGGCGATCAGCGACTGCGAGGTGAAATTGACGCAGTCGTTGCCCGAGATCACGCCGTACTGGGCCGAGTTGTAGTCGTTCCAGTAGGTGGAGAGGTAGTCGAGCTGCGAGGCCAGGCGGCTCGCGTCCAGCGCGGCCTGGGCCTTCGCGGCCTCGATCGCCGGGTCGGGCGTGTAGGCGAAGGTGATCGCCGAGGCGACGACCTTCGTGCTGGCGAGCACGCCGGTCGCGGCGGGGCTGGGAGTGGCGGTCGCGGTCGGGGCGGCGAGGTCGGTCGAGGCCTCGGCCGTCGTGCCCTCCGCGGCGCCCGACGTGTCGACGGCCGGCTGCACCGCGTCGGCCGGGGTCCCGTCGACGGTGACCGCCGCGGCGGAGTCGGTGACCGCGTCGAACGTGATGGCCTGACCGTCGGCGTCGAAGAAGGCGACCGGGACCTCGCCCGCTGCCTCTCCGTCGGCCGGAGGGGCGGTGACCGTGATCTGGTCGGGGTTGTCGACCGCGACGCTGCCCTCGGCCTCGCCGAAGCGCACGGTGGCGACCGAGTCCAGGTTCGATCCCTCGAGCGTCACGCTCGTGCCGCCGGCGACGGTGCCGGAGGTGGTGGAGACGGAGCTGAGGACGACCCGGGCGGAGGCGGTGGTCGCGGGGAGCACGGCGACGCTGGTCGAGGTCGGAGCAGCGGAGGGCGTCGCGGTGGCCGACTCGGCCGAGGAGCCGGTGCCGACGGTGAGGCTCAGGCTCGACGCGACGGCCACGACGACGAGCCCGCCGGAGACGGCGAGCGCCAGCGTGCGCGGGGACGGGCGGAAGAAGGAGGCCCCGCGGCGGGCGGGCGCGGTGCGGAGCCGGTGCCCCTCCGCTTCGCGGCGGTCGCGGCGGGACGAGAACGATCCCTCCGGGGCGGGGTGCACCGGGGCGGGAGCCGAGGGC
>NZ_PSVE01000004.1:0-209200 GCF_002931775.1 Rathayibacter sp. AY1F4
GCAGCACGCGGCAGGCCTGGGTGCCGGAGTAGTCGAACTCGACGGCCTGTCCGATGACGATCGGGCCGGAGCCGCCGACGGCGGTCCCGACACGACCCAGAAGGGCTCCTAGTCCGTGCCAACGACACGCCTCAGCACCGAACCCACCGCCGTCCTCGTCCTCGAGGACGGACGACGATTCCGGGGACAGGCCTACGGCGCCCGAGGCCGCACCCTGGGCGAGATCGTCTTCGCCACCGGCATGACCGGCTACCAGGAGACGCTGACCGACCCGAGCTACGCCGGTCAGATCGTCGTGCAGACCGCGCCCCACATCGGCAACACCGGGACCAACGACGAGGACATGGAGTCGCGCCGCATCTGGGTCGCCGGCTACGTCGTCCGCGACCCCTCCCGCGTCGTCTCCAACTTCCGCGCGCAGCGCTCCCTCGGCGACGACCTGGAGACCGACGGCATCGTCGGGATCTCCGGCGTCGACACCCGGGCGATCACCCGCCACATCCGCTCGGCCGGCTCGATGCGCGCCGGCGTGTTCTCCGGCGAGGACCTCGCCCTCCCCGAGGAGGAGCAGCTCGCGCTGGTCCTCGGCGGCCGGCAGATGCAGGGGCTCAACCTCTCCTCCTCGGTCTCGACCGACGAGCAGTACACGGTGCCCGCCCGCGGCGAGCGCGTCGGCTCGGTCGCGGTCATCGACCTCGGGGTGAAGACCTCGACGGTCGACTACCTCGCGGAGCGCGGCTTCGACGTCCACGTGCTGCCCGAGTCGGTGACCGCCGAGCAGGTGCTCGCGCTCGACCCGTCCGCGCTCTTCTTCTCCAACGGCCCCGGCGACCCCGAGGCCTCGGACCGCCACGTCGAGCTGCTGCGCACCACCCTGCGCGCCGACCTGCCGTTCTTCGGCATCTGCTTCGGCAACCAGCTGCTGGGGCGCGCTCTCGGCTTCGGCACCTACAAGCTCCCGTTCGGCCACCGCGGGATCAACCAGCCCGTGCTCGACAAGCTCACCGGCCGCGTGGAGATCACCTCGCAGAACCACGGGTTCGCCGTGGACGCGCCGATCGAGGGCGAGCTGGACTCGCCCGAGGGCTTCGGCCGCGTCGAGGTCAGCCACTACTCCCTCAACGACTCGGTCGTGGAGGGCCTGCGCTGCCTCGACATCCCCGCCTTCTCGGTGCAGTACCACCCGGAGGCGGCGGCCGGCCCGCACGACTCCAACCACCTCTTCGACCGCTTCCGCGAGATGGTCGTGCAGCGCACGGCCGGGCGCGGGGCCTCGGAGCCCACCGACATCCCCACGACCAGCAGCATCGGAGAGCAGAAGTAATGCCGCGCAGGGAAGACATCCAGAGCGTCCTGGTCATCGGCTCCGGCCCGATCGTCATCGGACAGGCCGTCGAGTTCGACTACTCCGGCACCCAGGCCTGCCGCGTGCTGCGTGCCGAGGGGGTGCGCGTGATCCTCGTCAACTCCAACCCGGCGACGATCATGACCGACCCCGACTTCGCCGACGCCACTTACGTGGAGCCGATCACGCCCAAGGCGATCGAGGCGATCATCGCCAAGGAGAAGCCGGACGCGATCCTGCCGACCCTCGGCGGGCAGACGGCCCTGAACGCGGCCATCCAGCTGCACGACCTCGGGATCCTCGAGAAGTACGGCGTCGAGCTCATCGGCGCGAGCTTCGAGGCGATCAACCGCGGCGAGGACCGCCAGATCTTCAAGCAGCTGGTGCTGGACGCGGGCGCCGACGTCGCGAAGTCCTACATCGCGCACACCGTCGACGAGGCGATCGAGTACGCCGAGGACCTGGGCTACCCCCTCGTCATCCGCCCGTCGTTCACCATGGGCGGCCTGGGCTCCGGCTTCGCCTACACCCGCGAGGAGCTGGTGCGGATGGTCGGCGACGGCCTGCACCAGAGCCCCACCACCGAGGTGCTCCTGGAGGAGTCGATCCTCGGCTGGAAGGAGTACGAGCTCGAGCTCATGCGCGACACGGCCGACAACACGGTCGTCGTCTGCTCGATCGAGAACGTCGACCCCGTCGGCGTGCACACGGGCGACTCGATCACCGTCGCACCGGCGCTGACCCTCACCGACCGCGAGTACCAGAAGCTGCGCGACATCGGCATCCGGATCATCCGCGACGTGGGCGTGGACACCGGCGGCTGCAACATCCAGTTCGCGATCGACCCGGCGGACGGCCGGATCATCGTGATCGAGATGAACCCGCGCGTCTCCCGCTCCTCCGCCCTCGCCTCCAAGGCGACCGGCTTCCCGATCGCCAAGATCGCCGCGAAGCTCGCCATCGGCTACCGCCTGGACGAGATCCCGAACGACATCACCAAGGTGACGCCGGCGAGCTTCGAGCCGACGCTGGACTACGTGGTCGTGAAGGTCCCGCGGTTCGCGTTCGAGAAGTTCCCGGCCGCCGACAAGACGCTGACCACGACCATGAAGTCGGTGGGCGAGGCGATGGCGATCGGCCGCAACTACGCGCAGGCGCTGCAGAAGGCGCTCCGCTCGCTCGAGAAGCGCGGCTCGTCGTTCCACTGGGGCGCGCAGGAGCGCTCGGTCGAGGAGCTGCTCGAGATCGCGAGGACCCCGACCGACGGCCGCATCGTCACCGTGCAGCAGGCGCTGCGCCTGGGAGCCACGGTCGAGCAGGCGTTCGAGTCCACGAAGATCGACCCCTGGTTCCTCGACCAGATCGTGCTGATCAACGAGATCGCCGACCTGGTGCACGAGCACGACGGCCTCGACGCCGGACTCCTCCGCCTGGCGAAGGACCACGGCTTCTCGGACGCGCAGATCGCCGAGCTCCGCGGGCTCGACGAGGCGGAGGTCCGCCGCACCCGCTACGCGCTGGACGTGCGCCCGGTCTACAAGACCGTCGACACCTGCGCGGGCGAGTTCCCGGCGCTCACGCCGTACCACTACTCCTCGTACGACGAGGAGACGGAGGTCGTCGCCGCCGACCGCCGCAAGGTCGTCATCCTGGGCTCCGGCCCCAACCGCATCGGCCAGGGGGTCGAGTTCGACTACTCCTGCGTGCACGCCTCGTTCGCGCTCTCGGACGCGGGCTTCGAGACGATCATGATCAACTGCAACCCCGAGACGGTCTCGACCGACTACGACACCTCGGACCGCCTCTACTTCGAGCCGCTGACGCTCGAGGACGTGCTCGAGGTCATCCACGCGGAGTCGCAGTCCGGCGAGCTCGTCGGCGTCGTCGTGCAGCTGGGCGGCCAGACGGCGCTCGGGCTCGCCGCGGGTCTCGAGGCGGCCGGCGTGCCCATCCTCGGCACCACCCCCGCGAACATCGACCTCGCGGAGGAGCGCGGCGCGTTCTCGCGGATCCTCGACGAGGCGGGACTTCTCGCTCCGCGCAACGGCACCGCGACCGACCTCGACGGCGCCCGCGAGGTCGCGGTGGAGATCGGCTACCCGGTCCTCGTCCGTCCGTCGTTCGTCCTCGGCGGGCGCGGCATGGAGATCGTCTACGGCACGCCGCAGCTCGAGGACTACTTCGAGCGGATGGCCGGCGAGGGGATCATCGACGAGGCGCACCCGCTGCTGGTGGACCGCTTCCTCGACGACGCGATCGAGATCGACGTCGACGCGCTCTTCGACGGCGAGCAGCTCTACATCGGCGGCGTGATGGAGCACATCGAGGAGGCCGGCATCCACTCCGGCGACTCGGCGTGCACGCTCCCGCCGGTGACGCTCGGCCGCCGCCAGATCGACCAGGTGCGGGAGGCGACCCTCGCGATCGCGCAGGGCGTCGGCGTCCGGGGACTGCTGAACGTCCAGTTCGCGATCGGCCAGGGCGTGCTCTACGTGCTCGAGGCGAACCCCCGGGCCTCGCGCACCGTGCCGTTCGTGTCGAAGGCGCTGGGCATCCCGCTCGCGAAGGCCGCGTCGCGCCTGATGGTGGGCGAGACCATCGCCGCGCTGAAGGCCGAGGGCCTGCTGCCCGAGCGCGACGGCTCCGACGTCCCGATGGACTCTCCCATCGCGGTGAAGGAGGCGGTCCTGCCGTTCAAGCGCTTCCGCACCAAGGAGGGCCAGATCGTCGACTCGCTGCTCGGGCCCGAGATGCGCTCCACCGGCGAGGTCATGGGGATCGACCGCGACTTCCCGCGCGCCTTCGCGAAGAGCCAGGACGCCGCCTACGGCGGCATGCCGGCGAGCGGGACCGTCTTCATCTCGGTCGCCGACCGCGACAAGCGCTCGATCGTCCTGCCCGCGCTGCGCCTGCGCCAGCTCGGCTTCGACATCCTCGCGACCGAGGGCACGGCCGAGGTGCTGAACCGCAACGGGATCCAGGCCCGCGTGGTCCGCAAGTACAGCGAGACCGCCGAGGGCGACGCGCCCTCCATCGTCGAGCTGATCGCCCGCGACGAGGTCGACGTGGTGATCAACACGCCCAGCGGAGGAGCGACCCGCGCCGACGGCTACGAGATCCGCGCGGCCGCGGTCGCCGCGGACAAGCCGCTGTTCACCACGATCGCCCAGCTCGCGGCGGCGGTCGCCTCGCTCGACGCGGCGAACGAGCCCTTCGAGGTGACGAGCCTGCAGGACTACGCCCTGCGCCGCGCGGAGCGCACCGCGTGAGCGGCGGCGCGGCGGGCACCGCCTCCTTCGGCTCGCGCCTCGAGGCGGCGTTCGCCGCGCACGGCCGGCTCTGCGTCGGGATCGACCCGCACGCGTACCTGCTCGACGCGTGGGGCCTCGCCGACGACGCGGCCGGGCTCGAGAGCTTCGGACGCACGGTCGTCGAGGCGGCGGCCGGCCGTGTGGGCGTGGTGAAGCCGCAGATCGCGTTCTTCGAGCGGCACGGCTCGGCGGGCTACGCCGCGCTCGAGCGCGTGCTCGCCGACGCGCGCGAGGCCGGACTGCTGGTGATCGCCGACGTCAAGCGCGGCGACATCGGCACGAGCGTCACCGCCTACGCCGAGGCGTGGCTCCGGCCGGGCTCACCGCTCGAGGCGGACGCCATGACCGCGGCGGCCTACCAGGGGCTCGGCTCCCTCGAGGGGATGCTGACCCTCGCCGAGGAGGCCGGCAAGGGCGTGTTCGTCCTCGCAGCCACCTCCAACCCCGAGGCCCGCCCCGTGCAGCGCGCCCTCGTGCAGGACGGCGGCCGGGCGGGATCCACCGTGGCACGCGCGGTCGTGGCGGACGTGGCATCCTGGAACGACGCTCACGCTCGCGCGTCGATCGGCTCGGTCGGCGTGGTGCTCGGCGCCACTGTCGCCCTGGGCGACTTCGGCATCGGCATCGACGAGCCGCTGCACCCCGCACTCCCGGTGCTCGCGCCCGGCTTCGGCCACCAGGGCGCAGCCGTCGCGGACGCGCAGCGGCTGTTCGGCGCGCTGAGCGCCGCCACCATCGTCAGCGAGTCGCGCAGCGTGCTCGGCGCCGGCCCCTCGGGGATCGCGGCCGAGATCACCCGCCGCGCGACCGACATCCAGGAGACCCTTGTCCGCTGAAACCGTCAGCCCCGATCCCGGCGCCTCCTCGCGCCCGGAGGCCGTGCGCCGTCCCTCGCCGCCCGAGGTCGACCGGCGCGCCGCCTCCGAGGCCGCGATCGCGGCGCGCCGTGCCCGCGCCGCCGTCAAGAAGGCCGTCGCCGCCGGACGCCGCCCCGCGACCGCCGTGCTCGCGGCGGCCCAGGCCGAGCCTCTCGGAGTCGAGGGGCGGATGCGCGTCAGCGAGCTGCTCCGCGCCGTGCCCGCGCTCGGCGTGGTCAAGACGCCCCGGGTGATGGACCAGCTGCGGATCGCCGAGTCGAAGCGCCTCGGCGGCCTCGGCCGGCGCCAGGTCGAGGGCCTGGCGTCGTTCCTCGAGGAGCGGGAGTCGCGGCAGCGCCGCCCCGGCCGCAACCGCCTGCTCGTCCTCGCCGGTCCGACCGCGGTCGGCAAGGGCACCGTGTCTACCTACATCCGCGAGAACTACCCGGACGTCCTGCTCTCGGTCTCGGCCACCACCCGGGCCCCGCGTCCGGGCGAGGTGGACGGCGTCAGCTACTACTTCGTCGACGACGCCGAGTTCGACCGGATGGTCGCGGCGGGGGAGTTCCTCGAGTACGCCGTCGTCCACAACGCTCACCGCTACGGCACGCCCCGCGGCCCCATCGACGCCGCGCTGGAGCAGGGCCGGCAGGTGATGCTCGAGATCGACATCCAGGGTGCCCGCCAGGTGCGCGAGCGGATGCCGGATGCGCGGCTGGTCTTCCTCCTGCCGCCGAGCTGGGACGAGCTGGTCCGCCGCCTGGTCGGCCGCGGCACCGAGAGCGCGGAGGAGCAGGAGCGCCGTCTGGCCACCGCGAAGGTGGAGTTGGCCGCGCAGGACGAGTTCGATTTCGCCGTCGTCAACAGCACCGTGCCCGAAGCGGCCCGCGAGGTCGTAGAATTGATGTCGCCTCGTGCCGACGGTGCGCCCGCTGACCCGGGCCGCTGACACCGGGCCACCGACCACCTCCGGGCCGACGCCCCGGGTCCCACCGGGCACACGCCCCTCGGAGCCCGCGCGCCGTGTTGCTCCGGAGCCGCAGATCGGCGCTGATGCGCCTGCAAGGAGACACCCATGGCCAACAACCTCGGCATCATCGACCCGCCCATCGACGAGCTCCTCTCGAAGGTCGACTCCAAGTACGCGCTGGTGATCTTCGCCTCCAAGCGCGCCCGCCAGATCAACGACTACTACGCCGACCTCCACGAGGGCAGCCTGTTCGACAACGTCGGCCCGCTGGTCGACTCCACCATCGACGACAAGCCCCTCTCGGTCGCACTGCACGAGATCAACGAGGACAAGCTCGTCGCCAAGCCCCTCGCCGAGTAGTCCCCTCCGGGTGGGCTCCTCTCTCGAGGCCGGCCGACGGCTCAACGTCGTCGTCGGCATCACCGGCGGCATCGCCGCGTACAAGGCCGTCGGAGTCGTCCGCGCGCTGGTCCTCGCGGAGCACGACGTGCACGTCGTCGCGACCGAGGCCGCGCTGCGCTTCGTCGGGAAGCCCACCCTCGAGGCCATCTCGCGGAACCCGGTGCACACCGAGCTCTACGAGGGCGTCGCCGAGGTCCGGCACGTGGCCATCGGCCAGGCCGCCGACCTCATCGTGATCGCGCCCGCGACGGCGCACACGCTCGCCAAGCTCGCTGCCGGCCTCGCCGACGACCTGCTCGGCAACACGGTGCTCGCGAGCACCGCCCCGCTCGTGGTCGCCCCCGCGATGCACACCGAGATGTGGGCGAACGCCGCCACCGTCGCGAACACGGCGGTGCTCCGCTCCCGCGGCGTGCACGTCGTCGGCCCCGCGGTCGGCCGCCTCACCGGCGCCGACTCGGGCCCCGGCCGCATGGAGGAGCCCGAGACGATCGTCGCGGAGGCCCTCGCCGTCCACGCCCGCTCCGCCTCCGCCCGCCGCGACCTCGCGGGCGTGCGCGTCCTCGTGACCGCCGGCGGCACCCGCGAGCCCCTCGACCCGGTGCGCTTCGTCGGCAACCGCTCCAGCGGCAGGCAGGGCGTCGCGCTCGCGCTGGCCGCTGCGGCCCGGGGCGCGGAGGTCACCCTCCTCGCCGCGAACCTCGACGTGCCGGCGCCGGAGGGCGTCACGGTCCTCCCGGTGGGCACCGCCCTCGAGCTGCGCGAGGCCGCCCTCGCCGCGGCCCCCGGCGCGGACGTCGTGATCATGGCCGCGGCCGTCGCCGACTACCGGCCCGCCGCGGTCGCCGACGCGAAGATCAAGAAGGAGCAGCAGGGCGACCGTCTCGTCCTCGAGCTCGTCAAGAACCCGGACGTCCTCGCCGAGATCTCCGCCTCCCGGCGGGAGGGGCAGATCGTCGTCGGCTTCGCCGCGGAGACCGAGCCGGACCGGGACGCGATGCTCGCGCTCGGCCGCGCCAAGATCGCCCGCAAGGGCTGCGACCTGCTCGTCCTCAACAGGGTGGGCTGGGCCGAGGGCTTCCAGAGCGACAGCAACGCCGTCGTGGTCCTCGATCGGGCCGGCGATATAGTTGGCGAGGCCTCGGGCAGCAAGGCGGAGGTGGCCGATCGCGTCCTCGACGCGGTCGTGCGCTAGCCCCGCCGGTCCGCCCGCCCAGGCGCCGATCGCCTGCCGCCCGGCATCGCGCCCGCCAGGCCACTCCCGGTACGAACGACCCCGGTCCGCACGAGCCGGGACGAGAAGAGAAGCATGACCTCCGGTCCCCTCCGCCTGTTCACCTCCGAGTCCGTCACCGAGGGCCACCCGGACAAGATCTGCGACCAGATCTCGGACCGCATCCTCGACGCCCTGCTCCGCGAGGACCCGCACAGCCGGGTCGCCGTCGAGACGCTGGTCACGACGGGACTCGTGCACGTCGCGGGCGAGGTCTCCACGAGCGGCTACGTCGAGATCCCCAAGATCGTGCGCGACACGATCGTCGAGATCGGCTACGACTCCTCGGAGAAGGGCTTCGACGGCCGCTCCTGCGGCGTCTCGGTCTCGATCGGCCAGCAGTCGCCCGAGATCGCAGCGGGCGTCGACACGGCGCTCGAGGTCCGCTCCTCCGAGGCGGGCGAGGACGCCTTCGACCGCCAGGGCGCGGGCGACCAGGGCCTGATGTTCGGTTTCGCGACCGACGAGACCCCCGAGTACATGCCGCTGCCGAGCTGGCTCTCGCACCGCCTCGCCGAGCGCCTGGCCGCCGTCCGCAAGTCGGGCGAGCTCGACTACCTCCGGCCCGACGGCAAGACCCAGGTCACCATCGGCTACGACGGCACCACGCCGTCCACCATCGACACCGTCGTCCTGTCCACCCAGCACGCCGAGCACGTCAGCACCGAGAGGATCCACGCGGACATCGCGGCGCACGTCATCCGCCCCGTGCTCGAGACGGTCGACCTCGACTCCTCCGCCGTGCGCCTGCTGATCAACCCGACCGGCCGCTTCGAGATCGGCGGCCCTCAGGGCGACGCCGGGCTCACCGGCCGCAAGATCATCGTCGACACCTACGGCGGAGCGTCCCGCCACGGCGGCGGCGCGTTCTCGGGCAAGGACCCGTCGAAGGTGGACCGCTCGGCCGCCTACGCCATGCGGTGGGTCGCCAAGAACGCGGTCGCCGCGGGGCTCGCCTCGCGGCTGGAGGTGCAGGTCGCCTACGCCATCGGCAAGGCGGCCCCGGTCGGCCTCTACGTCGAGACCTTCGGCACCGGCACCGTCTCCGACGAGACGATCACCGAGGCGATCCGCTCGGTCTTCGACCTGCGCCCGGCCGCGATCATCCACGCACTCGACCTGCTCCGCCCGATCTACGCGCAGACCGCGGCCTACGGCCACTTCGGCCGGGAGCTCCCCGACTTCACCTGGGAGCGCCTCGACCGGGTCGACGACCTGCGCTCCGCCGCGGGCCTCTCGTAGCGGGCGCGGCGGCGATGGCGACGAGTGGAGCCGTCGCGCGCGTGCTCCTGGACTCGCCCCTCCCGCAGCTCGACCGGCTCCTGGACTACGCGGTGCCGGAGGCGCTGCGCGGCGAGGTGGTCGCCGGCGTGCGCGTGCGGGTGCCGTTGCGGACCGGAGGCCGGATCGCCGACGCGTTCGTCGTCGAGACGGGGGAGGGGACCGAGCACGCCGGAGCGCTCAGCGGCATCGAGGAGCTGGTCTCGCCGCTCGTCGTGCTGACCCCGGAGGTCTGGGCCCTCGCCCGCCGAGTGGCCGACCGCGCCTCCGGAGGCGCGAGCGACGTGCTGCGCCTGGCCGTGCCGCGCCGCCACGTCCGCGTCGAGAAGGCGCGACTCGCCGCGGGTCCCGCTCCTGCGGCGCCCGCGGTCGAGGCGGGCGGCGTGACGGGCTACTCCGGCGCCTCCTTCGCGGGACTCTTCGAGGGGGCCCGGCTGGCGGTCGGCGCCGTGCCGGCTCCGGTGAGGCTCGACTCGGGCGCGTGGGTCGGCGGCTGGGCCGTCACGCTCGCCGAGCTCGCCCGGGACACGCTCGCCGCGGGCCGCGACGCGATCCTGGCCGTCCCCGACTACCGCGACCAGGAGCAGCTGGAGCTCGCTCTCGCCGACCTCGTCCCCGCGGAGGCGGTGGTGCGCCTCGATGCGCGGCAGAAGGGGGCCGAGCGCTACTCCGCCTTCGTCCGCTGCCTCGATCCCGGGCCGCGGGTCGTCGTCGGCAACCGCTCCGTCCTCTACGCGCCCTCCTCCGCCCTCGGCCTGATCGCGCTCTGGGACGACGGCGATCCGCTCTTCGCCGAGCCGCTCGCGCCCTACGCGCACGCCCGCGACGTCGCCCTGGTGCGGCAGGAGCAGAGCGGCGCCGGCCTCGTCCTGCTCGGCAACACGCGCACGGTCGAGGTCGAGCGGCTCGTCGAGATCGGCTTCGCGACCGAGGTGGAGCCACGGCCGAGCCGCCGCCCGCACGTCGTGCCGACCGCGCAGCAGTGGGCGGCCGACGAGCACGACGCGGCAGCGCGCATCCCCTCCTCCGCCTGGCGGGAGGCGCGGAAGGCCCTCGACTCCGGTCCCGTGCTCGTCCAGGTCGCGCGCCCCGGCTACGCGCCGGTGGTCGCCTGCGCCCGCTGCCGGACCGTCGCACGCTGCAACCGCTGCCAGGGTCCGCTCGGCGTGCACTCCGAGGGCGGGCGGCCGAGCTGCGGCTGGTGCGGCCTGATCGCGGCCGACTGGACCTGCTCCGTCTGCGAGGCGACGGCTCTGCGCCTCGTCTCCCTCGGCGCGGGCCGCACCGCGGAGGAGCTCGGACGCGCCTTCCCGGGTGCCAAGGTGATCGTCGCCGACGGGCAGCGCCCCGTGCTCACCCTCCCCGACGAGCCCGCGCTCGTCGTGGCCACGCGCGGGGCGGAGCCGCGGGCCGACGGCGGCTACCACGCCGTCCTGCTGCTGGACGGCGAGCGGATGCTGGCCCGCGAGAGCCTGCGGGTCGCCGACGACGCGCTCCGCACCTGGTCGAACGCCGCGGCGCTGGCCCGCCCGGGCGCGCCGGTCCTCCTGGTCGGGGTCGGCGGCCGGCTCGCGACCGCCCTGGCGACCTGGCGGCAGGCCGAGTACCTCCGGGCCGAGCTCCAGGAGCGGCGCGCTCTGCGCTTCCCGCCCGCGGTGCGCCTGGCCACGGTGAGCGGCGACGCGCACGCGGTGGAGGAGGCGCTCGACGCGCTCGACGAGGACGACCGGCACGAGGTCCTCGGTCCTGTCGGGCTCGAGGACGGCTCCGTCCGGGCGATCGTCCGGTTCGACTACGCTCGCGGTGCGGATGTGGCCGCGCGCCTCCGCTCCGCCGTGATCCGCAACGCCACGCGCCGTCGTCGCCCGCCGACCACGCCAGGCCGCTTCCGGCCGGCCCCCCGGCTCCGGGTCCGTCTCGACGACCCCGACATCCTCTGACTCCCCAGGAGACCCCCGTGCGCCTCGTCTTCGCCGGCACGCCCGCCGCCGCCGTTCCGACCCTCCGCGACCTCGCCGCCTCCGCGCACGAGGTCGTGGCCGTGGTCACCCGGGAGGACGCCCCGGTGGGACGCAAGCGCGTGCTCACCCCCTCGCCGGTCGCCGTCGCGGCCGAGGAGCTGGGGATCCCGGTGATCCGGGCGAACCGCCTCGACGAGGACGTGACCGACCGCATCGCGGGGCTCGCCCCCGACCTCGGCGTGATCGTGGCCTACGGCGGCCTCGTCCGGCAGCGCCTGCTGGCGGTGCCGCGCCTGGGCTGGATCAACCTGCACTTCTCCCTGCTGCCGCGCTGGCGCGGGGCGGCTCCCGTCCAGCGGGCGCTGATGGCGGGCGACACGCGGATCGGCGCGAGCGTCTTCCAGCTGGTCGCCGAGCTCGACGCCGGTGACGTGTACGCCGAGCTCGCCGTCGACGCGGGGGAGCGCACCGCGGGCGAGCTGCTGACGGAGCTGGCCGGGAGCGGCGCCGGCCTCACCCTCGGCGTGGTCGACGCGCTGGAGGAGGGCACGGCCGTCGCGACTCCGCAGACCGGAGAGGCGACCCCCGCTCCCAAGCTCGACGCCGCCGACGGCCGGATCGACTGGAGCCTCCCGACCGCGCGGGTCCTCGCGCTCGTGCGCGGAACGGCTCCCGAGCCCGGAGCCTCGACCGCGGTGGGAGACGCGCGCCTCAAGGTGCTCGCGGTCCGCGCGGCCGAGGGGGACCTCGCTCCCGGCGTCGTCCGCCTCGACGCGGGGCGCGCCCTCGTCGGCACCGCGGACGGAGCGGTCGAGCTGGTCACCGTCCAGCCCGCCGGCAGGACCCCGATGGCCGGCGCCGACTGGGCCCGCGGCCTGCGCGAGAGCACGGTGCTCGCGTGAGCGCCCGTCGCGAGGCCGCTCCCGCCCGCCGGGTCGCCTACGACGTCCTGCTCGCGGTGAGCGGGTCGGACGCCTACGCCAACCTGGTCCTGCCCGCGCGGATCAGCGCCGCCGGCCTCTTGCCCGCCGACGCGGGACTGGCCACCGAGCTCTGCTACGGCACCCTGCGGATGTCCGGCTACTACGACCGCGTGATCGCCCTCGCGGCCGACCGGTCCGTCGAGAGCATCGATGCGCCGGTGCTCGACGCGCTGCGCCTGGGCGTGCACCAGCTGCTCGCGACCCGCGTGGCCCCGCACGCCGCGGTGAACGAGAGCGTCGCGCTCGTCGCGGCCGGCTCCTCGCGGGGAGCGGTGGCCTTCGCCAACGCCGTGCTGCGCGCGGTCGCGCGCTCGAGCGCCGGCGAGTGGCGCGAGCGGGTCTCCGCGGCCGCGGTCTCCGGGGACGACCGGATCGCCGCGCTGAGCTCCCACCCCGTGTGGATCGTGCGCGCCCTGCGACGGGCGCTGGCGGCGGAGGGGGCGGCCGACGAGCTCGACGCGCTGCTCGCCGCCGACAATGCGGCTCCGCGCGTGAATCTGGTGGCTCTGCCGGGCCTGGCGTCTCCCGGCGAGATCGCCGACGCCGAATCCGACCGGTTCTCGCCGGTCGGCATGACCAGCACCGGCGGCGACCCGGAGGCGTTCCCCGCGGTGCACGAGGGCCGCGTGCGCGTGCAGGACGAGGGCTCCCAGCTCGCCGCTCTGGCGCTCTCCCGGGCGCGGCCGGTCCGCCCGGGCGAGCGCTGGCTCGACCTGTGCGCGGGACCCGGCGGCAAGGCGGCGCTGCTCGCGGCGGAGGCGCGCGCAGGCGGGGCGGCGCTGCTCGCCAACGAGGTGGTCCCGGGCCGCGCGGGCCTGGTGCGGCAGGCGCTGGCCGCCGTCGATCCGTCGGTCGAGGTGCGCACCGGCGACGGGCGCGACCTGGGCGACGAGCAGCCGGGATCGTTCGACCGCATCCTCCTCGACGCGCCGTGCACCGGTCTCGGTGCGCTGCGGCGTCGGCCCGAGGCGCGCTGGCGCAAGTCCGCGGCCGACGTGGAGCCGCTGGCCGCCCTCCAGGGCGAGCTGCTCGACTCCGCGGTGAGGGCTCTCGCTCCCGACGGGCTGCTGGCCTACGTGACCTGCTCGCCGCACCTCGGTGAGACCCGGCGCGTGCTCGCCCTCGCGCAGGAGCGGCACGAGCTCGAGCTCGTCGACACGCCGGCCGTGCTGCGCGCGGTGACGGCGGACCCGCTCCCGCTGCCGGACGGCCCCCTCCACGTGCAGCTCTGGCCGCACCGGCACGGCACCGACGCCATGTTCGTGCAGCTCCTCCGCCGCCGCCGGCCCTTCGAGGCGGCGTCCGGAGACGCCTGACCCCTCCGGAGCGGGAGCGTGCTCGGCCGGGCGGACGCGGAGGACGCTCCGATCTAGGCTGAAGGCATGCCCGCACGGATCAACCCCAGCATCCTCTCCGCCGACTTCGTGAACTTCGAGGCCGAGCTGCAGCGCATCGCCGGAGCCGACCTCGTGCACGTCGACGTGATGGACAACCACTTCGTGCCGAACCTCACCTTCGGGCTGACCATGGTCCAGCGCCTCCAGGACGTCTCGCCCCGGCCGCTCGACCTGCACCTGATGATCGACGACCCCGACCGGTGGGCCCCCGACTACGCCGAGACCGGCGCCTACTCCGTGACCTTCCACGCCGAGGCCGCGCGCGACGCCGTGGCACTCGCGCGGCGCCTGCGCGAGATCGGCTCGCGGGCGGGGATCGCGCTCAAGCCGGGCACGATGGTGGACGACTACCTCGACCTCCTGCCCGAGTTCGACCAGGTCCTCGTGATGACGGTCGAGCCCGGCTTCGGGGGCCAGTCCTTCATGGAGGAGACGATGCCCAAGCTGCGGACCCTCCGGAACGTGGTGGACCGCACCGGGCTCGACGTCTGGCTCCAGGTCGACGGCGGGATCGCTCCCGGCACGATCGAGATCGCAGCGGAGGCGGGAGCCGACACCTTCGTCGCGGGCTCCGCGGTCTTCGGCGCGGACGACCCGGAGGCCGCGATCGCGTCGCTGCGCGAGACGGCGACCGCTCACCTGCACCGGCACTGAGGCGGCCCGCGCCCGGCCGCCGTATAGACTTCCCCGGTGAAAACTTTCGACGACCTCTTCGCTGAGCTGGGCGAGAAGGCCGCCGCCCGTCCCGAGGGTTCGGGCACCGTCCGCGAGCTCGACGCCGGCGTGCACTTCATCGGCAAGAAGATCGTCGAGGAGGCCGCCGAGGTGTGGATGGCCGCCGAGTACGAGGGCGACGAGCGCACCGCCGAGGAGATCTCGCAGCTGCTCTACCACCTGCAGGTGCTCATGCTCGCCAAGGGACTGACGACGGCCGACGTCTACCGGCATCTGTGAGCCCCGCCCCGCTCGCCGGGGTGCGCCTCCGCTCCGCGCCGTCGCGCCCGCACGCTCCCCGAGGAGCCGTGCCGCCCCCTGAACAGCCGTCGAGTCATGAAGGACGTCCCGTGACCACCACCCCCGCCCCGGCGCTCCTGCGCGTCGCCGTCCCCAACAAGGGCTCCCTCTCGGAGACCGCCGGTCAGATGCTCGCGGAGGCCGGCTACACCGGCCGCCGTGACCCGAAGGAGCTGCACGTCGTCGACGAGCGCAACGGGGTCGAGTTCTTCTACCTGCGCCCGCGCGACATCGCCACCTACGTCGGCTCCGGCGCTCTCGACGTCGGGGTCACCGGCCGCGACCTCCTGATCGACTCCGGCTCCGAGGCGCGCGAGATCGCGAGCCTCGGCTTCGCGAACTCCACCTTCCGCTTCGCCGGGCCCGCCGGCCGCTACGACGAGCTCGCGCAGATCGACGGCCTCCGCGTGGCGACCAGCTACCCGGGCCTCGTGGGCCGCTTCCTCCGGGAGCACGGCGTCGAGGTGACGCTGATCCGCCTCGACGGCGCGGTCGAGTCCGCGATCCAGCTCGGCGTCGCCGACGTCATCGCCGATGTCGTCGAGACCGGCACCACGCTCCGCAAGGCCGGCCTCGAGATCTTCGGCCCGGTCATCCTGGACTCGACCGCCGTCCTGGTCTCCGCCGCGGGGGAGCCCGAGGGCATCCCGGTGCTGCTGCGCCGCCTGCAGGGCGTGCTGGTCGCCCGCGAGTACGTGCTGCTCGACTACGACTGCCCCGTCGCGCTCCTGGAGAGCGCCACGGCGATCGCCCCGGGCTTCGAGTCCCCGACGGTCTCGCCGCTGCACGACGCCGAGTGGGTGGCCGTCCGCGTGATGGTGCCGCGCTCGGACATGAACCAGGTGATGGACCGCCTGTACGACCTGGGCGCCCGCGCGATCCTGGTCACCTCCATCCACGCCGCGCGCCTGTAGAGGGGGAGCCGATGAGTCTCGCCGTCCGCGTCATCCCCTGCCTCGACGTCGCCGCCGGCCGCGTCGTGAAGGGCGTCAACTTCCAGAATCTGCGCGATGCGGGCGACCCCGTCGAGCTCGCCCGCCTCTACTTCGAGCAGGGCGCCGACGAGCTGACCTTCCTCGACGTCACCGCCACGGTCGACGACCGCTCGACCACCTACGACGTGGTGCGGGCGACCGCCGAGCAGGTCTTCATCCCGCTCACGGTCGGCGGAGGGGTGCGCAGCGCCGAGGACGTCTCGCGACTGCTCGCGCACGGCGCCGACAAGGTGGGCGTCAACTCCGCCGCGATCGCCCGGCCCGAGCTCCTCGGCGAGATCGCCGACGTCTTCGGCGCGCAGGTGCTCGTGCTCTCGCTCGACGTCAAGCGGAGCGACGCCACGGCGTCCGGCTTCGTCGTCACCACTCACGGCGGACGCCGCGAGACCGAGCTCGACGCCCTGGCCTGGGCGGCCGAGGCCGTCGAGCGCGGCGCCGGGGAGCTGCTGGTCAACTCCATCGACGCCGACGGCACCAAGCAGGGCTTCGACCTCGAGCTGATCGCCGCGATGCGCGAGCTGAGCTCCGTGCCGGTCATCGCCTCCGGAGGCGCCGGCGCCGTCGAGCACTTCGCTCCGGCCGTCGACGCGGGGGCCGACGCCGTGCTCGCCGCCTCCGTCTTCCACAACCGCGAGCTGACGATCGGCGACGTCAAGCGCGCGCTCGCCGCCTCCGGGATCGAGATCCGATGACCCCCGCCGAGCTCGACGCCGTCCTGGACCGCGCCGCCTTCGATCCGACCGGGCTCCTGCCCGCGATCATCCAGCAGCACGACACCCGCGAGGTGCTCATGATGGGCTGGATGGACCGCGAGGCTCTCCGGCGCACCCTCACCGAGGGCCGCGTCACCTTCTGGTCGCGCTCGCGTCAGGAGTACTGGCGCAAGGGCGACACGTCCGGTCACGCGCAGTACGTGCGGGGTGCCGCCCTCGACTGCGACGCCGACACCCTGCTGGTCCAGGTCGAGCAGATCGGCGCCGCCTGCCACACGGGCGAGCACGCCTGCTTCGACGTCGACCCCCTCGTGCCGTTCACCGGCCTCGGCCCGGTGGAGTGAGCATGAGCGGACGGCGGCTGAAGTACACGGCGATCCTCGGGGTCGTGCTCCTCGCCGCGCTCGAGCTGACCTCCTCCACCCAGACCTGGTCCACGCTGACCCTGGCTGCGATCGAGGGGGAGGGCCAGCGGATCGACGTGGCCGGGACCGTCGCCGCGCCCGCGCTCTCCGCCCTGGCGCTCGCGGGCCTCGCCCTCGCCGCGGCCCTCGCCATCGCCGGCCCCGTCTTCCGGATCGTGCTCGGTCTGCTCCAGGCCGTCCTCGGCGCCTCGGTGGTGCTCGAGGCCGCGACGGCACTGGGCGACCCCGTGCGCGCCGGCGCCTCGCTGGTCACCGAGGCGACCGCCATCGCGGGGGAGCAGTCCGTCGCGGCGCTCGTGGCCTCGTCCTCCGCGACGGCCTGGCCCGTCGTCGCCCTGGTCTGCGGCGTTCTCACGGCGCTGCTCGGGATCGGCGTCCTCGCGACCTCGCGCCGCTGGCCGGGAGCGGCGCGGAAGCGCGCGTCCCGCTTCGAGCCCGCCGACGGCTACGGCCACGGCGCGTCGACCGTGCAGACGGACGACGGCGACATCGACCCGGTCGTCTCGTGGGACGAGCTCTCGCGCGGCGACGACCCCACCTCGGGCCGCTGACACCGGCCGCGGTCGTGTCCGGCGGTCCAGCATCCCCGCCTCCTGCAGGCGGGTGCGCAGGCGAGTCCGGGGCCGGGCGCTCAGGCGCCTCACGCTAGACTGCTCTGGTCCCGATGCACCCCCAGGAGGAGACCCATGAGCACCGAGCACGACGACGACAACCACGGCCACTCGCCCGCAGCGTGGACGGCCGTCGTCATCATGCTGGTCGGATTCACGATCGGCACGATCGCGTTCTGGTTCGACGTGCCCCTGGTGGTCTGGCTCTCGGCCGGCCTGGTCGTGGTGGGTCTGCTCGTGGGCATGGGCATGGCCAAGGCGGGCTACGGCGTCAACGGCGCGAAGGCGAACCCGAAGGCGCGCGCCTAGGTGCTCGCCGACCTCACCGCCGGCGCCCTGGCCGACGCGGCCCGGCGCCGCGAGAGCGCCCCGCTCGAAGCCGTCGAGCGCCGCGCGCTCGCCCAGGCGCCCGCCCTCGACGCCCTGGCCGCTCTGGCCCCCGCCGAGCGCGTCAGGATCATCGCCGAGGTGAAGCGCGCCAGCCCGTCGCGCGGAGCCCTCGCCGACATCCCCGTCCCCGCCGATCTGGCCGGGCAGTACGAGCTCGGGGGAGCGAGCGCGATCAGCGTCCTCACCGAGGAGCGCCGCTTCAAGGGGTCCCTGGCGGACCTCGAGGCGGTCCGCGCGCGCGTGTCGATCCCCGTCCTGCGCAAGGACTTCGTCTCCGAGCCGTACCAGGTCCTCGAGGCCCGTGCGGCCGGAGCCGACCTGGTCCTCCTCATCGTCGCCGCGCTCGAGCAGCCCCTGCTCGCCGAGCTGCACGCCCTCGTCCTCGAGCTGGGGATGACCCCGCTCGTCGAGACGCACTCGGCCGACGAGCTCGAGCGGGCCGCCGACCTCGGCGCGCGGCTCATCGGCGTGAACGCCCGCGACCTCTCCACCTTCCAGCTCGACCGCGACCTCTTCGGCCGCCTCTCCGAGCGCTTCCCCGACGATGCGGTGAAGGTGGCCGAATCGGCCGTCCTCACCGCCGACGACGTCGCGCACTACCGCGGCTCCGGAGCCGACGTCGTCCTCGTGGGCGAGGCTCTCGTCACCGGCGGCGACCCCGTCTCCACCCTCGCCGGCTTCCTGGCGCACTGACCACTCCGATAGGCGGTACCCCCATGGCACTCCGGGATGAACTCGGCCCCTACTTCGGCGAGTTCGGCGGACGCTACGTCCCCGAGTCCCTCGTCGAGGCCCTCGACGAGCTGAGCGCCGAGTACGAGCGCACGAAGGTCGACCCCGCGTTCGCGGCCGAGCTGATGGAGCTGCACCGCAGCTACACCGGCCGTCCGTCGATCATCACCGAGGTGCCGCGGTTCGCCGAGCACGCCGGCGGTGCGCGGATCATCCTCAAGCGCGAGGACCTCAACCACACCGGCTCGCACAAGATCAACAACGTGCTGGGCCAGGCGCTGCTCACCAAGCGGATCGGCAAGACCCGCGTCATCGCCGAGACGGGAGCGGGCCAGCACGGCGTCGCGACCGCCACGGCCGCCGCCCTGTTCGGCCTCGACTGCGTGGTCTACATGGGCGAGGTCGACACCGAGCGCCAGGCCCTCAACGTCGCCCGCATGCGCCTGCTCGGCGCCGAGGTGATCCCCGTGACGACCGGCTCGCGCACCCTCAAGGACGCGATCAACGACGCGATGCGCGACTGGGTGACGAACGTCGGCACCACGAACTACATCTTCGGCACCGTCGCGGGCCCGCACCCGTTCCCGGCCCTCGTCCGCGACTTCCAGAAGATCATCGGCGAGGAGGCGCGCGAGCAGGTCCTCGAGCTGACCGGCTCGCTGCCTACCGCGGTCACCGCCTGCGTCGGCGGCGGCTCCAACGCGATGGGGATCTTCCACGCCTTCCTCGACGACCCCGAGGTCCGCCTCGTCGGCTTCGAGGCCGGCGGCGACGGGATCGAGACCCCCCGCCACGCGGCGACCATCAGCAAGGGCCGCCCCGGCGTCCTGCACGGTGCCCGCAGCTTCCTCCTCCAGGACGAGGACGGCCAGACCGTCGAGTCGCACTCGATCTCGGCCGGCCTCGACTACCCGGGCATCGGCCCGGAGCACGCGTGGCTCTCGAGCATCGGCCGCGCCGACTACCGCGCGGTCACCGACTCGGCCGCGATGGACGCGCTCATGCTGCTCAGCCGCACCGAGGGGATCATCCCCGCGATCGAGTCCGCGCACGCGCTGGCCGGCACGCTGGAGCTCGGGCGCGAGCTCGGCCCCGAGGCCACCATCCTGGTCAACCTCTCGGGCCGCGGCGACAAGGACATGACGACCGCTGCGCACTACTTCGGCCTCATGGACCAGGGCGCGGTGCAGTCGTGAGCGGCCGCGGACCGAGCGTCGCCGAGACCGTCCGGCGCCGGAACGAGGAGGCGGCGGGCGCCCTGATCGGCTACCTCCCCGTCGGCTTCCCCGACCTGCCGACCAGCATCGACGCCGCCGTGGCCATGGCCGAGAACGGCGTCGACGCGATCGAGCTGGGCCTGCCCTACTCCGATCCGGTGATGGACGGACCCGTCATCCAGGAGGCGACCCAGGCCGCCATCGCGGGCGGCTTCCGCCTCCGTCACGGCTTCGAGGCCGTCCGCGAGATCCGGGCGCGCGTCGACGTGCCGGTCCTGGTGATGACCTACTACAACCCCGTCCTGCAGTACGGGGTCGAGCGCTTCGCCACCGATCTGGCCGAGGCCGGCGGGTCCGGCCTCATCACGCCCGACCTGATCCCGGACGAGGGCGCCGAGTGGCTCGCCGTCTCCGAGCGGCTCGGACTCGACCGCGTGTTCCTCGCGGCGCCGTCCTCGACGGACACGCGCCTGCGCCAGGCCGTCGACTCGAGCCGTGGATTCGTCTACGCGGTCTCGACGATGGGCATCACCGGCGCGCGCACCGACGTCGACTCCGCGGCCCGCACCCTGGTCGACCGCCTCCGCGCCGCCGGCTCCGAGAGTGCGTGCGTCGGCCTGGGCATCTCGACCGGCGAGCAGGTCGCCGAGATCCTCGCCTACGCGGACGGCGCCATCGTCGGATCCGCCCTGGTGCGGGCACTGGCGTCCGGCGGGGTCGACGCGGTCGCCGAGACCTCCCGCGGCCTCGCCGAGGGCACCCGCCTGCGCTCCGCGCGCTGACACCCTCCCGCTACAATCGGGATGCCCACCGGGGCGCGGCCGAGCCGTGCCCGGGGGACCCCCTCCTTCGAAAGGTCGAGTACCGGTGTCCGTACCGCTGAGCATTCCGAGCCCCCCCGACGCGTGGAGTCAGTACGACCTCACGATCGGCACCTTCACGCTCGCGATCCACACCTACGCGCTCTGCATTCTCGCGGGGATCATCGTGGCGACGATCATGACGAACCAGCGCCTCAAGCGCCGCGGGGCGGAGCCGTGGGTCGTGCTCGACATCATCATCTGGGCGGTGCCGCTCGGCATCGTCGGCGCCCGCGCCTACCACGTGCTCACCCACCCCGGCGACTACTTCTACGACGGCGCCGACCCGTGGGAGGTCGTCCGCATCTGGAACGGCGGCAACGCCATCTTCGGCGGGCTGATCGGAGGCGCGGTCGGCGCGTTCATCGGCTGCCGCTGGACAGGAGTGCGGTTCTGGACCTTCGCCGACGCCCTCGCCCCCGGCATGCTCGCCGCGCAGGCGCTCGGGCGTCTGGGCAACTGGTTCAACCACGAGCTCTTCGGCCTGCCCACGACCCTGCCCTGGGGCCTCGAGATCGAGACCACCAACCCGGCCTTCCCCGTCGGCCTCCCGGCGGGCACGCTCTTCCACCCGACCTTCCTCTACGAGATCCTCTGGAACGTCGTCGGCATCGCGGTCATCCTCCTGCTCGAGCGCCGTCTCAAGCTGCAGTGGGGCACCGTCTTCGCCGCCTACCTGATCTGGTACGGGATCGGCCGCGTCTGGTTCGAGTCCATCCGGATCGACCCGAGCGAGTTCTTCTGGGGCATCCGCACCAACGTCTGGGCCGCGCTCATCGCCGTGGTCATCGGCCTGGTCCTCGTGGTGATCCAGAAGCGCGAGCACCCGGGCGCCGAGCCCTCGGCCTACCGGCCGGGTCGCGAGTGGACGCCCGCCCCGGCTGCGGTAGAATTCGAGGACGTCGAGTCCGACTCCGACGACACCACCACCCCTGCTTCCGGCACCGACGCCGAGAAGCCGACGGTCTCCCGCACCTGACGGAGGTCGCGGAGCCTCCGCGACCGCCTCCCGGGTGCCCGACACCTCCACGACCGCCCCATCGCGGCGCAGCCACGAGCGCTGCCGCGGGCGGGTCGTCGTGCAGGCACCGCCGACGGCGCGCGACGCTCGCGCCACGGCAGAACCCTGCGGCCCTCCCGATCGGGGAGCCGCTCCTCCTCCACCACCGCGGGCCAGTGACGTCCCGATCAGCCATCACCCCCGTGAGGACGGTTCCCATGGCCTCCGCCCAGCCCTCGACCCCGGCCCGCGCCGTGCCCTTCCTGGGCATGCCGCCGGCGCAGGGGATGTACGACCCGGCCGCCGAGAAGGACGCGTGCGGTCTCGCGATGGTCGCCACCATGCGCGGCACCGCCGGCCACGACATCATCGACGCCGCGCTGAACGCGCTGCGCAACCTCGAGCACCGCGGCGCCGTCGGCTCCGACGCGGGAACGGGCGACGGCGCGGGGATCATCACGCAGATCCCGGACGAGTTCCTCCGCGCGGTCGCTCCCTTCGAGCTCCCGCCGCTGGGCCAGTACGCGGTGGGCAACGCCTTCCTCCCGGTGGACGTGTTCGAGCGCGAGCGGGTCAAGTCGACGATCGCCGACATCGCCCGCGAGGAGAACCTCGCCGTGGTCGGCTGGCGCTCCGTGCCCGTGCAGCCCGACGAGATCGGCACGCTCGCCCGGGCCGCCATGCCGGCGATCGAGCAGCTGTTCATCCGGAGCGAGCTGACCGACGAGAGCGGCACGCCCCTCTCCTCCGTGCGCCTCGACCGTCTGACCTTCCGCCTGCGCAAGCGCGTCGAGCGCGAGCTCGAGGTCTACTTCATGTCGCTCTCGAGCCGCACGCTCGTCTACAAGGGCATGGTGACGACGCTCCAGCTGGAGCCGTTCTACCCGGACCTGTCCGACGAGCGCTTCGCGTCGAAGCTCGCGCTGGTGCACTCCCGGTACTCCACCAACACCTTCCCGTCGTGGCCGCTCGCTCAGCCGTTCCGGATGATCGCGCACAACGGCGAGATCAACACAGTGCAGGGCAACCGCAACTGGATGCGCGCACGCCAGTCGCAGCTGAAGAGCCGCGAGCTGGGCGACCTGGCCCCGCTGTTCCCGATCGTCTCGCCCGGCCGCAGCGACTCCGCCTCGTTCGACGAGACCGTCGAGCTGCTCAACCTGGCCGGCCGGTCGCTCCCGCACGCGGTCATGATGATGGTGCCGGAGGCCTGGGAGAACCAGGACGGCGCGCTCGACCCGAAGCGCCGCGCGTTCTACGAGTACCACTCGATGCTCATGGAGCCGTGGGACGGCCCGGCCGCGATCGTCTTCACCGACGGCGAGCTCGTCGGCGCCACTCTCGACCGCAACGGGCTCCGCCCCGGCCGCTACGTCGTCACCGACGACGGGCTCGTGGTGCTCGCCAGCGAGATCGGCGTGCTCGACATCGACCCCGCGAAGGTGGTCCGCAAGGGACGCCTGCAGCCCGGCCGCATGTTCCTGGTCGACACCGAGCAGGGCCGCATCGTCGAGGACGAGGAGATCAAGGGGCAGCTCGCCGCCTCCGGTCCGTTCGAGGAGTGGCTCGAGAAGGGCCGCATCAACCTCAAGGACCTCCCCGAGCGCGAGCACATCGTGCACACGCCCGCCTCGGTCAACCGCCGCCAGCGCACCTTCGGCTACACCGAGGAGGAGGTCCGCCTCCTCCTGCTGCCGATGGCGCGCGCCGGTGCGGAGCCGCTCGGAGCGATGGGCTCGGACACCCCCGTGGCCGTCCTGTCCAAGCGCCCCCGCCTGCTCTTCGACTACTTCACGCAGGCCTTCGCGCAGGTGACGAACCCGCCGCTGGACTCGATCCGCGAGGAGGTCGTGACCTCGCTCCGCCTGGGCCTCGGCCCCGAGCGCAACCTGCTGACCGCCGGTGCCGAGCACGCGCGCCAGGTCGTCCTCGACTTCCCGGTCATCGACAACGACGAGCTCGCGAAGATCCAGCACATCGCGCCGCGCCCGCTGAGCCACATCACCACGACGATCCGCGGCCTCTACCGCGTCGACGCGGGACCCCGCGCGATGCAGGACCGCATCGACGAGATGTGCGACGAGGCCGACGAGGCCATCGCCGCGGGAGCGCAGTTCCTGGTGCTGTCGGACCGCGACTCCACCAAGGACCTCGCGCCGATCCCGTCGCTGCTGATGCTCGCTGCCGTGCACCACCACCTCATCCGCACCGAGAACCGGATGCGAGTGGGGCTCGTGGTCGAGGCGGGCGACGTCCGCGAGGTGCACCACGTGGCGACGCTCATCGGCTACGGCGCCTCCGCGGTCAACCCGTACCTGGCTATGGAGACCTGCGAGGACCTCGTCCGCAGCGGCATGCTGTCGGACGTCTCGCCGGAGAAGGCCGTGAAGAACGTGATCAAGGCGCTCGGCAAGGGTGTGCTGAAGATCATGTCCAAGATGGGCATCTCCACCGTGTCGAGCTACGCCGGGGCGCAGACCTTCGAGGCCGTCGGCCTCAGCCAGGCGTTCGTCGACCAGTACTTCACCGGCACCGTCTCGAAGCTCGGCGGCATCGGCATCGACGTCGTCGCCGAGGAGAACGCCGCGCGTCACCGCGCCGCCTATCCCGAGGACGGCGCGATCGTCGCCCATGAGCGCCTGGCGGTCGGCGGCGAGTACCAGTGGCGCCGCGACGGCGCCCCGCACCTGTTCAACCCGGACACGGTGTTCCGCCTGCAGCACTCGACGCGCAACCGCCGCTACGACGTCTTCCGCGAGTACACGAAGATGGTCGACGACCAGGCGAGCTCGCTGATGACCCTCCGCGGCATGTTCAAGCTCGACACCGCGGGGCGCACGCCGATCCCGATCGACGAGGTCGAGCCGGTCGAGGCGATCGTCAAGCGCTTCTCGACGGGCGCGATGAGCTACGGCTCCATCTCGCCGGAGGCGCACGAGACGCTCGCCATCGCGATGAACCGCCTCGGCGCCAAGTCGAACACCGGCGAGGGCGGCGAGGACACCGAGCGGCTGCTCGACCCGGAGCGCCGCTCCGCGATCAAGCAGGTCGCCTCGGGCCGCTTCGGCGTCACGAGCATGTACCTCACCCACGCCGACGACATCCAGATCAAGCTCGCCCAGGGCGCCAAGCCCGGCGAGGGCGGTCAGCTTCCGCCCACGAAGGTGTACCCGTGGATCGCGCGCACCCGGCACGCGACCGCCGGTGTCGGCCTGATCTCGCCGCCGCCGCACCACGACATCTACTCGATCGAGGACCTCAAGCAGCTGATCTTCGACCTCAAGCGGGCGAACCCGTCGGCGCGCATCCACGCGAAGCTGGTCAGCCAGTCGGGCATCGGAGCGGTCGCCGCCGGCACCGCGAAGGCCCTCGCCGACGTGATCCTCGTCTCGGGTCACGACGGCGGCACCGGCGCGAGCCCGGTTAACTCGCTCAAGCACGCGGGCACGCCCTGGGAGCTCGGCCTGGCCGAGACCCAGCAGACGCTGATGCTCAACGGCATGCGCGACCGCGTGGTCGTGCAGGTCGACGGCCAGATGAAGACCGGTCGCGACGTCGTCATCGGCGCGCTGCTCGGAGCCGAGGAGTTCGGCTTCGCGACGGCTCCGCTGATCGTCGAGGGCTGCATCATGATGCGCGTCTGCCACCTCGACACCTGCCCGGTGGGCGTCGCGACGCAGAACCCGGAGCTGCGCCAGCGGTTCTCCGGCAAGCCCGAGTTCGTCGTCAACTTCTTCGAGTTCATCGCCCAGGAGGTGCGCGAGTACCTCGCGCAGCTCGGCTTCCGGAGCGTCGACGAGATCGTCGGCCACCGCGAGCTGCTCGACGTCGACCAGGCGATCGAGCACTGGAAGGCGAGCGGGCTCGACCTGACGCCGATCCTCGTCGGACCGGTCTTCACGGCGGAGGAGCCGCGCCGCCACGGCCGCGCGCAGGAGCACGAGCTCGAGCACCACTTCGACAACGAGCTGATCCGCCTCGCGGCGAACGTGCTCGACCACCGCGGCACCGTGCGGATCGAGCGCGAGATCAAGAACACCGAGCGCGCCGTCGGCACCATGCTGGGCCACGAGGTCACCGTCCGATTCGGCGAGAACGGCCTGCCGGCCGACTCCATCGTCGTGTCGCTCCGCGGCTCGGCCGGGCAGTCGCTCGGAGCGTTCCTCCCCGCCGGCATCACGCTGCGGCTCGAGGGAGACTCCAACGACTACGTCGGCAAGGGCCTCTCGGGCGGCCAGATCGTGGTGCGGCCGGACCGCCGCAGCACCTTCGACGCCTCGACGAACGTGATCGCGGGCAACGTGATCGGCTACGGGGCGACCCAGGGCACGATGTTCATCCGCGGGATGGTCGGCGAGCGCTTCCTGGTCCGCAACTCCGGCGCCACCGCGGTGGTCGAGGGAGTGGGCGACCACGCGCTCGAGTACATGACCGGCGGCCTGGCGGTGATCCTCGGCGAGACCGGGCGGAACCTCGGCGCCGGCATGTCGGGCGGCACGGCCTACATCCACGGCCTGCGCCGCGAGCTCGTGAACCGCGACGCGATCGCCTCCGGCGAGCTGACCCTCTCCGAGCTCGGCAGCGCCGACGTGGAGATCCTGCGCGACCTGCTCGAGCGGCACGTCGCGGAGACCGAGTCGACCCTGGCCCAGGGGATGCTCGACGATTTCGACGGAACGGTCTCGCGTTTCGTCAAGGTACTGCCCCGCGACTTCGCCGCGGTGCTCGCGACGCGCGCATCCGCTGTGGAGGAGGGGCTCGACCCCGACGGCGACGTCGTCTGGGGACGGATTCTGGAGGTGACCGGTGGCTGATCCCAAGGGGTTCCTGAAGGTGCAGGACCGGGAGCTGCCCAAGCGGCGTCCCGTGTCCGTCCGCCTGATGGACTGGAAAGAGGTCTACGAGCAGGGCGACTCCGCCGTGCTGCGCCGGCAGGCGGGCCGCTGCATGGACTGCGGCATCCCGTTCTGCCACAAGGGCTGCCCGCTGGGGAACCTGATCCCCGAGTGGAACGACCTGATGTGGCGCGGCGAGGGCCGCCAGGCGATCGAGCGCCTGCACGCGACGAACAACTTCCCGGAGTTCACGGGCCGGCTCTGCCCGGCGCCGTGCGAGTCGTCCTGCGTGCTCGGCATCAATCAGCCCGCCGTCACGATCAAGCAGATCGAGGTCTCGATCATCGATCAGGCCTTCGGCAACGACTGGGTGCAGCCGCACCCGCCGGAGCGCCTGACCGGCAAGACCGTCGCGGTCGTCGGCTCCGGCCCGGCGGGGCTCGCCGCCGCTCAGCAGCTCACCCGCGCCGGGCACACCGTCGCGGTCTACGAGCGCGACGACCGCATCGGCGGTCTCCTGCGCTACGGGATCCCGGACTTCAAGATGGAGAAGAAGCACCTCGAGCTGCGCCTGAACCAGATGAAGGCCGAGGGCACCCGGTTCCGCGCGGGCGTCGACATCGGCTCCGACATCACCTGGGACGACCTGCGGGCGCGCTACGACGCGGTCGTGGTCGCCACCGGTGCTCTCGTGCCGCGCGACCTGCCGATCCCGGGTCGCGACCTCGACGGCGTGCACTTCGCCATGGAGTACCTCGTGCAGTCGAACCGCGCGATCGCGGGCGACCGCGTCTTCGAGCAGATCTCGGCCGAGGGCAAGCACGTCGTCGTCCTGGGCGGAGGCGACACCGGAGCGGACTGCATCGGTACCGCCCACCGCCAGAAGGCCGCGTCGGTCACGAATCTGGCGATCGGGCAGCAGCCGCCGTCGCAGCGCCCGGACAGCCAGCCCTGGCCGATGGACCCGACCGTGTTCGAGGTCTCGAGCGCCCACGAGGAGGGCGGGGAGCGGATGTTCCTCGCGTCGACCGTGGAGTTCCTCGCGAACGAGGGCGGCGAGGTCCGCGCGGTGCGCGTGGCCGAGACCGAGTACCTCGACGGGCGCCGCGTCCCCAAGGCGGGCACCGAGCGCGAGATCCCGGCCGACCTGGTCCTGCTCGCCCTCGGCTTCACCGGCCCGGAGGCGGACCACCTCGGCCGCCAGCTCGACGTCCCCTTCACCGAGCGCGGCAACGTCGCGCGCGGCGACGCCTTCGAGACGACCGTCCCCGGCGTCTTCGTGGCCGGCGACGCCGGGCGCGGCCAGTCCCTGATCGTCTGGGCGATCGCCGAGGGCCGCTCCGTCGCGGCCGAGGTCGACCGCTACCTCGAGGGCACGACCCAGCTGCCGGCGCCGGTCGGCCCCGACGATCGGGGCTTCACGCTCTAGTCCCCGGGACGCGATAGTCTCGGCCCGCCAGCAATCAGCTCACCCTCCCCGCTAACGACGCGCCTCCGGGCGCAGAACAACGGAGCACCCCCTCAATGAGACGAGCGAAAATCGTCGCCACCCTCGGCCCGGCAACGTCGTCGTACGAGACCATTCGTGCGATCATCGACGCCGGCGTGGACGTGGCCCGCATGAACCTCAGTCACGGAAGCTACGACGTCCACGAAGGCATCTACCGCATCGTGCGGAAGGCCGCGGACGACGCCGGGCGCGCGGTCGCGATCCTCGTCGACCTGCAGGGTCCGAAGATCCGCCTCGGCAAGTTCGAGGGCGGCCCGTACGCCCTCGCCGAGGGCGACGTCTTCACCATCACCACCGAGGACGTCCTCGGCACGCGCGAGCTCTCGGGCACCACGTTCAAGGCCCTCCCGGACGACGTGAACCCGGGCGACATGCTCCTCATCGACGACGGCAAGGTCGCTGTCCGCGTCACCGCCGTCGAGGGCCCCCGGGTCGTCACCGAGGTCGTCGTCCCCGGCAACGTCTCGAACAACAAGGGCATCAACCTGCCCGGTGTCGCGGTCAACGTCCCCGCCCTCTCCCAGAAGGACGAGGACGACCTCCGCTGGGCGATCCGTCTCGGCGCCGACATCATCGCCCTCTCCTTCGTGCGCAACGCCAGCGACATCGAGCGCGTGCACGAGATCATGGCGGAGGAGGGCCGCAAGGCTCCCGTCATCGCCAAGATCGAGAAGCCGCAGGCGGTCGACAACCTGCAGGAGATCATCGACGTCTTCGACGGCATCATGGTCGCCCGCGGCGACCTCGGCGTCGAGCTGCCCCTCGAGGCGGTGCCGATCGTGCAGAAGCACGCCGTCGAGCTCGCCCGCCGCTGGGCGAAGCCGGTCATCGTCGCGACCCAGATGCTCGAGTCGATGATCGAGAGCCCTCGCCCCACGCGGGCCGAGGCCTCGGACGTCGCGAACGCCATCCTCGACGGCGCGGACGCGGTCATGCTCTCGGGCGAGACCAGCGTCGGAGCCTGGCCCGTCGTCACCGTGCAGACCATGGCCCGAATCGTCGAGTCCACCGAGGAGCACGGTCTGGAGCGCATCCCCCCGCTGGGCAGCAAGCCCCGCACCCAGGGCGGATCGGTCACGCTGGCCGCCGCCGAGGTCGCGGAGTTCGTCGAGGCGAAGTTCCTCTGCGTGTTCACCGAGTCGGGCGACTCGGTCCGCCGCATGACGCGCCTGCGCCACGGCATCCCGATCATCGGCTTCACCCCCGAGCCGGCCGTCCGCCGCCGCATGGCGCTGAACTGGGGCGTCCAGTCCTTCGTCACGCCGCGCGTCAACCACACCGACGCGATGTTCGCGCAGGTGGACGCGGTGCTGCTCCGCGAGGGCCTCGCCCAGGCGGGCGAGACCGTGGTCGTCGTCTCCGGATCGCCCCCCGGGCGCGCCGGCACGACGAACGACATGCGGGTGCACATCGTCGGCTCGTCCAGCTCGGCCGACAGGGCCGAGAACTGGGACCACTGAGTCCAGCACCCTCCGAGGGGCCCGGTCGCGCGAGCGGCCGGGCCCTCCGGCGTTCCCCGGCGGCCCGCGTGGCGGGACGCGCCTCCGCGGGCGGATACCGTGGACCCATGCGACTCGGCGTGCTCGACATCGGCTCCAACACGGTCCACCTGCTCCTCGTCGACGCGCACCCCGGCGCCCGCCCGGTGCCCTACCGCTCGCACAAGCGGAGCCTCGCTCTCGTGGCGCACCTCGACGAGGCGGGGGAGATCACCGAGCGGGGCCAGCGCGAGCTGATCGCGTTCGTGACCGAGGCCGCGGAGGTCGCCCGCGAGCACCGCGCGGAGGACCTGCTGGCGTTCGCGACCTCGGCGATCCGCGAGGCCGGCAACGGCGCGGCGGTCCTCGACCGGGTCCGCGCCGAGACGGGAGTGCACCTCCAGGAGCTCGGCGGCGAGGCGGAGGCGTCGGCCACCTTCCTCGCCGTGCGCCGCTGGTTCGGCTGGGGCGCGGGCTCGATCCTGGACCTCGACATCGGCGGCGGCTCGTTCGAGCTCTCGATGGGCGTGGACGAGGTGCCCGAGCTCGCCGTGTCGGTCCCGCTCGGAGCGGGGCGGGTGACGCGGGACCTGCTGGTCGGCGATCCCGCCTCGGCCACGAGCGTGAAGGCCGCCCGGCGTCACGCCCGCGAGGTGCTCGCGGAGCCCGTCCGCGGCTTCCTCGCCCTGGGGCGCCCCGACCTGGTCGCGGGTACGTCGAAGACCTTCCGCTCCCTCGCGCGGATCACCGGCGCCGCTCCGAGCGCCGCCGGTCCGCTGGTGCGCCGCGAGCTGCACCTGGTCGACCTCCGGCTGTGGTCCGCCCGCCTCGCCGCGATCAGCGCGGCCGACCGCTCAGCGCTGCCCGGCGTCTCCGCTCTGCGGGCTCCGCAGCTGCTCGCGGGCGCTCTCGTCGCGGAGGCGGCCATGGACGCACTCGGCATCGAGACCCTGGTGATCTGCCCCTGGGCCACCCGCGAGGGGCTGATCATCCGCCGCTTCGAGCTGCTCGACGCGCAGATCCAGCGCGAGGACGTTCAGCTCAGCGCGATGCTGTAGGACAGCGACCGCCGGCCGCCCGGCTCGAGGACGATCTGGCGCGGCTTGTCGACGATGTCTCCGTCCCAGCCCTCGGGGGTCGGGACGCTCCGCCACGGCTCGAGGCAGACGAACGGGCCCCCGACCGGCTTCCACACGCCGACCACGTCGAAGTCCCCGGTGTCGACGACGATCGCGCGGGCAGCGCCGTCGGCCTCGAGCCGGAGGGTCCGCCGGCGCGGCTCGTCGAAGATCATCACGCCCTCCTCGAAGTGCGCGTCGTCCACCGTCAGGACCCCGTCCTCGAGCGGCGCAGGGTGGCGCGCCCCGAGCAGCAGGTTCTTCGGAGCGCGGCGGTACCCCTCCGGCTCGGGCTGCGCGAAGCGGATGCGGTGCTCGCCGCGGCCCTCGGGCAGCGGCAGCGCGAAGGCCGGGTGGTTGCCGAGCGAGAAGCCCAGCGGAGAGGGACCCCTGTTCTCGACGGTCTGGGTGATCCGGAGCGAGGCGCCGGTCACGGCGTAGGCGATGAGGAGCGTCCAGTCGAAGGGGAACACCGCGCGCGTGGCGTCGTCGCTCCGGAGCCGGAACACCGCCTCGTCCGCCGAGACGCCCGCGAGCTCGAAGACGCGGTCCCGCGCGAAGCCGTGCTGCCCCATCCGGTGGTCCGCGCCGTCGTGGTGCAGCGTGTCGCCGGGGAGGCGGCCGATGATCGGGAACAGGACGGGAGCGTGCCGGCGCCACTCCGGGCCGGCCTGCCACAGGTACTCGCGGCCCTCGTCGTCGCGGAGGGACGTCATCTCGGCCCCGGCGGTCGTCAGGGCGAGGCGCAGGCTCTCGCTGCCGAGGGTGAGGACGGTGGGCGCGGGGGAGTCGCTGCTGGTCATCCTCCGATTCTGCCCGTCACGCGGTGCGGGCGGGGGTGTCGGCGGTGCGTGGCAGCATGGGGCGGTGCCTCCCGAGTCGACCCCCTCCTCCTGGCGCGCCCGCGTCGGCGAGCTCAGCGGATCCGCCGAGGCCGAGTCGCCGCCCGTCCTCACGCCGATCGGGCTGCAGTTCGAGCTGCGCCGGCTGGTGCGCCGGGCCGACGATCCGTGGCGGGCGCCGGCGAGCGAGCGCGTCACGGCGAAGACCTACGACGCCGACGAGCGCCGCGACCACCGTCTGGCCACCCGCCCCGTCGTCCGCGGGCGCGGGGGCGCCTGGAACCGCAGCACCCTGACCTGGAAGTCGCTGAACTTCCAGACCCACCGGCTCTCGCTCGACCCCGCTCACCAGCGCTGGTTCGCCGAGTTCGCGGCCCTGCACCGCGCGACGCGCACCGTCCACCTCGGGCAGGACCCCGACTGGATCCACCTCGACGACTACGAGAGCCCGCTGCTCTGGCGGCTGCTCGAGCAGGCGCAGGCCGTCGGGATCCCGCTGCTCGCCCCGGAGAAGGGCGCGGTCCGCCTCGCCGGTCCCGCCCATGTGGCGGTGACGGTCTCGGCGGAGGAAGGAGCGCTCCGGCTGCGGCCCGTCCTGCGGATCGACGGCGCGGAGCACGCGCCCGAGTCGGCGCGTCCGGTCGCCCGGCACGGCGTCTACGCGGTCGAGGGCGGCGATCCGTCCTCGCTCCTGCTCGCGCCCGCGTCCCTGCCCTTCGACGACGAGGAGCTGCGGCTCCTCGACCACCCCGAGGAGACGGAGGTCCCGGCGGAGGACGTGCCCGAGTTCGTCGGCGAGCACCTCCCCGCCCTCCGCGGCCGCGTCGCGGTGCGCGAGGAGGGCGTCGACCTCGTCCTGGACGATCCGGAGCCCCCGCGCCTGGTCTGCACGGTCTCGTTCGAGCCGCGGCGCGCCGTCAGGGTGGGCTGGCACTGGCGCCGCTCGCCCGATCGCGCGGGCGAGCTCGACGGCACGGCCGACGCGGCTGTCGAGCGCGCGGTGCTCCGCCGGGTGCGCTCGGTGCTCGGCGAGGCCGGGTCCGCTCTCGTGCCGGAGCCGGGGACGAGCGCGGTCCTGCGCGGGGCCGAGGCGGCGGTGTTCGTGGTGGAGCAGCTCCCGCAGCTGGAGGGGATCGGCGGGGTCCGGATCGAGCGCGAGGGCGTGGCCCCGGACTACCGCCTGCTGACCGGACCGCTCACGCTCACCATCACCGCGGTCGACACCGAGAGCGCCGACTGGTTCGACCTCGGCGTCGTCGTGACGATCGGCGACGCGACCGTGCCGTTCCTGCCCCTCTTCCGCGCTCTGGCCGCGGGCGGTGACCGCATCCGCCTGGTCGACCACTCCTACCTCTCACTCGCGCACCCCGGCCTCGACCGGCTCCGGGAGCTGCTGACCCGGGCGGACGAGCTCGACGAGTGGGAGACGGGACCGCGGCTCGGCCGGCACCAGACCGGGTTGTGGAACGAGCTGGAGGAGCTCGCCGACGAGAGCGTCCCCTCCGACGCGTGGCGCGCCGTGCTCGACTCCGCGCTGGCCGCCGGGTCGCCGGAGGACGTGGAGCCGCCGGAGGGCCTGACCGCCCGGTTGCGCCCGTACCAGCGGGCGGGCTACGCCTGGCTCGTGCACCGCCTCCGTCACGGGCTCGGCGGGATCCTGGCCGACGACATGGGCCTCGGCAAGACCCTGCAGGCGCTGGCCATGATGCTCGATGCGGTCGAGGAGGCGGGCCGCGCCGGGATCCGCCCCGCGCCGTTCCTCGTGGTCGCCCCCACCTCGGTCGTGCCGGGCTGGCGCTCGGAGGCCGAGCGCTTCGCGCCCGCCCTGCGCGTCCACCTCGTCACGAGCTCTCGGGAGGGCGCGCTCGACGCGATCCCGGCCGACGCGGACGTGGTCCTCACCAGCTACGCGGTCCTGCGCCTCGGCGGCGAGCGCTGGGCGGCGAGGACGTGGTCGGCGCTGATCCTCGACGAGGCCCAGTTCGTCAAGAACCCCGCCTCGCAGACGCACCGGGCCGCCCGCGGGGTCGGCGCGCCCGTCACGCTCGCGCTCACCGGCACACCGCTGGAGAACTCGCTCGACGAGCTCTGGGCGGTCCTCGCCCTGGTGGCGCCCGGGCTCCTGCCGCCGCTGCGCCGCTTCCGCGAGGAGTACACCCGGCCGATCCTGCACGCGGAGGCGCCCGTCGGCATCGCCTCGCCCGATCTGTCCGAGGGACGGACCGTCAGCCACACCGAGGGCGCGCGCCGCCGCCTCGAGAGACTGCGCCGGCGACTGCGTCCGTTCCTGCTCCGCCGCACCAAGGAGGCGGTGGCGCCGGAGCTCCCCGAGAAGCAGGAGCAGACGATCGAGGTCGCGCTGACGCCCGCCCACAGGGTGCTCTACGACGGCTACCTCCAGCGCGAGCGGCGGAAGCTCCTGGGCCTGGTCGACGACCTCGACCGGCAGCGCTTCACGGTGTTCCGATCCCTCACCCTCCTGCGCCTGCTCGCGCTCGACGCGTCCCTGGTCGACCCGGCCTACCGGCACGTCCCGTCCGCGAAGCTCGACGTGCTCGTCGAGCAGCTCGACGACGTGATCGCGGAAGGCCGTCGGGCCCTCGTCTTCAGCACCTTCACCTCGTACCTGGAGCGGGCGGGGGAGCGGCTGCGCCGGCGCGGCATCCCCTTCGTGCAGCTCGACGGCTCCACACGGGACCGCGCGGGAGTGATCGAGGAGTTCCGCTCGGGAGCCGCGCCCGTCTTCCTGATCAGCCTGAAGGCGGGCGGCACCGGGCTCACCCTCACCGAGGCCGACCACGTCTTCATCCTCGACCCGTGGTGGAACCCGGCGGCCGAGGCGCAGGCCGTCGACCGCGCGCACCGCATCGGCCAGGAGCGGCGGGTGAACGTGTACCGGCTGGTGGCGACGGACACGATCGAGGAGAAGATCGTGCGCCTCCAGGAGCGCAAGGGCCGCCTCAGCACGGCGGTGCTCGACGAGGGCGAGCTCTTCGCCCGGGCGCTGTCGGCCGACGACGTCCGCGAACTGCTGGCCGAGTGACCACGGCCCCACGAAGGGTGACAGAACGGCCAGGCGCGGCCCAGGATCCGAGCGCACACTGAGCGGATGAGACGCCGCCGCCCCCGCCCCCGCGCCGACTGGATCGTGGCCCTCGAGAAGGGCGACGACGCCGGGCTCTTCGGACCGGGCAGCGCGGTCTGGGCGGTCAACGGCGGCCTGCCCACGATGATCGCCGGAGTGCGGGCTCTGCTCATGCAGACCCTCCACGCCGGAGCGATGGCCGGTGTCCACGACCACTCCCGCTACCGCGAGGACCCGATGGGCCGGCTCGACAACACGGTCCGCTGGGTCCTGACCACCAGCTTCGGCGACACCGCCGCGGCGAGCGGAGCGGCGCGCTGGGTGACCGGCGTGCACGAGCGGATCGTCGGCTCCTACGAGGACGCCGGCGGGCGCGAGCGCTCCTACTCGGCGCAGGACCCCCGCCTGCTGCTCTGGGTGCACGACGCCTTCACCGACGCATTCCTCGGCGCCCACGAGATCTGGGGCGGACGGATCCCCGGCGGCCCCGACGCCTACGTGCGCGAGTGGGCCGCCTCCGGCCGGCTGCTCGGAGTGCAGGATCCGCCCGAGAGCGTCGCGGAGCTCCGCGCGCAGCTCGCCGGATTCGCGGGCGAGCTCAAGCCCGACGCACGTGTGCACGAGGCGGTCGGCTTCCTCCGCGACATCCGGCTGCCGGGCGAGGCGGGCGTGGTCTACCCGCTGCTGTTCGCCGGCGCGGTCGCCTCGCTCAGCCCCGAGGTGCGGAGGCTCCTGGGCCTCCGGCGCCCGTGGTGGCCCGCGATCACGGCGAACCGCCTGCTGTTCGTGTTCCTGGGCCGCTATCTCGGCCGGGTGTCACCGAGCGAGCAGGCCGCGATCGACCGCATCGCCGGCCTCGATCAGGTGCGCACCGGCGCCTGACGCTCTTCCCGTACACCTGTCCGGGAAGTGGTAGACTGACATCGATGACTCCCGCCCGCCTCGCCTCCGTGCCCGCGGCGGAGTCCCCCTCGGCGCCCGGCTCCGCCGATCCGCGAGCCCGGCGCACCCGCCGCCGCGTGTTCGACGCGGTGGAGCGCCTCGTCATGCAGAGCGACGGCGAGAGGGCCGAGGGCATCGCCGTGAGCGACATCGTGCGCGAGGCAGGGATCAGCCGCAGCTCGTTCTACGCCCACTTCGACGACGCGGCGGGAGTCGCCTCAGCGCTGCTCCGCCAGGACCTCGTGGTCGCCGACGTCGCCGAGGGCGATCCCGCCGATCGCTCCGGAGCCGACGCCCTGCAGCGCGGCTACTCTCGGCTCGTCGAGCGGCTGGTCGACCGCCACGCCTTCCATGCCCGGCTCCGCGCGCGGGCCTCCGCCCGGGTCGCCTCCGACGACGCCGTGCTCGACACGGCGCTCGCCCTGCACCGCGAGGTGCTCGCCCGGGTCGACGTCCCCGCAGCGGTCGACCCCGAGCTCACCGCGGTCTTCGCGGCCGGCGGCGTCCTCTCCGTGGTCGGCGCCTGGCTCGCCGGCTCGCTCGACGGCACCGACGAGGAGCTGGTCGAGCACCTCGTCGCGCTGCTCCCGGCCTGGCTCGCCGCGGCGCCGCTGCGCCCCCTGGACTCCTCACTCCCACCACGCCCCACGACGAAAGGCACGACATGATGACATTCGAGGTCGGCGAGACCCTGGTCTACCCGCACCACGGAGCGGTGACGATCACCGGGCTCGAGAAGCGCTCGGTCAAGGGCGTCGAGAAGACGTTCATGACGATGAACGTGCACACCAGCGAGCTCACCATCACCCTCCCCGTCGAGAACGCCGAGCTCGTCGGCGTCCGCGAGATCATCGACGACGCCGGAGTCCAGGCGGTCTACGACGTCCTGCGCAGCGACGTCGCGGAGGAGGCCAGCAACTGGTCCCGCCGCTTCAAGGCCAACCAGGAGAAGATGGCCAGCGGCAGCGTGTACCGCGTCAGCGAGGTCGTCCGCGACCTGTGGCGCCGCGAGCAGGCGGGCGGCGTCTCGGCCGGCGAGAAGCGGATGCTCCTGAAGGCGCGTCAGATCCTCGTGTCGGAGCTCTCGCTCGCCCTGAAGGGCACCGACGAGGAGGCCTCGGCCAAGCTCGACGAGGTCCTCGCCTCGGCGATCTGACCCCGCGTCGCGGCGGGTCGGCTCACTCGGGCCGGCACGCCGCGATGATCCTCGCGGCGACCTCGTCCTGCGAGGCGGAGCCGTCGATCCGCACCAGGAGCTCGCGCTCGTCGTAGACCTCCGCCAGAGGAGCCGTCTCGCGCTCGTAGACCTCGATCCGGTTCCGCACCACCTCGGGGTCGTCGTCGGCGCGGTCCTGCTCCTGCGCCCGCACGTGCAGCCGTTCGAGGACCACGTCCGCGTCGGCCGTCAGCAGTACGACGCACGAGAGCGGCGTGCCCCGCTCCTCGAGGAGCTCCGCCAGCGCGTCCACCTGGGCGAGCGTGCGCGGGTAGCCGTCGAGGATGAACCCGTCCCGGGCGTCCTCCTCGGCGATGCGCTCGGCGACCAGGGCGTTCGTCAGCTCGTCCGGCACGTACTCGCCGGCCTCCACGAGCGCCCGCAGACGCCGTCCGAGGTCGGTGCCGTCGGCGACGTGCGCGCGGAACAGATCGCCGGTGGAGATCGCCGGCACCCCCAGCTCGCGCGACAGCACGGCCGCCTGGGTGCCCTTGCCCACGCCGGGCGGGCCCATCATGATGACGCGCATCGCTCGTCCTCCTCGGTGTCGTCAGGCGATGCTAGCGGTGCGGAGCGGGGTGGCCGGTGCACACCGCGCCCGTAGGCTGGCGGGACGAGCCGAGGAGGAGCGATGCCCGCAGCACCCGGGGCCGAGCAGGCCGCCGCCGATCTGGCCGCGGTCCTGCGCGAGGTCTCCGCCGAGCTCGACGCCCGCGGCATCGCCGACCAGGCCGTCGCCGAGCTGCGGACGCCGCGCGCGATCCTCGGCTTCCGCCGCAAGCCGGTGATGGCGCCGGTGACCCGCGCGTGGCGCCTCGGCGTGGTGCTCCTCGGACGCGAGGGCGAGCTCCTCGCGACGGGCTCGGTCACTCGTGCCGTCGCTCCGCTGCACGCCAACAACCAGTCCGAGTCGCAGGAGGCGCGCCGCGAGATCCGGCGCGCCGCCTTCGACGGTCCGTTCCAGGAGGGCGAGATCGTCAACTACGGCTGGCGGCGCCTCGCACTGGACGCCGCAGCGCTCGAGTCGGGCCAGGAGCCGCTGGCCCTACGCGGCTCCGAGGTGCTCGTGCGCTGGGCGCCCGGTCTGGGAGAGCAGGGACTGATGCCGCTGCGCCGGTACCTGGCCGACCGCCTCGACCTCCTCGAGGCCGACTAGCGCCGGGTCACTCCTCCTCGGCCACCGGGTGGAACCACGGCGGGTAGACGGCGACGCGGGGAGAGGCGTCGATGCCCTCGAAGAGAGCCTTGACGCGGTTGCGGGCGGCGACCGACGCCACGCCGACCGTCGCGACGCCCTCGAGCGGGAAGCGCTCGGGCACGAGCGCCTCGGCGCTGCGCAGGGCCGGCTCGTCGACCAGGAGGCGCGCGAAGGTGCGCACGAGCGCGTCGCCCTCGGTGAAGCGCGTGAGGACGTGGGAGGCGTCGCCGTCGCTCAGGACCGGGGCGGAGGCGAGCGAGCCCACCAGGACGACGTACTGCGAAGCGGTGGTCTCGTGGGCGCTCGGCGACCAGTGCGGAGCGACCCGCTCGCCGCGCAGGTCGGCCCAGAGGGCGGCGTCGGGGGAGAGGAAGAAGGGCACGAAGCCGGCGACGCTGACGCCGTCCTTCACCTGCACGGCACGTCGGTGCTCGCGGGTGGTCTCGGCGCTGACGTCGATCGCGGGGCGCTCCTGGAGCTGCTGGTCCGCCAGGATCGCGCCGGCGGCGACGATCGCCTCGAGGTTGTCGAGGTGGGTGACGTGGTAGATCCGCTGCGCGGCGATGTCGACCTTCGGCAGGGGCTTCTCGCGCGCCGTGCCGCGGGCGGCGGCACGGGCGGTGGCCGCACGGGAGGTCCCGGGCACGCGCGCGGGGGCGCGGGTGGCACGGCCGACCTGCTCGGGGAGCTTCTTCGGGGTGCAGACGTCGCAGAGCGCGATGTCGAGGCCGTGGATGCATTCGGTGGGCACTCTGGATTCCTTCTGCGCGCGGGCTCGGGGTTCCGCCGCAGGGACGACGTTACGCGACCGGGGCCCCCGCGCGTCCCGGCGGCGGGGATCTGCGGAGCCGCGGCGTCCGCCCGGGCATCCTCTGGGAGGCGCCGGAGCACCGCTCCCCGCCGCGTAGCGTGAGCGGGATGAAGCGCGTGCCGCCCGCCGAGGGCCAGGAATCCGTCTGGGACTACCCGCGACCCCCGAGGGTCGAGACCACCACCGAGCACGTGGTCGTGCGGCTGGGCGGCGTCGTCGTCGCCGAGACCCGTGACGCTCTCCGCGTCCTCGAGACGAGCCACCCTCCCGTCTACTACCTCCCCGTGTCCTCGTTCGCGCCCGGGGCGCTCGAGCCCGCGCCCGGCCGCAGCATCTGCGAGTTCAAGGGCGCGGCCTCCTACCTCACCGTGCGCGGGGGAGGAGGAGCGGTCGCGGAGGCGGCCGGTTGGACGTACCCCGAGCCGATGGACGGCTTCGAGGCCCTCGTCGACACGGTCGCCCTCTACCCCGGCCGGATGGACTCCTGCACCGTCGACGGCGAGACGGTCCAGCCGCAGCCGGGCGACTTCTACGGCGGCTGGATCACCTCGCGCGTGGTCGGTCCGTTCAAGGGCTCGCCGGGCACGATGTTCTGGTGAATCAGACGGGGGAGGGCGGACCGAGCGGGTCCTGGACGAGGACCGCTCGTGCGGCGTCGATCCCCGAGACCTCCAGCGTCCATTCCGGCCGCACCAGGGTCTCCGGTGTGACACGGAACCGCAGCTCCTCGACCGGCGCACCGTCCGGACCGACGATCCGGTGCGTCCCGTTCGGCCGGTAGCCGAGGGCCTCCGACACCCGGATCGAGCGGGTGTTCCAGGCGAGGGCGGCGCTCTCGGCGACCTCGGCTCCGAGGTGGTCGAAGGCGAGGAGGAGCACGGCCGCGCGCATCTCCTGCCCGAGGCCGCGGCCCTGCGCCGAGCGGGTGAGCCACGACCCCGAGGTCAGGGTGCGGGTGGCGGCGAAGGACTCGGCGACCACGTCCTGGCAGCCGACGACCCGGCCGTCCTCGACCACGGCGAACGCGACGCGCCACGACTCTCGCGTCGTCTGCGCGCGCTGCGACCAGTGGAAGCGGGCGAGCTCGCCGGGCAGGCGCTCCGGCGGCGCCTCGGCCCAGGGGGAGGGGAACGGCGAGCGGCCGCTCTCGTGCACGCCCGCGAGGGCCGCGTCGGCGAGAGGGCCGAGGTCGGCGTCGCGGACCGGATGCAGCTCGAGCCGCGGCGTGCGCAGCTCCAGCGAGAACAGGGGCCAGGGGTCGGTGCTCATCCGACGACGCTAGCGAGCGGAGGCGCGCACCGCGCGACCAGGCGGGTACCGGTGGTGGGACTCGAACCCACAAGCCCTCTCGGACAGAGCATTTTGAGTGCCCCGCGTCTGCCATTCCGCCACACCGGCTCATCACCAGCCCGTCGAGAATACCGTAGGCTCATCGGCGTGACTGACCAGGAACCCTCGTCGACCGCACCCCGTCGGGTCGTCGTCGCCGAAGACGAATCCCTCATCCGCCTCGACATCGTGGAGATCCTCCGCGACAACGGCTTCGAGGTCGTCGGCGAGGCCGGCGACGGCGAGACCGCTGTGGCCCTCGCCACCGAGCTGCGCCCCGATCTCGTCATCATGGACGTCAAGATGCCCCAGCTCGACGGCATCTCGGCGGCCGAGCGCCTCTCGAAGGCGCACATCGCGCCCGTCGTCCTGCTCACCGCCTTCAGCCAGAAGGAGCTCGTCGAGCGCGCCAGCGAGGCCGGAGCGCTCGCCTACGTCGTGAAGCCCTTCACGCCCAACGACCTGCTGCCCGCGATCGAGATCGCCCTCTCGCGGTACGCCCAGATCCTCACCCTCGAGGCCGAGGTCGCCGACATGGTCGAGCGCTTCGAGACCCGCAAGCTCGTCGACCGCGCCAAGGGCCTGCTCAACGAGAAGATGGGGCTCACCGAGCCCGAGGCGTTCCGCTGGATCCAGAAGGCCTCCATGGACCGCCGGCTCACCATGCACGACGTCGCGCAGGCGATCATCGAGCAGCTGAGCACGAAGAAGGCCTAGCGCGGAGGCCGGGCCCGAGGGCCCGCGGCCTCAGGGCCAGAGGCGGGTGCGCTCCCACGGGGAGCCGCCCGCCTCCGTCGTTCCCGGGCGGTACTCGAGACGGGTGTGATCCTGCTCCGGCGCGGTCGAGCCCTGCCAGAACTCGATGCGCTCGGGCACGACGCGGTAGACGGCCCACTCCCGGTCGAGCGTCGCGGGCGAGCAGCCCACGGCGACGCTGGTCTGGAGCGTGACGAGGCCGAAGTCCTGCGCGCTGCGCATCGGCTCGCTCTGGCGTCCGACGAGCAGGGCGGTGCGAGCGGCCTCGGAGCGGCGGCGGAAGTCGTCGGCCGACTCCTGCGCGGAGGCGCGCTCGACCCGGCCCTCGACCCGGACCTGACGGCCCTGGACCGGCCAGAAGAAGGTCAGCGCGGCGTGCGGGTTCTCCTCCATGGCGCGTCCCTTGGGGCTGGTGGCATGGGTGGAGAACGCCCAGCCCGCCTCGTCGATCTCGCGCAGCACGAGCACGCGCGCCGAGACGGTGCCGTCGTCGGAGGCGGTGGAGAGCGTGGCGCCGTGGGGGAGGAGCTGCCCCGCGTCCTTCGCCTCCTCGAGCCACTGCGCGAACAGCTCGAGAGGATCGGCCGGAGCCGCCTCCGCATCGAACGAGGGCAGCTCGGAGGGCATGGACGGGAGGCTCTTGAGGAGATGGCGAAGGCTCATCCGCTCAGTGTCGCCCTTCGGGCACCACCGGGCACAGTCGCGCGCCGTCGCTTGACAGTGCCGCTCGCCGCGGTGCCGGGTCCCCGAGCGGCGCGGCCGACCGGTCGATCCCCCGTCGCTCGCAGGCACGGGCGGTCCCGACGGCGGTCGCGGTCCTGGGCGTGGTCGTCGCCCTCCGCTCCCGCGAGGGGGACCCGTCCGCTCCCGTCAGCGGGCGTCGCGGATGATGTTGGTGATCCGCACGGTGGAGAGGCGGCGCCCCTCCTGGTCGCGCACGACGATCTCGTGGGTGGTGAGGGTGGAGCCCAGGTGGATCGCGTCGCAGGTGGCGATCACGAAGCCCGAGTGGACCGACCGGCTGTGGCTCGCGTTCAGCTCGATGCCCATCGCCAGGCGGCCCGCGCCGGCGTGCACGTTCGCCGCGATCGAGCCCATCGACTCGGCGAGCACGACGTGCGCGCCGCCGTGCAGGATGCCGACCGGCTGCCGGTTGCCCTCGACGGGCATCGAGGCCACCGAGTGCTGCGGGGCGAGCTCGTGCCAGAGGATCCCCATCCGCTCGGCGAGCTCGCCCATGCCGCGGCCGATCCCGGCGACCAGGTCGAGCGCGGGCGGGCGGATCCAGGCGGTCGTGGTGGGGGTCGGCTCGGTCACGTCGCTCCTCGCGCTGGAGCCTCGGAGCGGCCCTGACCGGCGGGCGCGAGCGGGCCGATCCGGTGTCGGAGGCGCTGTGTAGTCTGGCCCTGTGTCAGATCCGGAACAGCCTACCCTCCTGCTCGTCGACGGCCATTCCCTGGCGTTCCGGGCGTTCTACGCGCTCCCGGTCGACAGCTTCCAGACCCGCGAGGGCCAGCACACGAACGCCATCCACGGCTTCCTCTCGATGCTGATCCTGCTGCTGAAGAACGAGAAGCCGACCCACCTCGGCGTCGCGTTCGACATCTCCCGCTACTCGTTCCGCACCCGCGAGTACCCGGAGTACAAGGGCACCCGCGGCGAGACGCCGCCCGAGTTCAAGGGCCAGGTCCCCCTCCTCGAGGAGGCGCTGCACGCCATGAACATCCGGACCGTCTCGAAGGAGGACTTCGAGGCCGACGACATCCTCGCGACGCTCGCGCGCCAGGGGGCCGAGGCCGGCTTCCGCGTGCTGGTCGTCTCAGGTGACCGCGACACCATCCAGCTGGTGACCCCGGACGTCACCCTGCTCTACCCCTCCACCCAGGGCGTCTCGCAGCTCACCCGCTACGACCGCGACAAGGTGTTCGAGAAGTACGGCGTCGAGCCGCACCAGTACCCCGAGATCGCCGCCCTCGTCGGCGAGACCAGCGACAACCTGCCCGGCGTCGACAAGGTCGGCCCCAAGACGGCCGCGAAGTGGGTCAACCAGTACGGCACGGTCGCCGACATCATCGCCCACGCCGACGAGATCAAGGGCGTGGTCGGCGAGAAGCTGCGCGAGCAGAAGGAGAACGCGCTCCGCAACCGCCGCCTCAACCGGCTGGTGACGGACGTCGAGCTCCCCCTCGGGCCGCACGATCTGACGCGCCGTCCGATCGATCCCGACGCGGTCCGCGAGATCTTCAGCCGCCTCGAGTTCAAGACCCTGCAGGAGCGGGTCCTCACGATCGCCGCGGAGGAGGGCGTCGACGGCGCCGCCGCGGCCCTGGCGGGCGACGTGGTCACGACCTCAGCGCCCGCCGTCCGCACCCTGGTCGACGAGGAGCTCGCGCACTGGCTCGACCGCGTGTCGGCGAAGGGCACCGCGCCCGTCGCCGTGCAGGTCCTGCTCGGAGCCAGCGGGCTCGAGGGTGTGGGTCTCGCGGTCGAGAAGGAGACGGCGTTCGTCCCGTGGGCCGCCGAGCGGCCCGACTACACCGCGCTCGAGCAGTGGCTGGCCGGGCCCGCCCCCAAGTACTTCGCCGACGCGAAGCCCCAGATCAAGGCGCTGCGGAGGGCCGGACTCCCCGTCGCGGGGCTCGCGTTCGACACCCGCGTCGCCTCCTGGCTGGTGCAGCCCACCGGGCACCCGGCCACGCTCGCGGCGCAGGTCGCGCAGCACCTCGACGAGACCATGGCGCAGGGCGACCCGAACCAGCTGGTCCCCACCGTCGAGCCGATGGGGCCCGCCACCGAGGCCTGGTACGCGTACCGGCTCGTCGCTCCGCTGCGCGAGCGGCTGGGCGAGGGGATGCTCTCGGTGCTCGTCGACATCGAGCTGCCGATCGTCCAGGTCCTCGCGACGATGGAGCTCACCGGCGTCGCGATCGACGCCGACGTGCTGGCGCGCCTCCGCGCCGAGCTGACCGTCTCGGCCGCCGACCTCGCGAGCCGCGCGTTCGCCGAGATCGGCCACGAGATGAACCTCGGCTCGCCCAAGCAGCTGCAGCAGGTCCTCTTCGAGGAGCTCGACATGCCGCGCACCCGGGCCACGAAGACGGGCTACACCACCGACGCCTCCGCCCTCGCCGACCTGCAGGAGTCCCACCCGCACCCGTTCCTCGGGCTGCTCCTCGAGCACCGCGACGCGACCAAGCTCAAGCAGATCATCGAGACGCTCGAGAAGTCGGTCACCGCCGACGGCCGGATCCACACCAGCTACGACCAGACCGGCACGGCCACCGGCCGGATCTCCTCCAACGACCCGAACCTGCAGAACATCCCCGTCCGCAGCGAGGTGGGCCGCCGCATCCGCACCGCCTTCGTCCACGGAGCGGAGGCGAGCACCCTCCTCACTGCCGACTACTCGCAGATCGAGATGCGGATCATGGCGCACCTCTCCGGGGACGCCGGGCTGATCGAGGCCTTCCACTCCGGCGAGGACCTGCACCGCTTCGTCGGATCGCGGATCTTCGGCGTCGATCCGGGCGACGTCACCTCGGCCATGCGCAACAAGGTCAAGGCGATGTCGTACGGTCTCGCCTACGGCCTGAGCGCCTTCGGCCTGTCGAAGCAGCTGCGCATCTCGAGCGCCGAGGCGAAGCAGCTGATGACCGACTACTTCGTCCGCTTCGGCGCGGTGCGCGACTACCTCCGCAGCGTCGTCGAGCAGGCCCGCGAGACCGGCTACACCGAGACGATCTTCGGTCGCCGGCGTCCTTTCCCCGACCTGCAGAGCGCGAACCGCGTCCTCCGCGACAACGCCGAGAGGGCGGCACTCAACTCGCCGATCCAGGGCTCGGCCGCCGACATCATGAAGCGCGCGATGATCGGCGTGCAGGCCGACCTCGACGAGCAGGGGCTCGGCTCTCGGATGCTCCTCCAGGTGCACGACGAGCTGATCTTCGACGTCGCGCCCGGCGAGGAGGAGCCGCTCGAGGCGATCGTCCGCGGCCGGATGGCGGGTGCCGCCGACCTGAGCGTCCCGCTCGAGGTGCAGGTGGGCCACGGGTCCGACTGGGACGTCGCCGCGCACTGAGCCGGCCGCAGCGCCTGGCTAGGCTCGGAGGCATGAGCACCGACACCCCCCGCGAGCCCACCGCCGTCGACGCCGTCGCCGAGCGCTGGGTCGACACGCTCGTCGACCTCGACCCCACCCTCGGTACCGCGATCGGACGCAGCGGCGCGAACGGCCGCCTGGGCGACTACTCGCCGGCCGGTCTCGAGCGCGCCCGGGCGGCGACCGCCTCGGCCCTCGCCGAGCTCGAGGCAGCCGACCCCGTGGACGACGTCGACCGCGTCACGGTCGCCGACCTCGGCGCCGAGCTCCGGCTCTCCCTGGAGGGGCACGACGCCGGTCTGCCGCTGCGGGACCTCAACGTGATCGCGTCCCCGGCGCAGGAGCTGCGCGACGTCTTCGACCTGATGCCGACGGACGAGGTCGCCGACTGGGAGGCGGTCGCCGAGCGGCTGCTGGCCGTGCCGGCCGCACTCGAGGGCTACGCGGAGACCCTGCGCGAGGGGATGCGCACCGGTATCATCCCCGCCCGCCGCCAGGTCGAGCTCGTCGCCGAGCAGGCGCGGAAGATCGCCGCTCCCCGGGGGTTCTTCGCCGAGCTGGCCGCGGAGGCCGCTCCCGCCGCCGGATCCCTGCCCGCGTCGCTCGCTCAGCGACTGGAGGACGGCGCCCGCCGTGCCTCGGCCGCCTACGGGTCGCTCGCGCAGTTCCTCCGGGGCGAGCTCGCCCCAGCCGCGACCGAGCAGGACGCCGTCGGCCGGGAGCTGTACGCGCTGCACTCCCGCCGCTTCCTCGGCGCTGTCGTCGACCTCGACGAGACCTACGAGTGGGGGATCGAGGAGCTGGCCCGCATGACGTCCGAGCAGGAGTCGATCGCGCGCGAGATCCTGCCCGGCGCCTCCGTCGCCGAGGCGATCGCCCACCTCGAGGCGGACCCGGCCCGCACTCTGCACGGCGTCGACGCTCTGCAGGCCTGGATGCAGGAGACGAGCGACCGCTCCGTCCGCGAGCTCGCCGGCACCGCCTTCGACATCCCGGAGGAGGTGCGCCGCCTCGAGTGCAGGATCGCGCCGACCCAGGAGGGCGGCATCTACTACACCGGTCCGAGCGACGACTTCTCGCGCCCGGGGCGGATGTGGTGGTCGGTCCCGGACGGAGTCACCGAGTTCGCCACCTGGCGGGAGCTGACCACGGTCTACCACGAGGGCGTCCCGGGCCACCACCTGCAGATCGGCCAGGCCGTCCACAACCGCGCCCGCCTCAACACCTGGCGCCGTCAGCTCGCCGGGACCTCCGGCCACGCCGAGGGCTGGGCGCTCTACGCGGAGCGGCTGATGGAGCGCTTCGGCTACCTCGACGACCCGGCCGACCGCCTGGGCATGCTCGACGGCCAGCGGATGCGCGCGGCGCGCGTCGTGCTGGACATCGGCGTGCACCTCCAGAAGCCGATGCCGGGCTCCGACGCCGTCTGGACCGCCGAGTCGGCCCTCGACTTCCTGCGGGCCAACGTGAACATGGACGACGCGTTCGTGCGCTTCGAGGTGAACCGGTACCTCGGCTGGCCGGGGCAGGCTCCGTCCTACAAGATCGGGCAGCGGATCTGGGAGCAGCTGCGCGACGAGGCGGAGGTGCGCGAGGGCGCCGCGTTCTCGCTCGCGGCCTTCCACCGGAGGGCACTCGACCTCGGCGGCGTCGGTCTCGACACACTCCGCTCCTCCCTCGCCGGCTGACTCCGGAACCCGCGCCTGGACGGGCGCGGCGAGATTGCCGTGCGCCTCCCGGGGCGTCTAAGCTGGAGTGTCACATCTGTGGCGCCGCCGTGCCCGCGGCGCGCGAGGAAGGCCGGTCCGCCGGCCGGCCGAGCGCGGCTCCCGGGCCGGAGGCACTTCCCTCACCATCGCAGTGGTCACCACTCCGCCGAGCCGCGAGGCCCGCAGGCGGCCGCCGCCCGAGACCCATCCATCCTGGAGCATCCCTTAATGACAACCGCAACGACCGACAAGGCAACCAAGCAGGTCGCGATCAACGACATCGGGTCTGCTGAAGACTTTCTTGCCGCGGTCGAAAAGACTCTGAAGTTCTTCAACGACGGAGACCTCATCGAAGGCACCGTCGTGAAGATCGACCGCGACGAGGTCCTCCTCGACGTCGGCTACAAGACCGAGGGCGTCATCCCCTCGCGCGAGCTCTCCATCAAGCACGACGTCGACCCCTCCGAGGTCGTCAACGTGGGCGACAGCGTCGAGGCCCTCGTCCTCCAGAAGGAGGACAAGGAGGGTCGCCTGATCCTGTCCAAGAAGCGTGCGCAGTACGAGCGCGCGTGGGGCGACGTCGAGAAGATCAAGGAGTCGGACGGCGTCGTCACCGGCTCGGTCATCGAGGTCGTCAAGGGCGGTCTCATCGTCGACATCGGCCTCCGCGGCTTCCTCCCGGCCTCGCTCATCGAGCTGCGCCGCGTCCGCGACCTCACGCCGTACCTCGGCCAGGAGATCGAGGCGAAGATCCTCGAGCTCGACAAGAACCGCAACAACGTGGTCCTGTCGCGTCGCGCGCTCCTCGAGCAGACCCAGTCCGAGAGCCGCACCACGTTCCTGAACAACCTGCACAAGGGTCAGGTCCGCAAGGGCGTCGTGTCGTCGATCGTCAACTTCGGTGCGTTCGTCGACCTCGGCGGCGTCGACGGTCTCGTCCACGTCTCCGAGCTCTCCTGGAAGCACATCGAGCACGCCTCCGAGGTCGTCGAGGTGGGCCAGGAGGTCACCGTCGAGATCCTCGAGGTCGACCTCGACCGCGAGCGCGTGTCGCTCTCGCTCAAGGCGACCCAGGAGGACCCGTGGCAGGTCTTCGCCCGCACCCACGCGATCGGACAGGTCGCGCCGGGCAAGGTCACGAAGCTGGTCCCGTTCGGTGCCTTCGTCCGTGTCGCGGACGGCATCGAGGGCCTCGTCCACATCTCCGAGCTGTCGGGCAAGCATGTCGAGCTCGCCGAGCAGGTCGTGTCGGTCGGGGAAGAGGTGTTCGTCAAGGTCATCGACATCGACCTCGACCGTCGCCGCATCTCCCTCTCGCTCAAGCAGGCGAACGAGAACGTCGACCCCGAGGGCACCGAGTTCGACCCGGCGCTCTACGGCATGGCCACGGAGTACGACGACCAGGGGAACTACAAGTACCCCGAGGGCTTCGACCCCGAGACCAACGAGTGGCGCGAGGGCTTCGAGTCGCAGCGCGAGGCCTGGGAGCAGGAGTACGCCGCTGCTCAGGCGCGCTGGGAGGCCCACAAGGCCCAGGTCGCCAAGTCGCAGGAGGAGGCGGCCACCGTCTCCGAGGGCGTCTCGGTCGGCGCCGGCTTCACCAGCGAGTCGACCACCGGCGGCACCCTCGCCGACGACGAGTCGCTCGCCGCGCTCCGCGAGAAGCTGTCCTCGAACAACTGATCGCGAGCACATCGCATCGAACGGCCGGTCCCCTCGGGGGCCGGCCGTTCGGCGTTCCGGGCGACGGCGCTGGGTAGGGTGGCCGGGTGCATCTCGTCGCCCTCACCGGAGGCATCGCCTCGGGCAAGTCCACCGTCGCCCGCCGTCTCGCCGAGCACGGAGCGGTGGTGGTCGACGCCGACATCCTCGCGCGCGAGGTCGTCGAGCCGGGGGAGCCGGCGCTGGCGGCGATCGCCGAGCGCTTCGGCCCGTCCGTGATCCGCGCGGACGGCGCGCTCGACCGCCCGTCGCTCGGCGCGATCGTCTTCTCGGACGCGGCGGCCCGCGCCGACCTCAATGCGATCACCCATCCGGCGGTGACCCTCCGCTCGCAGCGGCTGTTCGCGGAGGCCGCCGAGGCGGACCCGGCCGCGGTGGTCGTCTACGACGTCCCCCTCCTCGCCGAGGGCCGTGGAGCGGGGGAGTTCGACGAGGTGGTCGTCGTGCACGCGCCGCAGCACCTCCGCATCGAGCGTCTCGTCGCCCTCCGGGGACTGACCGAGGAGGAGGCACGTGCGCGGGTCTCGTCGCAGGCGAGCGACGAGGAGCGCCTCGCCCTCGCCGACGTCGTGATCGACTCCTCCGGCACGCTGGAGGAGACGCTCGCTCGGACCGACGCGCTGTGGGAGCGGCTCGCCCGCTGACGGTCCCTCCCCGACACCCGCCCTCGTGACCGAGCGGCACGGCCGGAGAGCACACCCCCGTTCGCCGCCAGCGCACGCGCCGTCCGGTGTCGGTGGTCGCGGCTACGCTTCGAACCATGGAGCCAACCCGTGCCGTGCACCCGTTCGAGGTCATCAGCGAGTACAAGCCGAGCGGTGACCAGCCCGGCGCGATCGCCGATCTGAGCGCCCGCATCAACGCCGGCGAGACCGATGTCGTCCTGCTGGGCGCCACCGGAACCGGCAAGTCCGCGACCACGGCCTGGCTCGTCGAGGCCGTGCAGCGCCCCACGCTCGTGCTCGCGCACAACAAGACCCTCGCCGCGCAGCTCGCCAACGAGTTCCGCGAGCTGTTCCCCAACAACGCCGTCGAGTACTTCGTCTCGTACTACGACTACTACCAGCCCGAGGCCTACGTCCCGCAGACGGACACCTTCATCGAGAAGGACAGCTCGGTCAACGCCGAGGTCGAGCGGCTGCGCCACTCCACCACGAACTCGCTCCTGAGCCGCCGCGACGTGATCGTGGTGTCGACCGTCTCGTGCATCTACGGCCTCGGCCAGCCCGAGCAGTACCTCGAGGCGATGGTGGCGCTTCAGGTCGGCCAGCGGGTCGACCGGGACCGCCTCATCCGCAAGTTCGTGTCGATGCAGTACGCGCGCAACGACGTCGACTTCGCCCGCGGCACCTTCCGGGTGCGGGGCGACACGATCGAGATCATCCCGATGTACGAGGAGCTCGCGATTCGGATCGAGATGTTCGGCGACGAGATCGAGGCGCTCTACACGCTCCACCCGCTCACCGGCGACATCGTCCGGAAGCTCGACTCCGTGTCGGTCTTCCCCGGCTCGCACTACGTCGCCAGCCAGGACGTCATGCACCGTGCGATCGACACCATCCAGCAGGAGCTCGAGGTGCGCCTGGCCGACCTCGAGAAGCAGAACAAGCTCCTCGAGGCGCAGCGCCTGCGGATGCGCACGACCTTCGATCTCGAGATGATGCAGCAGATCGGATTCTGCTCCGGCATCGAGAACTACTCCCGCCACATCGACGGCCGCGAGTCGGGCGAGGCCCCGCACTGCCTGCTCGACTACTTCCCGGACGACTTCCTCGTCGTGATCGACGAGTCGCACGTGACGGTGCCGCAGATCGGCGCGATGTACGAGGGCGACGCGTCCCGCAAGCGCACGCTGGTCGAGCACGGCTTCCGCCTGCCCTCGGCGATGGACAACCGGCCCCTGAAGTGGGAGGAGTTCAAGTCGCGCGTCGGCCAGACCGTCTACCTCTCCGCGACCCCGGGGCGCTACGAGATGGGCATCGCCGACGGCATCGTCGAGCAGATCATCCGCCCGACCGGCCTGATCGACCCCGAGATCGTCGTCAAGCCGACGAAGGGCCAGATCGACGACCTGCTCGAGGAGATCAAGCGCCGCACCGAGCGTGACGAGCGCGTGCTCGTCACGACGCTGACGAAGCGCATGGCCGAGGAGCTCACCGACTTCCTCACGGAGGCCGGCGTCCGGGTCCGCTACCTGCACTCCGACGTCGACACCCTGCGGCGCGTCGAGCTCCTCTCGGAGCTGCGGGCGGGCGTGTACGACGTCCTGGTCGGCATCAACCTGCTGCGCGAGGGGCTCGACCTGCCCGAGGTCTCGCTCGTGGCGATCCTCGACGCCGACAAGGAGGGCTTCCTCCGCTCGTCCACGTCGCTCATCCAGACGATCGGCCGTGCGGCGCGCAACGTCTCGGGCGAGGTCCACATGTACGCCGACAAGGTGACGGACTCGATGCGGCTCGCGATCGACGAGACCGACCGCCGACGCGAGAAGCAGGTCGCCTACAACCTCGACCACGGCATCGACCCGACGCCGCTGCGGAAGAAGATCGCCGACATCACCGACGCCCTCGCCCGCGAGGGGGCCGACACCGCCAAGCTGCTCGCCGGGCGCGACGCCAAGAAGAAGAGCCCGACGCCGAACCTGCGCCGTCAGGGTCTCGCCGCGAACGGCGGCAACGACCTCGAGGCGATCATCTCCGACCTCAACGGGCAGATGCTCCAGGCGGCGGGCGAGCTCAAGTTCGAGCTCGCGGCCCGGCTGCGGGACGAGGTCCAGGAGCTCAAGCGCGAGCTCCGCCAGATGGAGAAGGCCGGGCACCTGTCCTGATCGGAGGCGCTGATCCGCAAGGGGAGGGGCCCGCGGATCAGCGCCCAGCGAACGCCACGGGCGATGTCGGTGGCTCCGCATACACTTTCGGAGTGTCGATCCTGAACGCCGTTACGGACCCCTCCTCCACCCCCTCTCCCTCCTTCCACCGCTTCGTCTCCTCGCTCGACGAGTCGTCCTCGAAGCTGGTGGTGAGCGGCGCGCGGGTGCACAACCTGCAGAACGTCGACCTCGAGATCCCGCGCGACTCGATGGTGGTGTTCACCGGTCTCTCGGGCTCGGGCAAGTCCTCCCTGGCCTTCGACACGATCTTCGCGGAGGGCCAGCGGCGCTACGTCGAGTCCCTCTCCGCATACGCCCGCCAGTTCCTCGGGCAGGTGGACCGGCCTGACGTCGACTTCATCGAGGGCCTCAGCCCCGCGGTCTCGATCGACCAGAAGTCGACGAACCGCAACCCGCGCTCCACCGTCGGCACGATCACCGAGATCTTCGACTACATGCGCCTGCTCTGGGCGCGCATCGGCGTCCCGCACTGCCCCATCTGCAGCGAGCGGATCTCCGCGCAGACCGTGCAGCAGATCGCCGACCAGCTGATGGAGCTCGAGACCGGTACCCGCTACCAGATCCTCAGCCCCGTCGTCTCGCAGAAGAAGGGCGAGTTCGTCGACCTCTTCAAGGAGCTGACCGCGGGCGGCTACTCCCGCGCCATGGTGGACGGGAAGCTCGTCCAGCTGAGCGAGCCGCCGGTGCTCAAGAAGCAGTACAAGCACGACATCTCCGTCGTGGTCGACCGGCTCGTCGCCGGCCCCGACATCCTCGGACGCCTCACCGACTCCCTCGAGACGGCCCTGCGGCTCACCGACGGCATCGTGCAGATCAACCACGTCGACGGCGAGGGCGACGGCGCCTGGACCACCTACTCCGAGAAGCTGTCCTGCCCCAACAACCACCCGATCTCGCTGACCGAGATCGAGCCGCGGACCTTCTCCTTCAACGCGCCCTTCGGCGCCTGCCCGGAGTGCTCGGGCCTCGGCACGCGCATGTCGGTCGACGACGAGCTGCTGCTCGGCGACCCCGACCTGAGCATCGCCGAGGGCGTCATCATCCCCTGGACCACCCAGGGCAAGGGCCTGTTCCAGTACTACGAGAAGCTGCTCGACGGCCTGGCCCGCGACCTCGGCTTCACGCTCACCACCCCGTGGAAGCGCCTCAGCACCGAGGTGCAGCAGGCCGTCCTCCACGGCGACAACTTCGAGGTCAAGGTCAAGTGGAAGAACCGCTACGGCCGCGAGATGAGCTACACCTCGGGCTTCGAGGGCGTCGTGCCCTACATCGAGCGCCAGTTCGTCCAGGCCGAGACCGACGTCCAGCGCACCCGCTGGTCCGAGTTCCTTCGCGAGGTGCCCTGCCCCGTGTGCAAGGGCTCCCGCCTGAAGCCCGAGGTGCTCGCCGTGCTCGTGCACGGGGCGAGCATCGCGGACGTGGCCGACCTCAGCCTCGGCGACGCCCAGGACTTCATGAGCCGGCTCGAGCTGACCGACCGCGAGGCGCACATCGCGGCGCAGGTGCTGCGCGAGATCCGCGCGCGCATCGACTTCCTCATCGAGGTCGGGCTCAACTACCTCAACCTCTCGCGCGCCGCCGCCTCCCTGTCGGGCGGCGAGGCGCAGCGCATCCGCCTGGCGACCCAGATCGGCTCCGGGCTGACCGGCGTGCTCTACGTGCTCGACGAGCCGAGCATCGGTCTGCACCAGCGCGACAACCGCCGCCTGATCGACACCCTCATCAAGCTGCGCGACCTGGGCAACACGCTGATCGTGGTCGAGCACGACGAGGACACCATCCGCACCGCCGACTGGATCGTCGACATCGGCCCGGGCGCCGGGGTCAACGGCGGCAAGGTCGTGCACTCCGGCTCCTACGAGTCGCTGCTCGAGAACACCCACTCGCTGACCGGCGACTACGTCTCGGGCCGCAAGGCGATCGAGGTCCCGAAGAAGCGGCGGAAGATCGACCGCAAGCGGATGATCAAGGTCGTCGGGGCGAACGCCAACAACCTCCGCAAGGTCGACGCGGAGTTCCCGCTCGGCACGTTCGTCGCGGTCACCGGGGTCTCCGGCTCCGGCAAGAGCACCCTCGTGAACGACATCCTCTACCGCGTGCTCGCCAACCAGCTCAACGGCGCCCGCAAGGTGCCGGGCAAGCACACGCGCGTCACCGGCCTCGAGAACCTCGACAAGGTCGTGCACGTCGACCAGAACCCGATCGGCCGCACGCCGCGCTCGAACCCCGCCACCTACACGGGCGTGTTCGACCGCATCCGCAACCTCTTCGCCGAGACCACGGAGGCGAAGGCGCGGGGGTACCTGCCCGGCCGCTTCAGCTTCAACGTCAAGGGCGGCCGCTGCGAGGCCTGCTCGGGTGACGGCACCATCAAGATCGAGATGAACTTCCTGCCCGACGTCTACGTGGCGTGCGAGGTCTGCGGGGGAGCGCGCTACAACCGCGACACCCTGACCGTGCACTACAAGGGCAAGAACATCGCCGAGGTGCTCGACATGCCGATCGCCGAGGCGGCCGACTTCTTCGAGCCGATCACGGCGATCCACCGCTTCCTCCGCACGCTGGTGGAGGTGGGCCTCGGCTACGTCCGCCTCGGGCAGAGCGCGACCACGCTCTCCGGCGGCGAGGCGCAGCGCGTCAAGCTGGCCACCGAGCTCCAGCGCCGCTCCAACGGCCGCAGCGTCTACGTGCTCGACGAGCCGACGACCGGCCTGCACTTCGAGGACGTCCGCAAGCTCCTCCTCGTCCTCAACGGCCTGGTCGACAAGGGCAACACGGTGATCACCATCGAGCACAACCTCGATGTCATCAAGTCGGCCGACTGGCTGATCGACATGGGTCCCGAGGGCGGCGCCGGCGGCGGACAGGTGGTCGCGGTGGGCACCCCCGAGCACGTGGCGAAGGTCGAGGGCAGCCACACCGGCATGTTCCTCGCCGAGATCCTCGGCTGACGCGAGCGAGAGGCATGGCGCAGACAGTCGACTTCCGGCCGAAGCCGGGTGAGATCCCGACCCTCCCCGGCGTGTACCGCTTCACGGACGCCCGGGGGCGGGTGCTCTACGTGGGCAAGGCCAAGAACCTCCGCGCGCGGCTGAGCAACTACTTCGCCCCGCTGCCGAGCCTGCACGAGCGCACCCGGCGGATGGTCACCTCGGCCTCCGGGGTCGAGTGGACCGTCGTCGGCACCGACGTCGAGGCCCTGCAGCTCGAGTTCACCTGGATCAACGAGTTCGATCCCCCCTTCAACGTCAAGTTCCGCGACGACAAGTCCTACCCCTACATGGCGGTGACGCTCGGCGACGAAGCCCCGCGGGTGATGGTCACGCGGAACGCCAAGATCAGGAAGGCCCGCTACTTCGGGCCCTACCCGAAGATCTGGGCGATCCACGAGACGATCGACCTGATGATCAAGGCGTTCCCGATCAGGACCTGCAACGACTCCAACTACAAGCGCGCGATGCAGAGCGGCAAGCCCTGCTTCGCGTCGCAGATCGGCCGCTGCGGCGGGCCCTGCTCCCACCGCGTCACCTTCGCCGAGCACCGCGAGATGGTCAACCGCTTCGTCGCCTTCATGGGCAGCCACGACCGCCGGATGATCGGCGAGCTCGAGAAGGAGATGCGCGAGGCCGCCGCCGCGATGGAGTACGAGCGCGCGGGGAAGCTGCGCGATCAGGCCGCCGCTCTCGACGCGGTCCTCGCCAAGAGCGCGGTCGTGCTCAAGGACAACGTGGACGTCGACCTCTACGCGATCGTCCACGACGAGCTCGCCGCCTCCGTGCAGCAGTTCCGGGTCCGCGGCGGGCGCATCCGCGGCGAGCGGGGCTGGGTCGTCGACAAGGAGCTCGACATGAGCACGGCGGAGCTCGTCGACACGGCCCTCCAGGCCGCCTACGAGACCGGCGACGTCCCGCCCCGGGAGGTCGTCGTGCCGGAGCTGCCCGAGGACACCGAGGCGCTCGAGGAGTGGCTGAGCGGGCTGCGCGGCACGAACGTGCGCCTCCGAGCGGCCCAGCGCGGAGACAAGGCCGCCCTCCTCGAGACGGCGACGCAGAACGCGAAGCACTCGCTGATGCTCTACAAGACCCGCCGCTCCGCCGACTTCACCGCTCGGACGCAGGCCCTGGAGGACATCCGCGACGCCCTCGGCATGAGCGAGGCGCCGCTCCGGATGGAGTGCTACGACGTCTCCCACCTCAGCGGCACCAACATCGTCGCCTCGATGGTCGTCTTCGAGGACGGGCTCGCGCGGAAGGACCAGTACCGACGGTTCTCCATCGCAGAGTCGACGGACGACACCGAGTCGCTGCACCAGGTGCTCACCCGCCGCCTCGCCTACCTCCGCGAGCCGGTCGAGCCCGCGGCGGTCGACCCCGAGACCGGCGAGGCCAAGCGGCGCAAGTTCTCGTACCCCCCGCAACTGCTGATCGTCGACGGCGGCCAGCCGCAGGTCGCGGCGGCGCAGCGCGCGCTCGACGAGTCCGGGGTGACCGGCATCACCCTCTGCGGGATCGCCAAGCGCCTCGAGGAGATCTGGCTGCCGGACTCCGACTTCCCCGTCATCCTGCCGCGCAACAGCGATGCGCTCTTCCTCTTCCAGCGCATCCGCGACGAGGCGCACCGCTTCGCGATCACCCACCAGAGGACGCGTCGCAAGCGCGACATCTCGTCGCAGCTGGCCGAGGTGCCCGGGCTCGGAGGCACGCGCGTGCGCGACCTGCTGAAGCACTTCGGATCCGTCGCCCGGCTCCGCGAGGCGGGCGAGGCCGAGATCGCCGAGGTCAAGGGCATCGGCCCGACGCTGGCGGGCGCGATCCACGCGCACCTGCATCCGGACGGGTCCGCCGTCGGGGGCACGCCCTAGGCTGGAGGCCCGCGCTCCGGGGGAGAGCGGCCGGTGCCCGGCACCGACGACACGAGCAGACACGAGCACGGAGAGAGCATGAGCACGGAGAGCGAGCAGCAGGACGTGCTGATCGTCACGGGGATGTCCGGAGCGGGCCGGTCCACGGCCGCGAACGCACTGGAGGATCTCGGCTGGTACGTCGTCGACAACCTGCCGCCGCAGATGCTGCGCCCGCTGGTCGACCTGGCGCAGCGTGCGGGGGACACGCTGCCGAAGATCGCGGCGGTCGTCGACGTCCGCGGACGCGACTTCTTCGAGGACCTCGGCGACATCGTCCGCGAGCTGCGCGCCGGGGTCGACCTCCGAGTGGTGTTCCTCGAGGCCACCGACGCCGCGCTCGTCCGCCGCTTCGAGCAGGTGCGCCGTCCGCACCCGCTGCAGGGCCGGGGGACCCTCCTCGACGGCATCTCCGCCGAGCGGACGCGCCTCGCTCAGCTGCGGGAGTCGGCCGACATCGTCATCGACACCTCGGACCTCAACATCCACCAGCTGGCCACCAGCATCACCGAGCGCTTCGCCGAGGCCGGCCGCGCGGGCCTCCAGGTCACGGTGATGAGCTTCGGCTTCAAGTACGGGCTGCCGACGGACGCCGACATGGTGGCCGACGCGCGGTTCCTGCCGAACCCGTACTGGATCCCGGAGCTGCGTCCGCACACGGGTCTCGACGAAGAGGTGAGAGACTACGTGCTGGCCCAGCAGGGCGCCGAGGAGTTCATCGACTCCTACTCCCGGGCCCTGCGCCCCGTGCTCGACGGCTACCAGCGCGAGAACAAGCGCCACGCGACCATCGCGATCGGCTGCACGGGAGGCAAGCACCGCTCCGTCGCGGTCGCGGGCCGTGTCGCGGCCCGTCTGGCCGAGCTGCCGGGCGTCGCCGTCAACGTGGCGCACCGCGACCTCGGCCGAGAATGATCCCCGCGCGCTCAGCCGCGCACCCGACGTAAGGAAGACTCCGTGGCCCTCACCGCAGACGTCAAGGGCGAACTGGTCGCGATCGTCTCGCGCAAGAACACCGTCCGTGCCGCCGAACTGGCGACCATCCTCCGCTTCTCCGGAGGACTGCACATCATCTCCAACCGCCTCGCGGTCGAGGTCGAGCTCGACTCCGCCCCGCTCGCGACCCGCGTGCGCCGTGACCTCGCCGAGCTGTACGGCGTCCGCAGCGAGGGCAGCATCGTCTCGGCCGGGGGATCCCGGAGGACCACGAGCTGGCTGGTGCGCGTCGTCGAGGGCGGGGACACGCTCGCCCGGCAGACCGGCCTCCTCGACCAGCGGGGCCGGCCCGTCCGCGGCCTGCCCAACCGCCTCACGACCGGCTCCCGCGAGGAGCTCGCCGCCCTGTGGCGCGGCGCCTTCCTCGCCCAGGGCTCGCTGACCGACCCGGGCCGCTCCGCGGCGCTCGAGATCGTCTGCCCCGGCAACGAGGCGGCCATGGCGATCGTCGGAGCCGCCGGACGCCTGGGCGTCCAGGCCAAGTCCCGCGAGGTGCGCGGCGTCCACCGGGTCGTCATCCGCGACGGCGAGAGCATCAGCGCGATGCTCACCCTGATGGGCGCGACCGCGACCGTCGCGAGCTGGGAGGAGCTGCGCCAGCGCCGCGAGGTGCGGGCGACCGCGAACCGCCTCGTCAACTTCGACGACGCGAACCTCCGCCGCTCGGCCCAGGCCGCCGTCGCGGCATGTGCCCGCGTCGAGCGCGCGATGGAGATCCTGGGCGACGACATCCCCGAGCACCTCCGCTACGCCGGGCGCCTGCGCCTCGCGCACCGCGACGCGAGCCTCGACGAGCTCGGCCACCACGCCGATCCGCCGATGACGAAGGACGCCGTCGCCGGCCGCATCCGCCGCCTCCTCGCGATGGCCGACAAGCGCGCGTCCGACCTCGACATCCCGGGCACCGACGCGAACCTCCCGGCAGAGCTGCAGGACCTGTAGGCCCGGCCGCACGGCGCGCCCCGCCCGGCGAACGCTGAGTGTCTCCTGGTCGAACAACGCAAGCCCTCCGAACGCGGAGGGCCCCCCTCGCTAGACTGATCGGGTCGCTCAGGACACTCCCGGCCCTCCTCCTCCGCCTCGCGGAGGACGCCGAGACGCCGGCGGGTCGCACGGGAGCGACGACCACGAACAGGAGATCGCACATGGCTGACTACACGCTCGCCGAACTGCCCTACGACTACTCGGCCCTCGAGCCGAACATCAGTGGGCGGATCATGGAGCTCCACCACGACAAGCACCACGCGACGTACGTGGCCGGGGCGAACACCGCCCTCGCCTCGCTGCAGGAGGCTCGCGACAGCGAGAACCTCGCGAACGTGAACAAGCTCCAGAAGGACCTCGCCTTCAACCTCGCCGGTCACGTGAACCACACCGTGTTCTGGAACAACCTCTCGCCGGACGGCGGCGACAAGCCCGTCGGCGAGCTCGCCGCGGCCATCGACGACAACTTCGGGTCGTTCGACAAGTTCCGCGCCCACTTCACCGCCTCGGCCCTCGGCATCCAGGGCTCCGGCTGGTCGATCCTCGCCTGGGACTCGCTCGGCGAGAAGCTCATCATCGAGCAGCTCTACGACCACCAGGGCAACCTCGCCGCGGCGACCGTCCCGGTCCTCCTCCTCGACATGTGGGAGCACGCCTTCTACCTCGACTACGTCAACGTGAAGGCCGACTACGTCAAGGCGTTCTGGAACATCGTGAACTGGGCCGACGTGTCCGCGCGCTTCGAGAAGGCCCGCGAGAAGACTTCGGGCCTGCTGCTACTGTCGTAGCGATCTCGGCGTCCCGGGCCCCGCGTCCGGGACGCCCTGTCGTCGGCTTCCACCCCTCCACTGCACCGTCGAGGTGCCTTTCCTCACCAGGAGATATCTGTGTCCGTCAAGATCGGCATCAACGGCTTCGGCCGTATCGGCCGTAACTTCTTCCGTGCAGCCCTCGCCAAGGGCAGCGACCTCGAGATCGTCGCGGTCAACGACCTCACCGACAACAAGGCCCTCGCGCACCTCCTGAAGTACGACTCCATCACGGGCCGCCTCGACGCGACCGTCGAGCTCGACGGCGACCGCATCGTCGTCAACGGCAAGCCGATCATCGTCCTCGAGGAGCGCGACCCCGCGAACCTCCCCTGGGGCGAGCTGGGAGTCGACGTCGTCATCGAGTCGACCGGCCGCTTCACCAAGTCGGAGGACGCGCGCAAGCACATCACCGCGGGTGCCAAGAAGGTCATCGTCTCCGCTCCCGCCACCGGCAGCGACGTCGCGACCCTGGTCCTCGGCGTGAACGAGAACACCTACGACCCCGCGACGCACGACATCATCTCGAACGCGTCCTGCACCACGAACTGCCTCGCGCCGCTCGCCAAGGTGCTGCTCGACAACTTCGGCATCGAGCGCGGCCTGATGACCACGGTCCACGCGTACACCGCCGACCAGAACCTCCAGGACGGCCCGCACAGCGACCTGCGTCGCGCCCGCGCCGCCGCCGTCAACATCATCCCGACCTCGACCGGTGCCGCCAAGGCGCTCGGCCTGGTCATCCCGGAGCTCGTCGGCAAGCTCGACGGCTACGCCCTCCGCGTCCCGGTCCCGACCGGCTCGATCACCGACCTCACCGTCGAGCTGACCAAGCCCGCCACCGTCGAGGAGATCAACGCGGCGTACAAGGCCGCCTCCGAGGGAGACCTCAAGGGCATCCTCAAGTACACCGAGGACCCGATCGTCTCGAGCGACATCGTGACCGACCCGCACTCGTCGATCTTCGACGCGGGCCTCACGAAGGTCATCGGCAGCCAGGTCAAGGTCGCCTCCTGGTACGACAACGAGTGGGGCTACTCCAACCGCCTCGTCGACGTCACCGAGTTCGTCGCCGGCAAGCTCTAAGGGCTGCGCGCAGTGACGCTCCGCACTCTGGACTCACTGGGCTCCCTCGCAGGCAAGCGCGTCGTCGTCCGCTGCGATCTGAACGTCCCCCTGAAGGACGGAACGATCACGGACGACGGCCGCGTGCGCGCGTCGGTGCCCACGCTCCAGCGTCTGGTCTCCGAGGGCGCCCGAGTCGTGGTCGTAAGCCACCTCGGGCGCCCCGAGGGGAAGCCCGAGGCGAAGTACAGCCTCGCTCCCGTCGCCGCCCGCCTCGGCGAGCTGCTCGACGCTCCGGTGGCCTTCGCTGAGGACACCGTCGGGGAGGCGGCCTCGGCCGCCGTCGACGCCCTCGAGGACGGCCAGGTCGTCGTCCTCGAGAACCTCCGGTTCAACGCCGGCGAGACGAGCAAGGACGAGGCCGAGCGCCGCACCTTCGCCGAGAAGCTGGCCGCCTACGGCGACGCCTTCGTCTCCGACGGGTTCGGCGTCGTGCACCGCAAGCAGGCGAGCGTCTATGAGCTCGCCGAGCTTCTTCCCAGCGCGGCCGGCACGCTGATCGCGGCCGAGCTCGAGGTGCTGGAGCGGCTCACCGAGAAGCCCGAGCGCCCCTACGCGGTCGTCCTCGGCGGCTCGAAGGTCTCGGACAAGCTCGGCGTGATCGAGCACCTGCTGCCGAAGGTCGACTCGATCCTCATCGGCGGCGGAATGCTCTTCACCTTCCTCAAGGCCCAGGGCCACGAGGTCGGCGCCAGCCTGCTGGAGGCCGACCAGGTCGACACCGTGCTCGGCTACCTCGCGAAGGCGAAGGAGCTGGGTGTGGAGATCGTCCTGCCGACGGACGTCGTCGTGGCGTCGGAGTTCGGCCCCGACGCCGAGCACCAGGTCGCCTCGGCCGACGCGATCGAGGGCACGCCCTTCGGTGAGAAGGGCCTCGGCCTGGACATCGGACCGGACACCGCCGCGCACTTCGCCGAGATCATCGCGGCGTCCAAGACGGTGTTCTGGAACGGCCCCATGGGCGTCTTCGAGCTCGAGCCGTTCGCGGCGGGCACCAAGACCGTCGCGCAAGCGCTCACCGAGGTCGACGGTCTCAGCGTCGTCGGCGGAGGCGACTCCGCCGCGGCCGTCCGCGCCCTCGGGTTCCGCGACGACCAGTTCGGCCACATCTCGACGGGAGGCGGAGCGAGCCTCGAATTCCTCGAGGGCAAGCGCCTCCCCGGACTGGAGGTCCTCGGATGGTAGACACCGCCGCCCGCACCCCGCTCATCGCCGGCAACTGGAAGATGAACCTGGACCACCTCCAGGCCATCGCCTTCGTGCAGAAGCTGGCGTGGAGCCTCAAGGACGCCGATCATGACTTCGACGGCGTCGAGGTCGCGGTGTTCCCGCCCTTCACGGACCTCCGGCCCGTGCAGATCCTCGTCGACTCGGACAAGCTGCCGCTCAAGTACGGCGCGCAGGACGTCTCGAAGTTCGACAGCGGCGCCTACACCGGTGAGATCTCGGGCCAGTTCCTGAAGCAGCTCGACTGCGACTATGTGATCGTCGGCCACTCGGAGCGTCGCACGCTCCACGGCGAGACGGACGCGGATATCGCCGCCAAGTCGGCTGCGGCCCTCCAGCACGGCGTCGCTCCGATCATCTGCGTCGGCGAGACCGCGGAGGACCTCGAGAAGCACGGCCCGTCGGCCGTGCCGGTCGCCCAGCTGAAGGAGGCCCTCACCGGCCTCCCCGCGGACGCCGACCTCGTCGTCGCCTACGAGCCGGTCTGGGCCATCGGCTCCGGACAGGCCGCGACGCCCGAGCAGGCCCAGCAGGTCTGCAAGGCGCTCCGCGGAGTCGTCGCCGACGTCCTCGGCGCCGACACCGCCGCGAAGACCCGCATCCTCTACGGCGGCTCCGTGAAGTCCGGCAACATCGCGGGCTTCATGCGCGAGCCCGACGTCGACGGAGCACTCGTCGGAGGCGCCAGCCTCCAGGTCGACGAGTTCGCGGCGATCGCACGATTCCGGAACCACGTCGGGGTCTGAGTTGCTGCGACGAGAGGGCGGGCCCATCGGGCCCGCCCTTTCGTCGTCCACGCCGCTCCCCGCGCGGCGTGGCGCGGTCGGCTTCGCGACGGGGCGCGGTTCCGAGAGCGGGGTGCGTCCGGCTGCGGCGATCCGCCGGGACGCGGATCGCCGGTTCGCCTCGCTTTCGCCTCGGAGATCCCACACCGGCATCACGCGTCGGCCGGTCCGGTGCCGTCGGCTCGTCGCGGGGTGCCCTCCGAGAGCGTGGCGCGTTCGGCTCGATCGATCCGAAAGTACGTGGATCACAGGCTCGCGGTCCGGCGACTGGAGAGGTTGTCGAGGGCACCACGACGAGCCACCCGCTCCGCCCCTCGACGGACTCTCGTATACATCGCCCCGAACACGGGACGACGCATTCCTCGCGGATTCGCAGGCGCCGTTATACTCGTCGGGGCGCGCAACGCGCCAGAACTTCGAAAGGTACCGCGTGGACATCCTCCAGGTCGTGCTCCAGGTCATCCTGGGCATCACGAGCCTCCTGCTCACCATGCTGATCCTGCTCCACAAGGGGCGCGGCGGCGGTCTGTCCGACATGTTCGGGGGCGGAGTCACCTCCAACCTCGGCGCGTCGGGCGTCGCCGAGCGCAACCTCAACCGCATCACCGTGATCCTGGGCGTCGTGTGGCTGGCCTGCATCGTGGTGCTCGGACTCATCACCAAGTTCACCACCGGAGCATAGGGGTACTCGCAATGGCATCAGGCGGCAGTGCAATCCGCGGTTCGCGCGTCGGCGCAGGACCCATGGGCGAGCAGGACCGGGGTTTCCACGCGGAGCGCGTCGCGGTCTCCTACTGGGACGCTCTCGGCAACGAGACGGTGCGCCACTTCTCGGCGGCCCTCCCCGAGGACGAGATCCCCGAGGTGATCGACTCCCCGCAGTCCGGTCTCCCCGCGGGCCGCGACCGGGCGAACCCGCCCCAGGTCGCGAAGACCGAGCCCTACAAGACGCACCTCGCCTACGTGAAGGAGCGCCGCACCGAGGCCGAGGCGGCTCAGCTCCTCGAGGAGGCGCTGCAGCAGCTGCGCGCCCGACGAGGCACCGCGACCCCGTCCTGATCCTCACCGGACGACGAACGACGGAAGGCCCGCCCCCCCTCGGGGGACGGGCCTTCCGTCGTTTCCGGACCGGGCTCAGTAGCTCGGAGCGATGAGCGACTCGGGGACCTCGGCCGCAGCCTCCTGGTCGACGAAGAACACCGTGCGCTTGCGACCGAACGCGCCCGACGCGGGCACCTCGTTCGTGCTGGCACCCGCGAGCGCGAGGCCCAGGGCCGAGGCCTTGTCGGCGCCGGCGAGCACCATCCAGATGCGGTCCGACTGGTTGATCAGCGGCAGGGTGAGGGTGAGGCGCTCCGGCGGCGGCTTCGGCGAGTTGCGGACGGCGAGGACGCCGGGAGTCGTGGAGCGGATCGCGGAGCGCTCGGGGAACAGCGACGCGATGTGCCCGTCCGGCCCGACACCGAGGAAGGTGATGTCGAAGCGCGGGTAGTCGCGCCCCTCGGAGGCGTGCTCGCGCAGTACCGCGTCGTAGGCAGCGGCGGCGCCGTCGAGGTCCAGACCCTCGTCCGAGGCCGGGTAGGAGTGCACGTTCGCCGCCGGCACGTCGAGGACGCTGAAGAGGTCCCCCGCCTGGACGTCGTTGCGGTCCTCGTGGCCGCGGGGCACCCAGCGCTCGTCGCCCCACCAGAAGTGCACGCGCGACCAGTCCACGTTGCCAGCGGCGGAGGAGGAGCCGATCTCCTTGAGCGTGGCGGCTCCCATCGTCCCTCCGGTGAGCACGACGTTCGCCGAACCCAGGTCGTCGAGGACGTCGATCGTCTTGGTGAGGAACCGGGCGGCGACCGAGCCGGCGAGGGTCTGCTTGTCGCGGTGGACCAGCACGCGGCGTTCGGTGGTCATCTCAGGGGACTCCTTCGGGTTCGGGTGCCGATCGGCGGGGTTCGGCTCCGTGTCGGGAAGCTCTGAGGCGTGGGCGCCCTGGACGGGCGCCCACGCCTCAGGAGGCGCTGCGGGCCTCGGCCTTCTCAGTGAGCATGTCGACCCCGCGCGAGATCACTTCACCGTACAGGTCATCCGGGTCGAGCCGGCGCAGCTCCTCCGCCAGGCAGTCCCGAAGGCTGCGGCGGGGGAGCGAGATGTCGTGGACCGGCTGATCGGGCTGCGTGAGCGTCGCGACGTTGGGCACCGAGCGCTCGAGCTCGATCACTCCGGAGTCGCGGATGAGCCGCACGCCGTGGATCCCGCTGGACCCGGTGGCGCTGATCGTGAGCTCGTGGTCGACGGGGATGTCGAGCTCGAGCTGCAGCCAGGCGGCGAGCAGGATCGTCGAGGGGGAGTCGGGCGCGCCCGAGACCTCGACGGCCGTGATCGGCTCGTAGGGCGGCTGGTCGAGCACGGCGGCGAGCTGCGCGCGCCAGAGGGTGAGGCGGGTCCAGGCGAAGTCGGTGTCGCCGGGGGCGTAGGTGGAGGCGAGGTGGTGCAGCGCCTCCGCCGGGTTCGACTGGGCCGACGCGTCGGTGATCCGCCGGGTGGCGATCCGGCCGATCGGGGACGCCGAGGCGTTGTCCGGAGCGCTGTTCGGCCACCAGGCCACGACGGGGGCGTCGGGGAGGAGCAGGCCCGTGACCAGGCTCTCCTCGTCCTCGGCCGCGTCCCCGTAGGGACGGAGCACGACGACCTCGCTCGCGCCGGCGTCGCCTCCGACCCGGATCTGCGCGTCGACGCGCGCCGTCGCGTCGACCGGGACCGTGGTGGTGCCGTCGTCCTTCGAGACCACGATGACGCGCATCGGGTGCTCGCGGGACGCGTCGTTCGCGGCCTCGATGGCCTCCTCCTCGTGACCCCGCGAGGTCGCGATGATGAGGGTGAGGACGCGGCCGAGGGCGACGGCGCCGCCCTCCTCGCGGATCTTGACGAGGGTCTTCGAGACCTCGCTCGTCGTGGTGTCGGGCAGATCGACGATCATGGACGCCTCCAGGTGCGGCCGTCGCGGGCGAGGAGCTCGTCGGCGGAATCGGGGCCCCAGGTTCCGGGGCGGTACTGCTCGGGCTGGCCCTGCGTGGCCCAGAACTCCTCGATCGGGTCGAGGATCTTCCAGGACAGCTCGACCTCCTCGTGCCGTGGGAAGAGCGGCGGCTCGCCCAGGAGGACGTCGAGGATGAGGCGCTCGTAGGCCTCGGGACTCGCTTCGGTGAACGCGTGGCCGTAGCCGAAGTCCATCGTCACGTCGCGCACCTGCATGCCGGCGCCGGGCACCTTCGAGCCGAAGCGCATGGTGACGCCCTCGTCGGGCTGGACCCGGATGACGAGCGCGTTCTGGCCCAGCGACGTGGTCTGGCTCTCGGCGAAGAGCTGCTTCGGTGCCCGCTTGAACACGACCGCGATCTCGGTGACGCGGCGGCCGAGGCGCTTGCCGGCCCGCAGGTAGAACGGCACGCCGGCCCAGCGTCGGGTGCCGATGTCCAGGCGCATGGCGGCGTAGGTCTCGGTGGTCGAGGTGGGGCTCATGCCGTCCTCCTCGAGGAAGCCGAGCACCTTCTCGCCGCCCTGCCAGCCGCCGGCGTACTGTCCGCGGGCAGTAGACGTGGAGAGGTCGGCGGGGAGGCGGACGGCCGCGAGGACCTTCTCCTTCTCCGCACGGAGGTCGGCCGCGTCGAACGAGATCGGCTCCTCCATGGCGGTCAGGGCGAGCAACTGCAGCAGGTGGTTCTGGATGACGTCGCGCGCCGCTCCGATGCCGTCGTAGTAGCCCGCGCGCCCGCCCACGCCGATGTCCTCGGCCATGGTGATCTGCACGTGGTCGACGTAGTTCGAGTTCCAGAGCGGCTCGTACATCATGTTGGCGAAGCGGAGGGCCAGGATGTTCTGGACCGTCTCCTTGCCGAGGTAGTGGTCGATCCGGAAGACGGAGTCGGGCGGGAAGACCGACTCGACGACGTCGTTCAGCTCGCGGGCCGTCTTCAGGTCGCTGCCGAACGGCTTCTCGATGACGACGCGGCGCCACTGGCCGTCCTTCTGCTCGGCGAGGCCGGAGCTGCGCAGCTGCTCGGTGACCTGCGGGAAGGACTTCGGGGGGATCGAGAGGTAGAAGGCGAAGTTGCCGTTCGTGCCGCGCTCGCGGTCGAGGTCGTCGACGGTCGTCTTCAGGCGGGCGAACGCCTCGGGGTCGTCGAACTCGCCCTGCACGAACCGGATGCCCTGCGCGAGCTGCGCCCAGACCTCCTCGTGGAACTCGGTGCGGGCGTGCTTCTTCACGGAGTCGTGGACGACCTGCTCGAAGTCCTGGTCGTCCCAGTCGCGCCGGGCGAACCCGACGAGGGCGAAGCCGGGAGGCAGGAGGCCGCGGTTGGCGAGATCGTAGACCGCGGGCATGAGCTTCTTGCGGGAGAGGTCGCCGGTCACGCCGAAGATGACGAGGCCGCTGGGCCCGGCGATCCGGTTCAACCGGCGGTCGAAGCTCAACCTCAGCGGGTTGAACTCGGGGGTGATGTCCACAGACATGTGCAGTGTCCTTCTGTGTGCCGGTGGGACCGGCGCACTGCTATCGGTGAGGGAGGGGGAGGAGCGGGCGGGCCCGGCTGCTGCCCCGGGAAGTGGTCGCGGGACGACCGCGGGCACGCCGCCGCGCGCTCGAGAGCGCAGCGGCGGCGTGCCCGTCGGATCAGGTGTTGAGGGCCTCGAAGAGCGCCTCGAGGTCGGCCTCGGGGTCGGTCAGCGTGAGGGTCAGCACCGGCCGGCCGTGCTCGGCGAGCACGCTCGCGTCACCGGCGGCCTGGGCCAGGATGAGCTGGCCGAAGGTGAACGGGCTGTCCGGGATCTCGAGGTCCACGTCGGAGCGCTCGGTGATCTGGAGGAACACGCCGGTCGGCGCCCCGCCCTTGTGGTACTGCCCGGTCGAGTGCAGGAAGCGCGGGCCCCACCCGAAGGTGACGGGGCGCTGGGCCTGCGCCGCGAGGAGGTCGCGCACGCCCTCGAGCTGCGGGAGCGCGAGGCGGTCGACGTACGCCTGGATCGAGACGTAGCCGCCGTCGCCCAGCTGGGCGAGGAGGCGGTCGACAGCGGCGGCGACGGTCGAGACGCCCTCGGTGACGCTGCTGCTGCCGGTGACCTCGATGCCCGCGTCGGTGAACGCGGGCGCCTCGGGCTCGGGGCGCTTCTCGAGCAGGGCCCGGGTCGCGACCTTCGCCGACTCGACGTCGGGCTGGTCGAACGGGTTGATGCCCAGGAGGCGACCCGCGACGGCGACGGCGTACTCCCACGTCAGCATCTGAGCGCCGAGCGAGCCGGAGAGGAGGATCTCGCCCTCATGGCGGTCGCGCGGGAACAGGTGCAGCGCCGTAGCGTCCTCGACCAGGCGGACGACCTGCACGTCGGGCAGGTCCTCCGAGAGCTCGGGGGCCAGCGTGCCGAGGACGACGGGGAGGATGCCCGTGCCGTCCTTGCCGGTGGACTCGGCGATGAGCTGCTCCGCCCAGTCGGCGAAGCCGACGATGTCGGTCCCGTCGGCGACGATCGCGAGCTTGTCGCGGCGCGGGCTGGTCGCGGCGATCGCCGCTCCGAGGATCAGGCCCGGGTTCTCGGGAGAGTCCACGGCGAGCCCGAGGGAGGCCTCGGCCGCCTCGTCGAGGAGGGCCTCGATGTCGGCTCCGGCGAGCCCGGACGGCACGAGGCCGAACGCGGAGAGCGCCGAGAAGCGCCCGCCGATGTTCGGGTCGGCGTTGAACACGCGGTAGCCGGCCTCGCGGGAGGAGGTGTCCAGGGGCGAGCCCGGGTCGGTCACGATGACGATGCGGTCGAGCGGATCGATGCCCGCCTCCGTGAACGCCTTCTCGTAGGCCTTCTTCTGGCTCGCGGTCTCGACGGTCGAACCGGACTTCGAGGAGATGACGACCGCGGTCGACGCGAGCCGGTCGTTCAGGGCGGCGAGCACCTGACCGGGCGCCGTCGAGTCGAGCACGGTGAGCTCGACGCCGGCGGTGCGGGTGATGACCTCGGGCGCGAGCGAGGAGCCGCCCATGCCGCCGAGGACGATGTGGTCGACGCCCTTGGCCTGGAACTCCTCGCGCAGGGCGAGGATCTGGGGGATCAGGGGGCGGGAGACGGTGGTCGACTCGGTCCACCCGAGGCGCTTGGCCGCCTCCTCCTCCGCCGCGGCGCCCCACAGGGTGGGGACCTGGGCGGTGATGCCGGACGCGACCTCGTCGGCGACGAGCTCCGGGACGACGCGGTCGACGGCCTTCTCGGCGTCTCCGCTGACGTGGATCTGGATGGCCATGATCAGGCCTGCGCCTTCGCGCCCTCGAGCGCCGCGGTGACGGTGTCGAGGAGCTCGTTCCAGGAGACGATGAACTTCTCCACGCCCTCCTTCTCGAGCAGCTCGGTGACGTCGGCGTACGAGACGCCCTGCGCCGCGACGGCGTCGAGGACGGCGTTCGCGTCGGCGTACGAGCCGGTGACGGTGTCGCCGGTGATGACGCCGTGGTCGAAGGTCGCCTCGAGGGTCTTCTCGGGCATCGTGTTGACCACGCCGGCCGCGACGAGCTCGGTCACGTAGAGGGTGTCGGGGAGGTCGGTCGACTTGACGCCGGTCGAGGCCCAGAGGGGGCGCTGGCGGTTGGCGCCGGACTCCTGGAGCAGCAGCGCGCGCTCGGTGGCGAACGCCTCGACGAAGACCTCGTAGGCCAGCTGCGCGTTGGCGACGCCGGACTTGCTCTTGAGGGCGCGGGCCTCGTCGGTGCCGACCGCCTCGAGGCGCTTGTCGATCTCGGTGTCGACGCGCGAGACGAAGAACGAGGCGACGGAGTGGATGGTCGACAGGTCGATGCCGGCGTCCTTGGCCTTCTCGAGGCCGGCCAGGTACGCGTTGATGACGGCGCGGTAGCGGGCGAGCGAGAAGATCAGGGTGACGTTCACCGAGATGCCGGAGCCGATGACCTCCGTGATGGCCTCGAGGCCCTCGACGGTCGCGGGGATCTTGATCATCGCGTTGGGGCGGTCGACCTTGGCCCAGAGGGCCTTGGCCTGCTCGATGGTGCCCTGGGCGTCGTGCGCCAGGCCGGGCTCGACCTCGATCGACACGCGGCCGTCGTAGCCGTTCGTCGCGTCGTAGATCGGGCGGAAGATGTCGGACGCCGCGGCCACGTCGTCGGTGGTGATCTCGAAGACGGCGTCGGTCACCGAGGTGCCGGCGGAGGCGAGCTCGCGCACCTGGGCGTCGTAGGACTCGCCGTTGGTCAGGGCCGCGGCGAAGATCGTGGGGTTCGTGGTGACTCCGACGACGTTCTTCTCCTCGATGAGCTTCTGCAGCCCTCCGGTGGAGATGCGCGAGCGGGAGAGGTCGTCGAGCCAGATGCTGACGCCGGCGGCGGAGAGCTCTGCGGTGGGGGTGTTCTCGGTCATGTCTCTTCTTCTTCTGCGTAGGTGGTGCGTGGTGTGAGGGGGAGCCGCTGCTCCGACGGCGAAGGCCGCGTCCGTGGTGGACGCGGCCTTCGGGTCAGGAGGCTGCGAGCGACTCCTTGGCGGCGGACAGTGCCGCCTCGGTGGTGATCCCGAACTCGCGGAACAGGGTCTTGTAGTCGGCCGAGGCGCCGAAGTGCTCGATCGAGACGGAGCGGCCGGCGTCGCCGACGTACTTCTGCCAGCCCAGGCTCAGGCCGGCCTCGATCGAGACGCGCGCCTTCACCGAGGAGGGCAGGACCTTCTCGCGGTACTCGGCGTCCTGCTCCTCGAACCACTCGAGGGACGGAGCCGAGACGACGCGGGCGTTGACGCCCTCGCTCCTCAGGGCCTCGCGCGCCTCGACGGCGATCTGGACCTCGGAGCCGGTCGCGATGAAGATCACGTCCGGGGTGCCGCCCGGCGCCTCGGCCAGGATGTAGGCACCACGGGCGACGTTCGCGGCGGAGGCGAAGGTGTCGCCCTCCGCGTCGCCCTCGCCGCGCTCGAACACCGGGATGTTCTGACGGGTGAGCGCGAGGCCGGCGGGGCCCTCGCGGCGCTCGAGGATGGTCTTCCAGGCGTAGGCGACCTCGTTCGCGTCACCGGGGCGGACGATGTCCAGGCCCGGGATCGCGCGGAGGGTCGACAGCTGCTCGACCGGCTGATGCGTCGGGCCGTCCTCGCCGAGCGCCACGGAGTCGTGGGTCCAGACGTAGATGGCCGGCGCCTTCATGAGCGCGGCGAGACGGACCGCCGGGCGCATGTAGTCGGAGAAGATCAGGAAGGTGCCGCCGAAGGGGCGGGTGTTGCCGTGCAGGACGATCCCGTTGAGGATCGCGCCCATGGCGTGCTCGCGGATGCCGAAGTGCAGCACGCGGCCGCCCTTCTTCCCGGTCCACTCGTGGGTCGAGAACTCCGTCGGGACGAAGGAGCCGGCTCCCTCGATCGTCGTGTTGTTCGACTCGGCGAGGTCGGCGGAGCCGCCCCACAGCTCGGGGATCACGCCGGCGAGGGCGTTGATGACCTTGCCGGACGCGGCGCGGGTCGAGACGTCCTTGCCGGGCTCGAAGACGGGGAGCGCCTCCTGGACGCCCTCGGGCAGCTCGCCCGAGAGGACCCGGTCGAGCAGCTCCTTCTTCTCCGGGTTCGCGGACGCCCAGGCGGCGAGCTGCTCGTCCCACTCGGCGTGCTGGGCCTGGCCGCGCTCGACGGCCTTGCGGGTGTGCTCGATGACCTCGTCGGCGACGTCGAAGGTCTTCTCGGGGTCGAAGCCGAGCACCTCCTTGAGTCCGCGGAGCTCGTCGGCGCCCAGGGCGGAGCCGTGGATCTTGCCGGTGTTCTGCTTCTTCGGCGACGGCCAGCCGATGATGGTGCGCAGGATGATGAGCGACGGCTTGTCGGTCTCGTCCTTCGCGGCCTCGATCGCGGCGTGCAGCTCGGCGACGTCCTCGTGGTACTCGCCGGTTTTCTTCCAGTCGACGACCTGGACCTGCCAGTCGTAGGCCTCGTAGCGCGCCTTGACGTCCTCGGTGAAGGCGATGTTGGTGTCGTCCTCGATCGAGATCTGGTTGGAGTCGTAGATGACGACCAGGTTGCCGAGCTTCTGGTGGCCGGCCAGCGAGGAGGCCTCGCTGGTGACGCCCTCCTGCAGGTCGCCGTCGCCGGCGATCACGTAGACGAAGTGGTCGAACGGGGAGGTGCCCGCGGCGGCCTCCGGGTCGAACAGGTCGCGCTCGAAGCGCGAGGCGTAGGCGAAGCCCACGGCGGAGGCGAGGCCCTGGCCGAGCGGCCCGGTGGTGATCTCGACGCCGTCGGTGTGGCCGTACTCCGGGTGGCCCGGAGTCTTCGAGCCCCAGGTGCGCAGCGCCTTGAGGTCGTCGAGCTCGAGTCCGTAGCCGCCCAGGTAGAACTGGACGTACTGCGTCAGCGAGGAGTGGCCGACCGACAGGATGAACCGGTCGCGGCCGATCCAGGTCGCGTCGGACGGATCGCGGCGCATGACCTTCTGGAACAGGAGGTAGGCGGCGGGCGCGAGGCTCATGGCGGTTCCGGGATGGCCGTTGCCGACCTTCTCGACCGCATCCGCGGCGAGAACCCTCGCCGTGTCGACTGCCTTCTCGTCAATGGATTCCCATTGCAGTTCTGACACTTGGTACTGACCCTTCTCGAGACGTGGGGCAGACGGGGACCGTCCGCCCTCTCGCATGGTGGAGCACGCCGCATGACGACTTCGACACGATGCTCCGGCGACGGCCCTCTCGGCCCCGTGCCGACGATCGTCGGGCGGGCTCGGGTGCGTGCCGGGCGCTCTGGCGAGCAGTCCCGAGTATACGGAGGGGGGTGCGCCGCCGACCGGGGGTTGCGTGGTCGCATATGTCTGCGTCCGATTGGACAAGCGTGCACGCCGGGCCCGGCTCCCGGACGGGCGCATTACACTCGTTCGGGATCATCGAATCGTTAGAGGAGCAATGGACGCAGTCGTGGAGACCACCGCCGTCGAGCGGGACGGGGCGTCGCCGACGACCCTCTCGCGCAAGGTGAAGGCCTTCGTCGCTCTGACGAAGCCGCGCGTGATCGAGCTGCTCCTCGTGGTGACCGCTCCGACGATGATCCTGGCGCAGGGCGGGATCCCGAACCTGCTGCTGGTCCTCAACGTCCTGATCGGCGGCGCCCTGAGCGCCGGGTCCGCGGGCGCGTTCAACTGCTACTTCGACCGCGACATCGACCGGATCATGAACCGGACGAAGAACCGGCCGCTCGTGACCGGGGAGATCTCGGACCGGTCCGCGCTCGTCTTCGCGACCACGATCGGCGTCCTGTCGATCGTCTGGCTCGGCCTCACGGCCAACTGGCTCTCCGCGGGGCTCTCGCTCGCCGCGATCCTGATCTACGTCGTGTTCTACACGCTCTTCCTCAAGCGCCGGACGCCGCAGAACATCGTGTGGGGCGGCATCGCGGGCTGCATGCCGGTGCTGATCGGCTGGGCGGCGGTCACCGGCTCGCTCGACTGGGCCCCCGTCATCCTCTTCTCCGTCATCTTCCTCTGGACGCCGCCGCACTACTGGCCGCTGTCGATGAAGTACCGGGACGACTATCAGGCCGCCGGCGTGCCGATGCTGGCCGTCGTGCGCGGACGCACGATCGTCGGGCTCCAGGTCATCCTCTACGCCTGGGCCACCGTCGCCTGCTCGCTCCTGTTGATCCCCGTCGCCGGCATGGGGGTGCTGTACACGGTGGTCGCGCTCGGCAGCGGAGTCTGGTTCATCGCCGAGACGCACCGCCTCTACAGCCTCGCCATTCGTCACGAGCACGTCTCGCCGATGCGGGTGTTCCACGGGTCCATCGGATACCTCACCCTGCTCTTCCTCGCCGTCGGCATCGACCCGCTGCTGCCCTTCTGATGGTGACGCCGTTCTCCCTGCTCGCCGAGCGGGTGACCCTGGGTCCGCGCGCACTGCGCTGGGGGACCACCGCGGCGCTCGTCGCGAGCATCCTGATCATCTTCTTCGGCGGCGTCGTCCGGCTGACCGGCTCGGGCCTCGGCTGCCCCACCTGGCCGGCGTGCGAGCCGGGCTCGCTCACCTCGACCCCCGAGCTCGGGATCCACGGCTTCATCGAGTTCACGAACCGCGCGTTCACCGGTGTCCTCGTGGTCGCGGTGGGCTGGGCCATCACGGCCGCGCGCCTGCAGAAGCCGCGCGACCGCACCATGACCCGGCTCGCCTGGTCGCAGTTCTGGCTCGTCGTCGCGAACGCCCTCGCGGGCGGCGCGACCGTGCACTCGGGCCTCAACCCGTACATCGTGGCCGGGCACTTCGTTCTCGCCATCGCCCTCCTCACCACCACCGCGCTGACGTGGCACCGCGCCCACCGCTCGCAGTCCGTGGCCTTCGAGCCCGACCGCGCGACGCGGGCGCTCAGCATCGGGCTCGTCGGCCTGACGCTCCTCGTGATCCTCGTGGGGACCCTCGTGACGGGGACCGGCCCGCACGCCGGCGACTCCGCGGAGGTGCCCCGCATGCAGTTCCACTGGGAGAGCGTGACCGTCGTGCACGGCGTGCTCGGCACAGCGGTGCTCGTCGTGGGCGCCGCGCTGCTCCTGCGCCTGTCGCGGGCGGCGGGCTCGGAGCTCGCCCGGCGGCGCGTGATCGCCTTCCTCGTGGTCGTCGTGCTGCAGGCGCTGGTCGGGGTCGCGCAGTCGCTCACCGCGCTGCCCGAGACGCTCGTCGCGGTGCACCTCCTCGGCTCGGCGCTCATCTGGGTCGGCGCGGTCCGCGTGCTGCTCGACGTGAACCCGAGGATGTTCACCGTGCGCGCCCAGCGCCGGGACGCCGCCCAGGAGCTCCAGCCCGCCGCCTGACCGCGGGCTCCGGCTCGGCGGAGAGCAGGTGCCGCCGGAGGCGCAGGAGCACGCGGGGGAGCGCCCGCAGCGGGAGGTCGGCCGCGATCGCGCGGGCGAGGGGGCCGAACGCCCGTGCGGGTCCGGCCGGCAGGCCGGCGCCCACCAGTGCGGTCACGAGTCGGGCGGGGATCGGGGTCGATGCGTCGCTGGTCATGGCGGAACCGAATCACGGACCACCGACACCGGTATGGCCATGCGCGTCTGGAGGTGAGCCACCGGCGCCCGGCCGACACCCAGGTGCGGAGGTTCCGCTGAACGGCGGACGCCGGTAGAATGAGAAGCTGGTCACGGTTCGACGCACCCTGCGCACGTGATCCGCACACGGCCCGATGGAGCGCCGACGCACACCTCCGGAATCCAGGGACGCACATCACCTGCTCCGCGCATCAGATCGATCGCGCGACCGGCCGGAGAGAACCCGCGGGCCACCCCCGGGGGAATGACTCCGGGACCCGACCGGTTAGCAGTGGGTAGGAAACGAGGTACACATGTCAGACATCCTGATCGACCGCCCCGAGCTCGAGAGCCTGGGCGTCTACGAGTTCGGCTGGTCCGACTCGGACTCCGCCGGAGCCTCCGCACGACGCGGCATCTCGCCCGAGGTCGTCTCCGACATCTCCGCGCTCAAGAACGAGCCCGCCTGGATGCGCGACCGCCGCATGAAGGCCCTGAAGCTCTTCGAGCGCAAGCCCATGCCGACGTGGGGCGCCGACCTGTCGGACATCGACTTCGACAACATCAAGTACTTCGTCCGCTCCACCGAGAAGCAGGCGCAGACCTGGGACGACCTCCCGGACGACATCAAGAACACGTACGAGAAGCTCGGCATCCCGGAGGCGGAGCGCCAGCGCCTCGTCGGCGGCGTCGCCGCCCAGTACGAGTCCGAGGTCGTCTACCACCAGATCCGCGAGGACCTGGAGGAGCAGGGCGTCATCTTCATGGACACCGACACGGCGCTGCGCGAGCACCCCGAGATCTTCGAGGAGTACTTCGGCACCGTCATCCCCGCGGGCGACAACAAGTTCGCGGCGCTGAACACCGCGGTCTGGTCCGGCGGCTCCTTCGTGTACGTCCCCAAGGGCGTCCACGTCGACATCCCGCTGCAGGCCTACTTCCGGATCAACACCGAGAACATGGGCCAGTTCGAGCGGACCCTGATCATTGCGGACGAGGACAGCTACGTCCACTACATCGAGGGCTGCACGGCTCCGATCTACAAGTCGGACTCGCTGCACTCGGCCGTGGTCGAGATCATCGTGAAGAAGAACGCCCGCGTGCGCTACACGACGATCCAGAACTGGTCGAACAACGTCTACAACCTCGTCACCAAGCGCGCGATCGCGCACGAGGGCGCGACGATGGAGTGGATCGACGGCAACATCGGCTCCAAGGTCACGATGAAGTACCCGTCGATCTTCCTGGTCGGCGAGCACGCCAAGGGCGAGACCCTCTCCGTCGCGTTCGCGGGCCCCGGCCAGCACCAGGACGCCGGCGCGAAGATGGTCCACATGGCGCCGTACACGCAGTCGTCGATCGTCTCGAAGTCGATCGCCCGCGGCGGCGGTCGCGCCGGATACCGCGGCGAGGTCCGAGTGGACGCGAACGCGCACCACTCGGCGAACACCGTGCGCTGCGACGCCCTCCTGGTCGACACCATCTCGCGCTCCGACACCTACCCGGCGATCGACATCCGCGTCGACGACGTGCAGCTCGGCCACGAGGCGACGGTGTCGAAGGTCAGCGAGGAGCAGCTCTTCTACCTGATGTCGCGCGGCCTGCCGGAGGACGAGGCCATGGCCATGATCGTCCGCGGCTTCATCGAGCCGATCGCGCGCGAGCTGCCCATGGAGTACGCCCTCGAGCTGAACAAGCTCATCGAGATGGGGATGGAGGGCAGCGTCGGTTGACGCCCGCCTCCCCCCTCGAAGGGGCGCCCGGACGGGGCGCCCCGCACCCATCGAAAGGAACCACCGCCAGATGACGGTCCCCACGAGCGCCGCGACCCCCGAGATCGACGGCGCGGCCGCCGCTGAGCGCCTGGGCATCAGCGCCCACTCCGACGGGGCGTTCACGCCCGTGCAGACGCGCTCCGAGCGCTTCGCGTCGGCCGACGTCGAGGCCTTCGAGGCCGTCACCGGCCGCGAGATCGCCTGGAAGCTGACGCCCGTCGCCCGCCTGGGCGATCTCATCGACGGCGTGCTCGACGGCTCGCCCGCCCCGGTCGAGCACACGGCGGTGGACGGTGTCGACGTCTCGTGGGTCGGCCGCGACGACCAGCGGATCGGCACCGCCGGCCTCCCCGAGGACCGCGCCGCCGCGAACGCCTGGTCGAGCTTCGAGAAGGCCCTCGCCGTCCGCGTGACGGGAGAGGACGAGAAGGTCGCCACCCTCGTCCGCTCGGGCCTCGGCTCCGCACCCCGCGCCGCGCACACGATCATCGAGGCGGCGCCCTACGCCCGCGCCGTCGTCGTGCTGCAGAACGAGGGGGAGGCCTCCCTCGCGGAGAACGTGGAGGTCCTCGTCGGCGAGGGCGCGCAGCTCACCGTCGTCACCGTGCAGGAGTGGGCGGACGACGCCCGGCACCTGGCCAACCACCTCGTGCGTGTCGGACGCGACGCGAAGGTGAAGCACATCGTGGTCACCCTCGGCGGCTCCATCGTCCGGGTGAACCCCTCGGCGCACCTCGTCGAGCGCGGAGCGGACGGCGAGCTCTTCGGCCTGTACTTCGCCGACGGCGGTCAGCACCTCGAGCAGCAGGTGTACGTCGACCACGACGCCCCCGACACCCGCAGCCGCGTGACCTACAAGGGCGCGCTGCAGGGCGAGGGCGCGCGCACCGTCTGGATCGGCGACGTCCTGATCCGCAACAGCGCCACCGGCACCGACAGCTACGAGCAGAACCGCAACCTCGTCCTCTCGGACGGCACGCGCGCCGACTCCATCCCGAACCTCGAGATCGAGACCGGTGACATCGCCGGAGCGGGGCACGCCTCGGCCACCGGCCGCTTCGACGACGAGCAGCTCTTCTACCTGCAGTCCCGCGGCATCCGCGAGGACGAGGCGCGACGCCTGGTCGTGCGCGGGTTCCTCAGCGAGATCGTGCAGCAGATCAAGGTCGCCGAGCTCGAGGACCGCCTGCAGCTCGCGATAGAGGCGGAGCTCGCCGGCAGCGCCGGCCAGACCGGCTCCTCCCGCGGAGCGGCGGTCACCGCATGAGCAACGCCGCGATGATCTGCTCGGTCTCCGAGCTGATCCCCAACCAGGCCATGCGGGTCGAGGTCGACGGAGTCGCGATCGCGGTCGTGCAGGACTCCGCCGGCGAGATCCACGCCATCGGCGACACCTGCACCCACGGCGAGATCTCGCTCTCCGAGGGCTTCGTCGAGGGCGACAGTCTCGAGTGCTGGGCGCACGGCTCCCAGTTCTCCCTCCGCACCGGCACCCCGCTGAACCTCCCGGCCTACGAGCCGGTCCCCGTCTTCGTCGTCGAGATCATCGACGGCGACGTCTACATCGACCCGACCGTCACGAAGGAAGTCTGAATGTCCGTTCTCCAGATCAGCGATCTCCACGTCAGTGTCGAGACCGAGCAGGGGACCAAGCAGATCCTCCGCGGTGTCGATCTCACCATCAACCAGGGTGAGATCCACGCGATCATGGGCCCCAACGGGTCCGGCAAGTCCACCCTCGCGTACACGATCGCGGGACACCCCAAGTACCACGTCGACGGCGGCTCGATCACCCTCGACGGCGTCGAGGTCCTCGACATGTCCGTCGACGAGCGCGCCCGCGCGGGCCTCTTCCTCGCCATGCAGTACCCGGTCGAGATCCCCGGTGTGACCAACACCAACTTCCTCCGCACCGCCAAGACCGCGATCGCCGGCGAGGCGCCCGCCATCCGCACGTGGACGAAGGACGTCAAGTCGGCGATGGCGAACCTCCGCATGGACCCGTCCTTCGCGGCGCGCAACGTCAACGAGGGCTTCTCGGGCGGCGAGAAGAAGCGCAACGAGATCCTCCAGCTCGAGCTCCTCGCCCCGCAGTTCGCCGTCCTCGACGAGACCGACTCCGGCCTCGACGTCGACGCGCTCAAGATCGTGTCGGAGGGAGTCAACCGCGCCCACCAGAGCACCGGTCTCGGCGTGCTGCTGATCACGCACTACACGCGGATCCTCCGCTACATCCAGCCCGACTTCGTCCACGTCTTCGTCGCCGGCCGCGTCGCCGAGCAGGGCGGCAAGGAGCTCGCCACCCGGCTCGAGGACGAGGGCTACGACCGCTTCCTGACCTCGGCGACGGTCTGATCATGGCGGTCACCACTCTCGAGCCGAAGCTCTTCGACCAGGTCGAGGAGGCCCTCAAGGACGTCATGGACCCCGAGCTCGGGGTCAACGTGGTCGACCTGGGACTCATCTACGACCTGGGCTGGGACGACGAGAACGACGCCCTCGTCATCCACATGACCCTCACCTCGGCGGGCTGCCCGCTGACCGACGTGCTCGAGGAGCAGACCGCCGAGTCGCTCGACGGCATCGTCGAGGCGTTCCGGATCAACTGGGTCTGGATGCCGCCGTGGGGTCCCGACCGGATCACCGAGGACGGGCGCGACATGATGCGCGCACTCGGCTTCTCGATCTAGCCGCTGCACACCGACGCCGAAGGGCCGGGAGGAGTCGTCCTCCCGGCCCTTCGGCGTTCCAGTCGTCTCCAGCCTGTCGCAGTCCGTCGCGGAGTCGGAACGGCCGGGCGGGCCGGCTCCGGCGTCGAGGGCCGTCGTCGCCCCTGCCGGTCGAGTCGGTGGAGGTGCCCACCGAGGTCGAGCAGGAGGACCGGGCGGACCGACCGCTGCTGAACGCCGAAGGGCCGGGAGGAATCGCCCTCCCGGCCCTTCGGCGTCCGCGCGACCGCTCAGCGCGAGCGGCGCGAGAGCATCGCCCAGGTGGTGGGGAGCAGCGCGGCGGCGACCAGCGCCTTGAGCGCGTCGCCGACCAGGAAGGGCACGAGTCCCGCGGAGAGGACGGAGCCGAGGTCGGCGGGCAGCCCAAGCGAGGCGAGGGCGGCGGCCAGCCAGGGCAGGCCGACGAGGTAGATGGTGGCGGTGCCGGCGAGGAAGGTCACCAGCGTGCCGAGGACGCGACGGTCCCACTGCCGCTGAGCGAGCCACCCGGTGACGATCGACGCGAGGACGAAGCCGACGATGTAGCCGCCGGTGGGACCCGCGAGGACCGCCCAGCCGTGCGAGCCCTCGGTGAAGACCGGGGCGCCGAGAGCGCCGACGAGCGCGTACACGAGCATGGACAGCGCGCCGCGGAGCGCGCCGAGCGTCGTGCCGACCAGGAGGACCGCGAAGGTCTGGCCCGTGAAGGGGACCGGCCACATCGGGATGAACAGCTGCGCCATCGCCGCGGTGAGGCCCGCACCCGCGAGCACCAGCAGGGCGTCGGTCGCGACGGAGCGGGTGACGAGCCGGTCGGCGAGGACCGGGCGCGGGAGGGCGGAAGAGGAAGGGGACATGGGTGATCTCCGAGAGTCCTGGTCGCCCGAGAGCGAGGAGCGAGCGCGTCCGCGGTGAGCGGACGTGGATCCGCCCCGCGGCTCAGGAAATATACTAGGGGGCTGCCGCATCGCGGCCCCTTGCCCCACTCCTCCCGAACCGAACGCCATTTCTTGGCGGGAACGGACAGCACTGTGCTCAGCGTGCACGACCTCGAACTCCGAGTCGGCGCCCGACTCCTGATGGAGAACGTCTCCTTCCGGGTGGGCGACGGCGACAAGGTCGGCCTCGTCGGCCGCAACGGGGCGGGGAAGACGACGCTGACCAAGGTCCTCGCGGGCGACCTCATCGCCTCGAAGGGCACGGTCGACCGCGGCGGCGAGATCGGCTACCTCCCCCAGGACCCGCGCTCCGGCGACCCGGAGGAGCTGGCGCGCACCCGCATCCTCGACGCCCGCGGGCTGGGGCAGCTGGTGCTCGGCATGCAGGAGGCGACGGTCGCGATGTCGAGCAGCGACACCTCCGTGAGCGAGGCCGGCATGAAGAAGTACGGCAACCTCACGGACCGCTTCCTCTCCCTGGGCGGATACGCGGCTGAGGCGGAGGCCGCCTCGATCGCGAGCAACCTCAACCTCCCCGACCGGATCCTCGACCAGCCGCTCAAGACGCTCTCCGGTGGCCAGCGGCGCCGCATCGAGCTCGCGCGCATCCTCTTCTCCGACGCGAGCACGCTGATCCTCGACGAGCCGACGAACCACCTCGACGCCGACTCCGTCGTCTGGCTCCGCGAGTTCCTCAAGAACTACCGCGGCGGCTTCATCGTGATCAGCCACGACATCGAGCTGGTCGGCGAGACCGTGAACCGCGTGTTCTACCTCGACGCCAACCGCCAGGTCATCGACGTCTACAACATGAACTGGAAGAACTACCAGCGCCAGCGCGCCGCCGACGAGGAGCGCCGCAAGAAGGAGCGGGTCAACGTCGAGAAGAAGGCCGGTGCCCTCCAGCTGCAGGCCGCCAAGTTCGGCGCGAAGGCCTCGAAGGCCGCAGCGGCGCACCAGATGGTCGCGCGTGCCGAGCGCATGCTCAGCGGGCTCGAGGAGGTCCGCGCGGTCGACCGCGTCGCGAAGCTCCGGTTCCCGACCCCGTCCGCCTGCGGTCGCACCCCTCTGCAGGCTCAGAACCTGTCGAAGAGCTACGGCTCGCTCGAGATCTTCACCGCCGTCGACCTCGCGATCGACCGCGGCTCCAAGGTCGTCATCCTGGGGCTCAACGGAGCGGGCAAGACGACGCTCCTGCGCATCCTGGGCGGCGTCGACCAGCCCGACACCGGAGTGATCGAGGCCGGGCACGGCCTCCGGATCGGCTACTACGCGCAGGAGCACGAGACGATCGACGTCAAGCGCTCGGTGCTCGAGAACATGGTCTCCTCCAGCCCGAACCTCACCGAGACCGAGGCGCGCCGGGTCCTGGGCTCGTTCCTGTTCACCGGGGACGACTCGCACAAGCCGGCGGGGGTCCTCTCCGGCGGGGAGAAGACCCGTCTCGCCCTGGCGATGATCGTGGTCTCGGGCGCGAACGTGCTCCTGCTCGACGAGCCCACCAACAACCTCGACCCCGCGAGCCGCGAGGAGATCCTCGACGCGCTCGCGCACTACGAGGGCGCGGTCGTCCTGGTCAGCCACGACGAGGGAGCCGTCGAGGCGCTGAACCCCGAGCGCGTCCTGATCATGCCGGAGGGCACCGAGGACCACTGGGCGGCCGACTACCTCGACCTGATCACGCTCGCCTAGCGGGCGTCGAGCAGCTCGTCCTCGACCTCGGAGTCGCTGCGGCCGCGGCGTCGACGGCGCTCCTCGCGCCGCTCCTCGGCCGCCACGACCTCGGGGTCGTCGGCGTTGCGGATGCGGTACTCGTGGCGGATCGCCCAGCCGAGCCCGCCGAAGCCCATGACGGCGAACAGCACCCACTGGATGGCGTAGCTGATGTGCAGGCCCTCGTCGGCGACCGGCTTGATCGCGGCCAGCGGGGGAGCGTCGACCGGCGCCGGCGCCTCGGCGACCAGCAGGCCGTACGCCGAGGTCCGCAGGGGCTCGTCCAGCTGCGCCGACAGGTCGTCGAGCTGGATCGTGGCGATCTGGCCGGCCGGTGCGGAGCGTCCGTCGATCCGTCCCTCCGCGGGCTTCAGGCGGGCGACGACGGTCACCTCCCCCTCGGGCGGCGCGGGGATCGCGTCGGGGGAGTCCTGGGTCGAGCCGACGGGGACCCAGCCGCGGTCGACGACGAAGACGCTGCCGTCGTCGAGCCGCAGCGGTGTCAGGATCTCGAAGCCGGGGTTGCCGTTGTAGGGCCGGTTGCGGACGAGGGTCTGCCCCTCCGTCTCGTAGACGCCGGTGACCTCGACCGGGCGGTACTCGAGCGCGTCGTCCCACGTGGAGTCGGCGGGGAGCAGCCCGTCGAGCGCCACCGGGTCGGCGGTCCAGTTCGCGGTGACCAGCCGGTTGGTCGAGGCGGCCTGGTCGAGCCGCGCGACCTGCCAGCGCGAGAGCAGCACGCAGGCGACGGCGAAGACGATCGCGAGCGCGAGGTAGCCGAACCAGCGTCGCGAGAAGACGAAGCGCCAGGAGGGACGGGGCGCGTCGCCGCTCATCGTTCCGCTCCGCGATCGACCGTGTAGAGCGGCTTCACCTCGAGCGGGAAGTCGCGGGCGAGGAGGAATTCGCGCAGGAACTCCAGGTGCTCGCCGCAGGCCAGCCAGGTCTTCCGACGGTCCTCCGCGTGGATCCTCGGGTTCCGCCACTCGATCGCGAACGTCGCCGTCCGCGGGCAGCCCGCTCGGGAGCAGGCGTGCGCGTCGGGGACCCGGCCGAGCGGGATCACTGCCGGTCTCCCCGCGGGTCGCCGCCCTCGGGGCCGGTCGGCGCCTCGGAGTCGGGGGCGGGGGGCGGCGGGACCGGCCGGGAGAGGACGATCGCACCCGGTCGCTCGACGTTGCCGCGCTCGCCCGCACTGCCGACGTTGGCCAGCACGACGGCGAAGTAGGGCAGGACCACGGCGCCGATGGCGAAGAACAGCAGCCACCAGCCGTGGGCGAAGAGCAGGCAGATGACGCAGAGCATCCTGATGCCCATGGCGATCGAGTACTTGATCGCGCGGGAGCGCCGCTCGGCGCTCGGCGACGGCGGTAGGGAGGTGAGTGTCTCGCGTGGTTTCACAGCCCTGCAAGCCTACGTCGCGGCGGGCGGGTGCAGGCCGGGAGGGCCTCATCCCGGAATCTGTTGCGCGACGCGCCTCTAGGATGTACGGGTCGCCCGGCGCCGCACGAGCGCCGGCAGGAGGGACACCATGACCACGCCGCGCACCGTCCTCGTCACCGGGGGCAACCGGGGGATCGGCTTCGCCATCGCCCAGGAGTTCGTGGCCGCCGGTCACCGGGTCGCCGTGACCGCGCGCTCGGGCTCCGGTCCGGAGGGCTCCCTCACCGTCGTCGCGGACGTGACCGACGCCGCCTCCATCGACGCCGCGTTCACGCAGGTCGAGGCCGAGCTGGGCCCGGTCGAGATCCTGGTGGCGAACGCGGGCATCACCCGCGACACCCTGCTGCTGCGGATGACGGAGGAGGACTTCACGTCCGTCGTCGACACGAACCTCACCGGGGCGTTCCGCGTCGTCAAGCGCGCATCGAAGGGGATGCTCAAGCAGCGCTTCGGCCGCGTCGTCCTCATCTCCAGCGTGGTCGGCCTCTACGGGTCGCCGGGCCAGATCAACTACTCCTCGTCGAAGGCCGCCCTCGTGGGCTTCGCCCGCTCGCTGACCCGCGAGCTCGGCGCCCGCAACATCACCGCCAACGTCGTCGCTCCCGGCTTCATCGAGACCGACATGACCGCGGAGCTCTCGCCGGAGCAGCAGGAGGAGTACCGGAAGAGCATCCCGCTCGCCCGCTACGGCACCGCTGCCGAGGTCGCGAAGGTCACGCGCTGGCTGGCCGGCGACGAGGCGGCGTACATCTCGGGTGCCGTGATCCCGGTCGACGGCGGCCTCGGGATGGGCCACTGACCGATAAGCCCTGGGCTTATATCCGATGGATATAAGCTCTAGGCTTATGCGATGACCTCCTCCGATGTCGTCGCCGTGCTCCTGGACCTGGTGACCTCCCGCTCCCTCGTCGACCGGGCGGGTGCTCAGCGCGAGATCGAGCGGGGCTTCGCCGAGGTGGAGGCCGCGGTCCCGGCGATCCAGCCCCTGCACCCGACGGTCGGCGACGAGTTCCAGGCGATCTACCCCTCCGTCCACGCCGCGCTCCGGGCGACGCTGCAGGCGCGCCTCTCGCTCCCGGCCGGCGTCGACTGCCGCGCCGGCATCGGCCTGGGCGAGGTGCGGGTGGTCGGGTCGGGGGTCGCCGGGGACCTCGAGGACGGGTCCGGCTGGTGGCGCGCCCGCGAGGCCATCGATCGCGCCCACGCGCTCGAGGACGGTGCCGTGCCCACGGCCCGCGGATGGTTCGTCGCCGGGGACGCCGACGGAGACTCCGGCGAGGCGGCGGTCAACGCCTACCTCCTCTCCCGCGACGCCCTGGTCGGAGCGCTCAGCGCGCGCGATCGCCGGCTCGTGCTGGGGAGCCTGCGCGGAGCGTCGCAGAAGGAGCTGGGCGAGCAGGAGTCGATCTCGCAGCCCGCCGTCTCGCAGGCGCTGCGGCGTGCGGGCGCGGGCGCCCTCCTCGCCGGCGCGCGCCTGCTGGAGGAGACGTGCTGACGGCGCTGCTGCTCGCCGTGATCGGCCTCGGCGACCTCGCGCGCACGCACCTCCGCCGCCGTGCGGCCCTCCTCGCGATCCCCGTGCTCACCGCCGCAGCCGTGACCGCAGCGCTCCTCGTCGGAGCCCCGCCGCTCGGTGCGGCGATCGTCGTCGTCCTGGCCGGAGCCTGGCTGCTGACGACCACGACCGTCGAGAACGCGCGGCCGCCCGGGGGTCTGCGTCCGGCCGTCGCCCTCGTCGCGGCGGTCCTGGTGCTGACCGCTGTCGACCGCGCCGCCGGCGTCCCGACGGGGCCGCTCGCGCCGATCACCGTCGCGAACGCGCTCCCTCCGATCGAGCAGCTCGCTCTGGCGGTCGGAGCCGGGCTCTTCCTGCTGGAGAGCGGCAACGTGATCGTGCGGGCGGCGCTGTTCCGCGAGCTCCCGCAGGCCGAGCCCGTGCCGCGTCCACGCTGGAGCGAGCGGTTCGCGCGTCGGGAGCCGGCCGACGCCCGCCTGCCGGACCTCCAGGGCGGGCGCACGATCGGACCGCTGGAGCGGCTGCTGATCGCCGGCCTCACGCTCGCCGGAGCCATCGGCCTCGCCGGTGCCGTGCTCGCGGCCAAGGGGATCGTGCGCTTCCCCGAGATCTCCCGCGACGGCGGCAGCGGGGAGAAGGCGGAGTACTTCCTGGTGGGCTCGCTCGTCAGCTGGGCGCTGGCGCTCGGCTGCGCCGGACTCGTCGCGATCGCGGGCCGCTGACGCCCCTGAAGGCGGGGGAGGCGGGCCTCAGCCGCGGAGGCCGAGGACGGGCAGCAGCTGCGACAGGTCGAGGCCGCCGACGACGAGGTCGGCGCGCTCGCGCACCAGAGGCTTGGCGTTGAAGGCGACCGCGAGGGAGGCGACCGCCATCATCTCCAGGTCGTTCGCACCGTCGCCGACGGCGATCGTGCGCTGCGGCGGAACGCCCGAGACCGCCGCCCACTCGCGAAGTGCTTCCGCCTTGGCCGCGGCGTCGATGACCGCCCCGTCGACCGCTCCGGTCAGCAGGCCGCCCCCGCAGCAGAGGCGGTTGGCCCGGACGAAGTCGAGGCCGAGCGCACCGGCGACCGGGTCGAGCACCTCGTGGAACCCTCCGGACACCACTCCGATGCGGCCGCCGGCGGCGTGGACGCCGGCCACGAGCTCGGCGGCGCCGGGCGTGACGCGGACGCCCGAGCTCACACCGGGGAGCACCGACTCCGGGACCCCGGCGAGAGTGGCGACCCGCTCGCGGAGGCTCTCGCCGAAGTCGAGCTCGCCGCGCATCGCCCGCTCCGTGACGGCGGCGACGCGCTCCTCGGAGCCGGCGTGCACCGCGAGGAGCTCGATCACCTCGTCCTGGAGGAGGGTGGAGTCCGCGTCGAGGACGACGAGGAAGCGGGCAGGCGTCGCAGGACGCTCACTCATGGGCCGGTCCGATCGGTCGGGTGGGCGCGCCGGGGCGCAGAGCTCGACCCGCGGGGGTGCTACGGGTGGACGACGACGCCCTTGCCGACGACGGTGATGCCCGACTCGGTGACGGTGAACCCGCGCTCGCGATCGCGGTCGTGGTCCACGCCGACTCGAGCACCGGGCTCGACGACGACGTCCTTGTCGAGGATAGCGCGGACGACCAGCGCGTCCGGGCCGATGCGGACCTTGTCGAAGACCACCGAATCGGTGACCGTCGCGTTCGACTCGATGACCGTCCACGGCCCGACGACGCTGCGCTCGATGTGCGCGCCCGAGATCACGGTGCCGAGCGAGACGACCGAGTCGACCGTCGATCCCATGTTGCCCTTGCCGTCGCGGACGATCTTGGCGGGAGGGGAGTTCAGCTGCGACGAGAAGATCGGCCACTGCTGGTTGTAGAGGTTGAAGACCGGCAGCGCCGAGATGAGGTCCTGGTGGGCCTCGAAGAAGGAGTCGATGGTGCCGACGTCCCGCCAGTAGTAGCGGTCGCGGTCGGTCGAGCCGGGGACGTCGTTGAGCTTGAGGTCGTAGACGCCGGCCTCACCGCGCGCGACGAAGTCGGGGATGATGTCGCCGCCCATGTCGTGGTCCGACGTGGAGGACTCGCCGTCGCGGATGACCGCGTCGATCAGGGCGTCCGCGTCGAAGACGTAGTTGCCCATGGAGGCGAGGACCTCGTGCGGGGAGTCGGCCAGGCCGACGGCGTCCTTGGGCTTCTCGAGGAACTCGGAGATCATCGTCGGGACGATGCCGTCGCCCGCCTCGTCACCGGCGAGCTGGATGACGCCGAACTGGTCCGCGAGCTCGATCGGCTGGCGGATGGCCGCGACGGTCGCCTTCGCACCGGACGTGATGTGCGCGTCGATCATCTGCGAGAAGTCCATGCGGTAGACGTGGTCGGCGCCGACCACGACGACGATGTCGGGCTTCTCGTCGCGGATCAGGTTGAGGCTCTGCAGGATCGCGTCGGCCGAGCCGCTGAACCAGCGCTTGCCCAGGCGCTGCTGCGCGGGGACCGAGGCGACGTAGGAGTTCAGGAGCCCGGAGAGGCGCCAGGTCTGCGAGACGTGGCGGTCGAGCGAGTGCGACTTGTACTGCGTCAGCACGACGATCTGGGTGAGACCGGAGTTGATCAGGTTGGACAGCGCGAAGTCGATCAGCCGGTACTGCCCGCCGAACGGCACCGCGGGCTTGGCCCGGTCCGCCGTGAGGGGCATGAGGCGCTTTCCCTCGCCGCCGGCGAGGACGATGCCGAAGATCTTCTTTGACTGCATGGCACCACAGTAGGGGCTCGGGCTTCCCCGTGGACCCCGGCTGTCGCCGGGGGAGCGCCCTGTACTACGGTTCGGGGGTGCGAGTCGATCTGCTGACCAAGGAATACCCGCCCGAGGTGTACGGGGGAGCCGGTGTCCACGTGGCCGAGCTCACCAAGGCGCTGCGCAGCGACCTGGAGGTCGTGGTGCGCTGCTTCGGCGCGCCGCGCGAGGAGGAGGGCACGTTCGCGTACTCCGTCCCCGCGGAGCTCGCCGAGGCCAACGGCGCGCTGCAGACCCTCGGGGTCGACCTGCAGATCGCGCAGGACGCGGCGGGGGCCAACCTGGTCCACTCCCACACCTGGTACGCCAACGCCGCGGGGCGTCTCGCCCAGCTCCTGCACGGCATCCCTCACGTGGTCTCGGCGCACAGCCTCGAGCCGCTGCGTCCGTGGAAGGCCGAGCAACTCGGCGGCGGCTACCGCGTCTCGAGCTGGATCGAGCGGGAGGCGTACGAGAACGCCGACGCCGTGATCGCGGTGTCCGGCGGCATGCGCGAGGACATCCTCCGCTCCTACCCGGCCCTGGACCCGGCGAAGGTCCACGTGGTCTACAACGGCATCGACCTCGACGCCTGGCACCCGGTCGAGGACGAGGCCGTCCTCGCCGAGCTGGGCATCGACCCCTCGCGCCCCTCCGTGGTCTTCGTCGGCCGCATCACCCGGCAGAAGGGCCTGCCCTACCTGCTCCGCGCCGCGGCGACCCTGCCTCCCGAGGTGCAGCTCGTGCTCTGCGCGGGCGCCCCCGACACCCCCGAGATCATGGCCGAGGTCACCTCCCTCGTCCGCAGCCTCCAGGAGGAGCGCACCGGCGTCGTCTGGATCGACCGGCACCTGCCGCGCCACCAGCTCTCCGCGGTCCTGACGAACGCGACCACGTTCGTCTGCCCCTCGATCTACGAGCCCCTCGGCATCGTCAACCTCGAGGCGATGGCCTGCGGTGCGGCGGTCGTCGGGACGGCGACCGGCGGCATCCCGGAGGTCGTCGACGACGGCGTGACCGGCCGTCTCGTCCCGATCGAGCAGGTCACCGACGGCACCGGCACCCCCGTGGACCCGGAGCGCTACGTCGCCGACCTGGCCGCCGCCCTCGCTGAGGTCGTCGCCGACCCGGAGACGGCGAAGCGGATGGGCGCCGCGGGCCGCGAGCGCGCGCAGAGCCACTTCAGCTGGACGCAGATCGCGCGGGACACCCGGGCGATCTACGACTCGCTCGTCTGAGCCTCCCGGCCGCCTCCTTTAGAATGGCTCCCATGCCCAGCGTTGTCTCGTTCGTCGATGTGTCCTTCGTCCGGAACGGCAAGCGGATCCTCGACCACGTGTCGTGGGACGTGGCCGAGGACGAGCGCTGGGTGATCCTCGGCCCCAACGGGGCGGGCAAGACCTCGATCCTGCAGATCGCCGCCGCGCAGAACTACCCCTCGACCGGTGCCGCGCACCTGCTCGAGGAGACCCTCGGCCGGGTCGACGTGTTCGAGCTGCGCCCGCGCATCGGCTACGCCTCGACCGCGATGGCGCGCCGCCTCCCGGCCGGCGAGACCGTGCTCGACGTCGTGATGACCGCCGCCTACGCCGTCACCGGCCGCTGGAACGAGAGCTACGACGCGATCGACGAGCGCCGCGCCCGCCGCGTGCTGTCCGAGTGGAAGCTCGAGCACCTCGCCGAGCGCACCTTCGGGACGCTCTCGGACGGCGAGCAGAAGCGCGTCCAGATCGCCCGCGCGATCATGACCGACCCCGAGCTGCTCCTGCTCGACGAGCCGGCCGCGAGCCTCGACCTCGGCGCCCGCGAGGAGCTCGTCCAGCTGCTGGGCGGCTTCGCGAAGGACCCGGCGTCGCCCGCGATCGTGATGGTGACCCACCACGTCGAGGAGATCCCCGACGGCTTCACCCACGCCCTGCTCCTCCGCGACGGAGCGGTGGTGGCGGCGGGCCCGCTGGCCGAGTCCCTGACCGAGGCGACGCTCGCCGAGACCTTCGGGCTCGACATCGCTCTCACCCGCGAGAACGGGCGCTTCTCGGCCCGCGCCCGCGGCTGACCCCGGCTCCGGGTCCGGGCGCGGCGCGACTTCTGCGCGCGCTGCCGGTCTGGTATTCTCGGTAGCTGGTTCGGGCCCGTTCGCGGTGCGCCCGCCCTCATCCACCCGTTCCCGTCGACGACAGGTGCGGTTCAGGACCATCGACGACAGGACACGACCATGAAGACCGACATCCACCCCGAGTACTCCGCGATCGTCTTCCGCGACCTCGCGTCCGGTGAGACCTTCCTCACCCGCTCGACCGCGAAGAGCAGCAAGACGATCGAGCTCGACGGCGTGACCTACCCCGTCATCGACGTCGAGATCTCCTCCGCCTCGCACCCGTTCTACACGGGCAAGCAGCGCATCATGGACTCGGCCGGCCGCGTCGAAAAGTTCAACAGCCGCTACAAGAACTTCGGCAAGTAGCACTCCTCGAAGGGCCCTCGACCTCACGGTCGGGGGCCCTTCGTCGTTCCCGCGGGGCGGTCCTCAGTAGCGGTAGAAGCCCTCTCCGGTGGCCGTTCCGAGGCGGCCGCGATCGAGGTACTCCGTCTTCAGGTGGGCGGCGAAGGCCTGGGAGGCCTCGTCCGGGGCCGCGGCGGCGACGTTGTAGGCGGTCCGCAGACCGACGACGTCGAAGATCTGGAAGGGTCCGAGCGGGGCGCCGGTGCCGATCCTCCAGGTCTTGTCGATGGTCTCGTGGTCGGCGTAGCCGCCCATGAGCAGCCCCGACGCGGCGTTGAGGAGCGGCACCAGCAGCGAGTTCAGGACGTAGCCGGCCTTCTCCTTCTGCAGCCTGATCGGCTCGAGGCCGCTGGAGACGGCGAACTCCACGACGGCGTCGACCACGGCGGGGTCCGTGTCCGCCGTTCCCATGATCTCGGCCGTGTTCTGCGCCCAGACGTGGTTGGCGTAGTGCAGCGCGAGGAACCGGTCGGGCCGGCCCGTCGACGCCTTCAGGTCGCTGGGGAGCAGCGTGGACGAGTTGGTCGCGAAGACCGTGCGCTCGGGAGCGAGCGCACCCAGGCGGCCGTACAGCTCCTGCTTCAGGCCCAGGTCCTCGGGGACGGCCTCGATCACGAGGTCGGCGTCGGCGACAGCCTCCGCGAGGTCGGAGGTGAGGCGGAGGGAGTCGAGCGCCTCCTGCGGTCCGCCGGCGATGCCGCCGGGCACCGTCTCGTAGACGCCCGCGAGGCCGCGGAGCCGCTGGCGCGCCGACTCGAGGACGTCGTCGGAGAGGTCGTAGACGGTGACGGCGAAGCCGTGGAAGGCCGACTGGAAGGCGATCTGGGAGCCGAGCACTCCGCTGCCGAGGACGGTGACCGTGCGGATCGTAGGCATGACTTCTCCTTGCGAGAGGGGGAGGGGGAACACGTGCTCACCCGATCCCACAGGGCCGCGGTCCGCGGAGCGAGGGCTTGCGCCGACGGGCGGTCCGTGGCCGTCGGGGAGCCGGCGCGGTAGCGTCCCGGCATGGTGTCCTTCGCCGACAAGCCGATCCTGCCGTTCACGACTCCCGAGGAGTGGGACGCCTACCTCCGCGGCGAGCCCGACCCGGACGGAGTCCGGCTGAAGCTGCGGAAGAAGGCCGCCGTGGATCCGGGGATCACCTACGCCGAGGCGCTCGACATCGCGCTCTGCCACGGCTGGATCGACGGTCAGGCGGGAGCCTTCGACGAGCAGTTCAAGCTCCAGGCCTTCACCCCGCGGCGTCGCGCGAGCCCGTGGTCGAAGGTCAACCGCGATCACGTCGCACGGCTGCTGGCGGAGGGTCGGATGCTGCCGGGCGGGCTGGCCGAGGTCGAGCGGGCGCGCGCCGACGGGCGCTGGGACGCGGCCTACCGGCAGCGCGATGCGGAGGTGCCGGACGACTTCCAGCGGGCGCTCGACGCGGATCCGCAGGCCCTGGCCTTCTTCGCGACCGTCGGCGGGCAGAAGCGCTTCGCGTTCCTCTTCCGCCTCTCGCAGCTGAAGCGGGCGGCGACGCGGGAGCGGCGGATCGCGGAGTACGTGGCGCTCCTGCGCGAGGGGCGCACGCTGATCTGAGGGGTCAGTGGCGGACCGGCCAGCCCCCGTCGGCGACGAAGGACTCGTCGCGGACGCGGCGCATGTACTCCTGGAAGGACTCGGCCTGGGTGCGGCACCAGTCGACCTGGAGCGCGTGCAGGGCCTCCGCGCCGACTCCGAGCTCGTCGGCGAAGGCGCGGCCCAGCGCCTGGGCGACGCGGCCCGCCGCGATCGCGTCCGCGCCCGCGTCGTGCGCCTCGGTGAGGGCGACGCCGTAGTGCTCGGCGGCGAGGGTCAGGGTGCGCTTGCCCTTGCGGTAGCGGTCCACCGCCTTGTCGATCACGAGCGGATCGACGACGGGGCTCGGGTCGAGCAGCACGGGTACGCCCCAGCGGCGCGCCTCGTGGGCGAGGAGCGAGAGGTCGTAGGGGGCGTTGTAGACGACGACCGGGATGCCGCGGGCGAGGAGCGAGCGCAGCGCCTCGGAGATCTCGGCCACGACCTCGCCGGCGGGGCGCCCGTGCGCGCGGGCGTGCTCGGTGCTGATCCCGTGGACGGCGGAGGCGCCCGCCGGGATCTCCACGCCGGGATCGGCGAGCCAGGTCGTGCCCTCGATCGGCTCGCCCGCCGCGTCGATCACGCCGACGTGCGCGGTGACGATGCGGCTCGTTCGGACGTCGATGCCGGTGGTCTCGAGGTCGAACACGGCCAGCAGGTCGAACCAGCGCGCCCCCTCGGAGGGGACGAGCGTCCGCTCGGCGTCGTCGAACAGCATCGGCTCGGTCTGCGTCTCGGTCGTTCCGGTGGTGCTCACGCCGACAGCCTAAAGGGGGCCTCCGACATCGGCCGGAGGCCCCTCGGCGTGCTGCCGGGTCAGCGGGCCTCGTGCGCCTTGGCGACGTGGAGCCAGAAGAAGCCCTGCGTGCCGAGCGTCATCGTCAGCGTGCCGTCGTCCGAGAATCCGGGGAAGCGGCCGCCGCCGAACAGGTCGCTCAGCGTCGATCCGGGGTTCTCGGGGTCGGTGATCGTGACCGAGACCGGGTTGTGGTTGAAGCTGAAGACGCAGAGCACCTCCTCGGGCTGGTCGCCCATCTCGGAGCCCGAGCCGGCGTAGTCCCGCACGAAGGCGAGCACCGACTCGTGGTCCGTCTCGAGGACGCGCATCGACCCGAGGCCGAACGCCGGGTGGCCGCGGCGCACGTGCAGGACGTTCCGCATCCAGTGCAGCAGGGAGCGGGACTGCGCCAGTTGCGCCTCCACGTTGACCTGGTTGTAGTGGTAGACGAGCGACTGGACGATCGGCTGCACGAGCTTGCCGGGGTCGGCGGCCGAGAAGCCGGCGTTGCGGTCGGGCGTCCACTGCATCGGCGTGCGCGACGCGTCGCGGTCGTTGAGCCAGATGTTGTCGCCCATGCCGATCTCGTCGCCGTAGTACAGGAACGGGCTGCCGGCGAGGGAGAAGAGCAGAGCGTTGATCAGCTCGAGCTCGGCGCGCGAGTTGTCCAGCAGCGGCGCGAGCCTGCGGCGGATGCCGATGTTGGAGCGCATCCGCGGGTCGTAGGCGTACCAGCCGTACATGGCCTGGCGGTACTCCTCGGACACCATCTCGAGCGTGAGCTCGTCGTGGTTGCGGAGGAACACGCCCCAGGCGGCGCCGCTGGGGATGTCGAACGTCTCGGAGAGCACCTTCTTCAGCTCGTTCGCCGTCTGCGCGCGGAGGGAGTAGAAGATGCGCGGCATGACCGGGAAGTCGAACGCCATGTGGCACTCGGGCTCCTCCTCCGTGCCGAAGAACGCGGCGACCTCCCGCGGCCACTGGTTCGCCTCGGCGATCAGGATGCGGCCGGGGTAGTCGCGGTCGACCATGGTGCGGAGGTTCTTGATGAACTCGTGGGTGGGCGGCTCGCCCTCTCCGTTGCCCTCGTCGGACTCGTAGAGGTAGGGGATCGCGTCGAGCCGGATGCCGTCGACGCCGAGGTCGAGCCAGAACTTGACCACGTCGTGGATCGCCTCGTGCACGGCGGGGTTCTCGAAGTTGAGGTCCGGCTGGTGCGAGAAGAAGCGGTGGAAGTAGAACTGGCGGCGCTCGGCGTCGAAGGCCCAGTTCGAGTCCTCGGTGTCGACGAAGATGATGCGGATGTCCGGCCACTTGTCGTCGGTGTCGTTCCAGACGTAGAAGTCGCCGTAGGGCCCCTCGGGGTCGGAGCGGGACTGCTGGAACCACTCGTGCTGGTCGCTCGTGTGGTTGAGCGGGAAGTCCATCACGATGCGCATGTTGCGCTCGTGGGCCTTCCGGACGAGGTCGCGGAAGTCCTCCATCGTGCCGAACTCGGGGAGGATCGCCTTGAAGTCGGAGACGTCGTAGCCGCCGTCGCGCAGAGGCGACATGTAGAACGGCGGGAGCCAGAGGGCGTCGATGCCGAGCCACTGCAGGTAGTCGAGCTTGGAGGCGAGCCCGTTGATGTCGCCGGCGCCGTCGCCGTTGGAGTCGTAGTACGACCGGATCATCACCTCGTAGAACACCGCCCGGCGGTACCACTGGGGGTCGAGGGCGAGTCCGGGGAGTTGGATCGGCGACGTGAAGCTCACGGTGCTCCTTCTGCTGCTGCCTGAGCGGATGACCGTCTCGCGAGACGGGTGGGCGGTGCGCCGTGTTGCGAGCGCGTGATCATGCTCCCGGCTCGGATCGAGGCCACGCAAGGCGTTGCGGCCAGATCTTCGACGGGCTTTCCCTACGATAAGGAACGCGATGACCACTCCCTCCCCCTACGCCTCCGATCTCGGCCGTGTCCCCGTCCGCGAGGCCGCGGTGGACATCGCCGGATCCCGCACCGCCTACTGGACCTACGGCGCTCCGGACGCCTCGACCGTCCTCGTGCTGGTGCACGGGTTCCGCGGCGAGCACCACGGCCTCGAGCCCGTCGTCGCCCGTCTGCTCGCCGGGGGAGCGGACGTGCGGGTCGTCGCTCCCGACCTGCCCGGCTTCGGCGCCTCGACCCCGATGACGCGCCTGCCGCACGACGTGGACGGCTACGCCTCCTGGCTCGGCTCCTTCCTCGACACGCTGGGGCTCCGCGGTGAGGCGGCCGTCCTCGGCCACTCCTTCGGCTCGATCGTCGCGGCCGCGGCCGTCGCCGACGGGCTGCCCGCTCCGCTCCTGGTGCTGGTCAACCCGATCGGGGCGCCCGCCCTGCAGGGTCCGCGCGGCGTCCTGACCAGGCTCGCCGTCCTCTACTACCGGCTCGGCGCGCTCCTGCCGGGGCCCCTCGGACGCCGCCTGCTCAGCGACCCGCTGATCGTGCGGGTGATGAGCCTGGCGATGGTGAAGACGAAGGAGCCGGCGCTGCGACGCTTCGTGCACGACCAGCACGACCGCTACTTCAGCGCCTTCGCCTCCCGCGACACGGTCCTCGAGGCGTTCCGCGCCTCCGTCTCGCACGACGTCGGCGAGTACGCCTCCCGGATCCGGGTGCCGACGCAGCTGATCGCCGCGGCGCAGGACGACATCACTCCGCTCTCGGCGCAGTACCGCCTGCTCGAGAGGCTGCCGCACGCCCGCCTGCACGTCATCGACGGAGTCGGCCACCTGATCCACTACGAGACGCCGGACGAGGCCGCCGCCGTGCTGCGGACGGCCCTCGAGGAGGGGATCGACCGATGAGGATCGTCGTCGACTGCCGGTACACCCGGCTCGAGCGGCACGATGGGATCAGCCGCTACACCGCGGAGCTCGTCCGCGAGCTCGCGAAGCTGCACGACGTGACCATGCTGATCAGCGACCGCCGCCAGCTCGCGATGCTCCCGTCGCTCCCGTGGGAGCGCGTGACCGGGCCGACCAGCCCGTTCGAGCCGTTCGTCGCGCTGCTGGTGAACCGGCTGCGGCCCGACGTGGTCTTCTCGCCGATGCAGACCATGGGCTCGCTCGGCCGACGCTACCGGCTCGTCCTGACCGTGCACGACCTCATCTACTACCGCCACCGCACTCCGCCGCGCGACCTGGCCGCTCCCGTGCGCGCGCTCTGGCGGCTCTACCACCTCGCCTGGTGGCCACAGCGGAGGCTCCTCCAGCGCGCCGACGCGGTCGTCACCGTCTCGGAGACGACCCGCGACCTGATCCGCTCCCACCGCCTCACCACCCGGCCGGTGGTCGTCGTCCCGAACGCGGCGACCGAGCCCGACGAGGCGAGCGCCGCTCTGGCGGGATCGCTGCCCGACCGGTCGGCCGCGCGCTCGCTCGTCTACATGGGCTCGTTCATGCCCTACAAGAACGTCGAGACGCTCGCGCGCGCGATGCGGCTGCTGCCCGACTACGAGCTGCACCTGATGAGCCGGGCGAGCGACGAGACCGTCGAGACGCTCCGGGCCCTGGCGCCGACCGCGAAGCTGGTGTTCCACCAGGGGGCGCCGGACGCGGAGTACCGCGCGGTGCTCGCGCGGGCGACCGCTCTCGTGACGGCGAGCAGGGACGAGGGCTTCGGGATCCCGCTGGTCGAGGCGATGGCGCTCGGGACGCCGGTCGTGGTGAGCGACATCCCGATCTTCCGCGAGATCGCCCAGGACGCCGCCGTGTACGTCGACCCGTCGAGCGCGAAGGGCATCGCGGACGGCGTGCGGTCGCTCGAGGACGGCGCCGTGTGGCGGACGCACTCGGCCCGGGCGAGGGAGCGGGCCGCGGCCTTCTCCTGGCGCGACTCCGCCCGGGTGCTCTTCGGGCTCCTGCAGGACCTCGGCCGGCGCTGACGCGGTCCGGCGACCGGACCGCCGCCGTCAGGCTCCCGGGGCCGGGCTGAGCACGTCGTCGAGGTCGACGTCCGCCACGACCACGTCGCCGGAGTCGTCGACGCCGACGATGCGCAGTGCCCCGTCGACGATCGCGAAGTCGTGCCGGGAGCCGTTGCCGACCGAGACGCCGTGCACGGGGAGGTCCTCGCTGCTGAGCGCGCGGATCAGGCTGCCGATGACCGCACCGTGCGTGGCGACGACGACGGACGCGTCGGGGAAGCGCTCGGCCACTTCGAGCAGCGCGGCGGTCGCCCGCTCGACGACCTCGTCGCGGGTCTCGCAGCCGGGGATCGGCGCGCGCTCGATGCCTCCGGGGAAGCGCTCGGCGAGCTCGGGACCGGTCATCCCCTCCGCCTCGCCGTAGGCGCGCTCGGCCAGGCCCGGCACCGCCAGCGGCTCGTCGAGTCCGAGACCGCGCGCGATGATCGCTCCGGTGTCGAAGGCGCGCTGCAGCGGACTGGCGACCACCGCGTCGAAGCGCCGGTCGGCGAGCAGCCGCGCCGCCGCCCGCGCCTGAGCGCGCCCGGTCGCGTTGAGCGGGATGTCGCTCCTGCCCTGGATGCGCCGGGCGGCGTTCCAGTCGGTCTGGCCGTGGCGGACGAGGGTGAGCTGGGTCACAGGGGCCTCTCGGGAGGTCGGGTGCGGAGCGGGCGGGAGCTCAGAGGGCGGCGGTGCGGCGCGCGGGCAGGCGCTCGGCGAGCTGGCGGAGCACCTCGCTGGTGCCGCCGTCGATCTTGATGCTCGCGCGCGAGTCGCCCTTGGTGGTGCCGCGGTTGACGATCACGATCGGCATCCGGGCGCGACGGGCGATCTCGAGGAAGCGGATGCCGGAGTTGACCACGAGCGACGAGCCGGCCACGAGCAGGGCGTCGGCGCCCGCGACGATGGCGCGCGCCTCCTCGAACCGCTCGGTCGGGATGAACTCGCCGAAGAAGACGATGTCCGGCTTCAGGATCCCGCCGCAGACCGTGCACTCGGGGACGGTCATCGCCGAGACGTCGTGGACCTCGGCGTCGCCGTCGGGGTTGAGGGAGGAGACGTCGGGGTCGTCGAGCCAGGGGTTGAGCGCCTCGATCCGCTCGGCCACCGCGTCGCGGGCGAAGTACTGGCCGCAGGTCATGCAGCGCACACGGTCCGCCGAGCCGTGCAGATCCACCACGCGGCGCGAGCCGGCCCGGACGTGCAGGCCGTCGACGTTCTGGGTGACGACGCCCGTGAGCAGGCCGCGCTCCTCGAGCCGGGCCAGGGCCCGGTGGCCGTCGTTGGGGAGCGTGCTGGTGAAGCGGCGCCAGCCGAGCTGGCTGCCGGCCCAGTACCGGCGGCGGTAGTCGGGATCGGCGACGAACTGGGAGTAGGTCATCGGGCTGCGCACCGGGGCCCCGGCTCCGCGGTAGTCGGGGATGCCCGAGTCGGTGCTCATGCCCGCGCCGGTGACGGCGGCGATGCGGCGCCCGCTGAGGAGTTCGACGGCCTGCTCGACCGCGAGCGCCTCGGGGCCCTCGGCGACCGGTGTCGGACTCGACTCCATCCGCGCCTCCTTCGAGGGCCGTTCGAGCGGCCCCTGGACGAGTTTAGTCCGCGCCGTGCCCTAGATTGCCGGGATGCCGATCGTGCACATCACCGACCTCGACCACCCGCTCCTCGCCGACTACCACCGCCTCACCGACGTGGCGCTGCGGCGGGTGCTGGAGCCGGAGGGCGGTCTGTACATCGCCGAGTCGGCCAAGGTGATCGAGCGGGCGCTCGACGCCGGGCACCGTCCCCGCTCGGTCCTGGTGCAGGAGAAGCGGCTGCCGGACGCGGCCGGGGTGCTCGAGCGTCATCCCGAGGTGCCGGTCTTCGTAGCGCCTGATCCGCTGATCGAGGAGCTGACCGGGTTCCACCTCCACCGCGGAGCGCTCGCCTCGATGCACCGTCCGCCGCTGCGGCCGATGGCCGAGCTGCTGGAGGGCGCGCGCCTCGTCGTGATCCTGGAGGACCTGGTCGACCACACCAACGTCGGCGCCGTCTTCCGCGCCGCGGCCGGCATGGGCGCGGACGCGGTGCTCGTGACGCCGCGGTGCGCGGATCCCCTGTACCGGCGCAGCGTCCGGGTGAGCATGGGAACGGTCCTGCAGGTGCCGTGGACGCGCACCCCCGAGTGGGCACCGGCTCGCCGCGCTCTGGAGGAGGCCGGGTTCTCGGTCGCCGCGCTGGCGCTCGCTCAGGACGCGGTGCCGCTCGACGAGTACGCGGCGGCTCGCCCCGAGCGCGTCGCGATCGTCCTGGGCGCCGAGGGGGACGGGCTCAGCCGCGCGGCGCTGGACGCCTCGGACACCGTCGTCACCATCCCGATGCTGCACGGCGTCGACTCGCTCAACGTGGCCTCGGCGAGCGCCGTCGCACTGTGGGCGCTGACCCGCGGGCGCTGACCGCCGGGCTCCGGCGCTCGGCGGCCCGGTGGTGACCCGCCGCTGACGCTCGCGACGCGGGATCGGGGTCGGTGCCGCGCGTCACCCGCCGCGTCCGACGACGGGGCGGCGTCCGGGACGGGGGAGAGGCCCGCCCGTACGATGACGGGGTGACCTCCCCGACCCGATCCGACGACGCCCTCGACCTGTTCGGGGAGCCCGCCGCGCCGGAGCCGCGACCGCGTCGACGGCGCGGGGCGGTCGTCGCCGGTCTCGTCGCCGCGACCGTGCTGGTCGGCGGAGGCGGTGCCTACGCGACCAACGCGGCGACCGCGGAGCTGCCGACGGCGAGCGCCGTCGCGGTGGACCCCGTCTCGAGCACCGTCGACGCGCCCGCTCCGGCCTGGCCGGCCTACGGCTCCGGCGCCGTGGCGGCCGTGGGCATCGACGGGACGGAGGAGGACGGGCTGCTCGCCCGCTACGGCTCCACCGGAACCGTGCCGACGGGGAGCATCGCCAAGGTCGTCACCGCTCTCGTCGTCCTAGCGGCGAAGCCGATCGCGGCGGGGACGGACGGGGAGACCATCACCTTCACGAGCGCGGACGTGCAGTACTACAACGACACCCTGGCCGAGAACGGCTCGAACGCTCCGGTCACCGCGGGTCTGGAGCTGACCGAGCGGGAGGCGCTGACCGCCATGATGCTCCCGTCCGCGAACAACTACGCGAAGTCCCTCGCGATCTGGGCGTACGGCTCGGAGGACGCCTTCCTCGCCGCGGCGCGCGGCTGGCTCGACGGGCAGGGGCTCGAGCGGACCTCCCTCGCCGACACCAGCGGGCTCTCGCCGGCGACCGTCAGCACGACGGCCGAGATGGTGCGCCTGGGCGAGCTGCTGATCGCGGACCCGGTGCTCGCTCCGATCGTCGCGATGCCGACCGCGGTCATCCCGGGGGTCGGCGAGGTCGACAACACCAACTCGCTCCTCGGCCGCGCGGGAGTCGACGGGATCAAGACGGGGACGACCGACGAGGCGGGCTCGTGCCTGCTGTTCTCGCTCGACGCGACCGTCGAGGGCCGGCCGATCACCCTGGTCGGCGTAGTGGTGGGCGCGCGCACGCACCCGCAGCTCGCCGCGGACGTGCTGACCCTCGTCCCGACCGTCGAGGCGGGCTTCCGGACCGTCCCGCTGACCGTCGAGGGCCAGGACTACGGCACCCTCACCAGCGCCTGGGGGGAGACGGCGACGGCCGAGACCGTGGAGGCGCGGTCCGTGCTCGTCTGGGGCGCGGTCTCGACGTCGACCACGGTCGCCCTCGATCCGCTCGAGACCGTCGCCGACGGCGAGCGAGTGGGGACCGCGACCGTCGACGTCAACGGCACCCCGTACGAGCTTCCCCTCGTCGCCGACGGATCGATAGAGGACCCGGGCTTCGCCTGGCGGCTCGGCCACCCGGCCGAGCTGTTCGGCTGAGCGCGGGGCGAGCCGCCGCCTTCCGGGAGCGGATCAGGCCGGGGGATCCGCGGCCCGGTCGCCGGCGGCCCGGTCGCCGACGATCCGCACGCCCGCGGTCGCGATGTCCTCGGCGACCTCCTCCGGCGTCGCGTTGCCCGGCACGACCGATCCCGGCTCCGAGGCCGCGGGATCGGTGCTCCAGCGCTCGGCGGAGGGCCGCTTGGCGGTGATGAAGTCGCCGGAGGACTGGTGGCGGACGCGGCGCAGCACCCACGGCACGAGGTACTCCCGCGCCCACTGGATGTCCTCCGTGCGGGCGGCACGCCAGGTGCGGGCGTGCAGCGGCTCCGGGGCCAGGGGGCGCAGGTCGTTCTCGACGTTCAGCGACTCGAGGACCATGCGCGCGACCTCGTGGTGGCCGTGCGGGTTGAGATGCAGGCGGTCCGGCGCCCACATCCGCACGTCCTGGATCTCCTGGAGGGACCACTGGTCGGCGACGATGCAGTCGTACCGCTTGGCCAGCGCCCGCAGATTCTCGTTGTAGATCGCGACCTTCCCGCGGATCCGCCCGAACACGGGGGAGAAGCCCACGTCCACTCCGGTGAAGAGGACGACGGTCGCCCCGTCGGAGCGGAGCCGGGCGAGGCCCGACTCGAAGCGGGACGCGATGTCGTCGGGGTCGGTCCCCGGGCGGATGACGTCGTTCCCGCCCGCGGAGATGGTGATGAGGTCGGGGCGCAGCTCCAGGGCGGGCTCGACCTGCTCGTCGACGATCTGCTGCAGGAGGCGGCCGCGCACCGCCAGGTTGGCGTAGGCGAAGTCCTCGTTCTGGCTGCCCAGGACCTCCGCCACGCGGTCCGCCCAGCCGCGGTGCCCGCCGGGGCTGCCGGGCTCGGGATCGCCGATCCCCTCGGTGAAGGAGTCGCCCAGGGCGACGTAGCGGGACCACGGATGACGCTGCTCGACCATCCCTCCATCATGCTCCGCACCCGGCCGCCGGTGGCACGGCGCGACACGCCGTGCGCCTCCCGGCGGGCCGCGGAGACCGAGCCGCTGTCGGAGGCGTCGGCTAGATTCGGTCCACGTGAACAGTCCCTCGAGCTTCGGTCATCAGGTCGGCACCTCCGCCGCTGAGCACCTGTCCCCGTCGTTCCCGGGCAGGGCACCGTGGGGTACCGCGAACAAGCTCCGCGCCTGGCAGGCGGAGGCGCTCGAGGCCTACTTCCAGCACGAGCCGCGCGACTTCCTGGCCGCCGCGACCCCGGGGGCGGGCAAGACCACCTTCGCGCTGCGGCTGGCCGCCGAGCTGCTGCACAACCGCACGGTCGACCGGATCACCGTGGTCGCGCCGACGGAGCACCTCAAGCGCCAGTGGGCCGAGGCCGCGCACCGCGTCGGCATCCGCCTGGACCCGACCTTCACCAACCGCATGGGCCGCCACGCCCGCCACTACCACGGCGTCGCCGTCACCTACGCGCAGGTCGCCGTCCGCGCCGAGCTCCACCGCGAGCTCACCCTGTCCGGCCGCACCCTCGTCATCCTCGACGAGGTGCACCACGCCGGCGACGCCCTCAGCTGGGGCGACGCGGTGCGCGAGGCCTTCGAGCCCGCCGTCCGCCGGCTCTCGCTGACCGGGACGCCGTTCCGCTCGGACACGGCGGCGATCCCGTTCGTCAGCTACCTGCCGGACGAGGAGGGCATCCGCACCTCGCTCACCGACTACGCCTACGGCTACGGCCGCGCGCTCGCGGACGGCGTCGTCCGGCCGGTGCTGTTCATGGTCTACGCCGGGCAGATGCGCTGGAAGTCGAAGGCCGGCGACGAGATGGAGGCGCGGCTCGGCGAGGGCAACACCAAGGACATCACCTCGCAGGCCTGGCGGACCGCGCTGGACCCGAAGGGCGACTGGATCCCCTCGGTCCTCCGCGCCGCCAACACCCGCCTCACCGAGGTGCGGCGCGCCGTGCCCGACGCCGGCGGCCTGGTCATCGCGACCGACCACTACACCGCGCGCGCCTACGCCGCGATGCTCCGCGAGATCAGCGGCGAGACCGTCACCGTCGTGCTCTCCGACGAGAAGGAGGCGAGCGACCGGATCGAGGAGTTCGCGAAGGACACCAGTCGCTGGATGGTCGCGGTCCGCATGGTCTCCGAGGGCGTCGACGTGCCGAGGCTCGCTGTCGGCGTGTACGCGACCTCCGCGTCGACTCCTCTGTTCTTCGCCCAGGCGATCGGCCGCTTCGTGCGCGCGCGGCGCCGCGGCGAGACCGCCTCGGTGTTCCTCCCGAACGTGCCCGGCCTGCTCGCGCTGGCGGGCTCGATGGAGCTGCAGCGCGATCACGCCCTCGACCGCAGGACCTCCGACGACGAGGAGTACCCCGAGGCCGACCTGATGGCCGACGCCGAGCGCAGCGACAAGGCGTCCTCCGATCTCCTGGAGGAGGGCCGCTTCGAGTCGATCGGCTCGGCCGCCACCTTCGACCGCGTCGTCTACGAGGGCGCCGAGTTCGGGATGGAGGTCGAGGTCGAGAGCGAGGAGGAGCTCGACTTCATCGGCCTGCCGGGGCTCCTCGAGCCCGACCAGGTGCGGGAGCTGCTCCAGCACCGGCAGCAGCGGCAGGCCAAGCGCGCCGGCAGCCGCGCGGGGGCGGCGGCCCCGGCCGAGCCGGCGAGCGAGATCCCGGCGCCGCTCTACCGCACGCTCAAGGAGCAGCGCAGCCTGCTCAACTCCCTGGTCGGCCTGTGGGCACGGGGGACGGGCGAGTCGCACGGCCAGGTGCACACCGAGCTGCGCCGGCTCTGCGGCGGACCCGCGGTGGCGCAGGCGAGCGTGACCCAGCTGCAGGCGCGGATCGACCTCCTGCGGCGCAGGCTCGGCTCGCACTGATCGCGGTGCGGCGCCCCGGTGCGTGGCGCCGTGCGCCCGACGACGGGGCCGATCGCTGCTCCTGCCCAGCCCGGCCCGCCCCTCCGCGTGCACCGGACAGTCCCTCCGGCGCGTTCTAGCCGATGCACCCGGCGCGGCGCCAGCCCTCCCCGGCGGACCGGGCGCGACCGTACTGTTCGATCGTGACCCACCGGAACGACCTGCCCGCTCACGCGCCCGCAGGACGAACCGGACGGCGGTTCCGGCCGCCGGTCGTGACCACCGGAGGAGGACCGCGCGATGAGCGCTGACCGTCAGGGGAATGCTCGAGACACGCTCGCTAAGCTGAGCAGTCGGTCCGTCGCGGAAGTGACGGACCATCACCCCCGACGTCGGGCATCCGCAGACCGCACATCGGCGTCTCCCGGACTGCCCGAGAACAATCCCCTGAGGAGTCTCGTGGAGACCTGGCCCGGAACCGCCTACCCGTTGGGCGCGACGTTCGACGGAAGCGGCACGAACTTCGCCCTGTTCAGCGAGATCGCCGAGCGCGTCGAGCTGTGCCTCTTCGAGGAGGACGGCACCGAGACGCGTGTCGAGATCCAGGAGTCGGACGCCTACGTCTGGCACTGCTACCTCCCGCAGGTCCAGCCGGGCCAGCGCTACGGCTTCCGCATCCACGGACCGTACGACCCCGACGCCGGCCACCGGTGCAACCCGAACAAACTGCTGCTGGACCCCTACGCGAAGGCGATCTCGGGGGAGATCGACTGGGACCAGTCCCTCTTCTCGTACACCTTCGGCGACCCGGACTCGACGAACGACGAGGACTCGGCGCCGCACATGATGATGGGCGTCGTCATCAACCCCTTCTTCGACTGGGCCGGTGACCGCCGCCCGCGCACCTCCTACGACAGCACCGTGATCTACGAGGCGCACGTGAAGGGGCTCACCAAGACGCACCCCGACGTGCCGGAGGAGCTCCGCGGCACCTACGCCGGAGTCGCCCATCCCGCGGTGATCGACCACCTCAAGCACCTGGGCGTCTCGGCGATCGAGCTCATGCCCGTGCACCAGTTCGTGAACGACTCCACGCTGATGGACAAGGGCCTCTCGAACTACTGGGGCTACAACACGATCGGCTTCTTCGCTCCGCAGAACACCTACTCCTCCACGGGCGACCAGGGCCAGCAGGTCCAGGAGTTCAAGAGCATGGTGAAGGCGCTCCACGCGGCCGGCATCGAGGTCATCCTCGACGTGGTCTACAACCACACGGCGGAGGGCAACCACCTCGGCCCCACCCTGTCGTTCCGCGGCATCGACAACGAGGCGTACTACCGCCTCGTCGACGACGACAAGCGCTACTACATGGACTACACCGGCACCGGGAACACCCTGAACGTGCGACACCCGCACTCGCTCCAGCTGATCATGGACTCGCTGCGCTACTGGGTGACGGAGATGCGCGTCGACGGCTTCCGCTTCGACCTCGCCTCGGCGCTGGCACGCGAGTTCTACGACGTCGACCGGCTCTCCACCTTCTTCGAGCTCGTCCAGCAGGACCCGGTGGTCTCGCAGGTGAAGCTGATCGCCGAGCCGTGGGACGTCGGGCCCGGCGGCTACCAGGTGGGAAACTTCCCGCCCCAGTGGACGGAGTGGAACGGCAAGTACCGCGACACGGTCCGCGACTTCTGGCGCGGCGAGCCGTCGACGTTGGGGGAGTTCGCCTCGCGCCTCACCGGCTCGGCCGACCTCTACGCGCACTCGGGCCGCTACCCGGTCGCCTCGATCAACTTCGTCACGGCGCACGACGGCTTCACCCTCCGGGACCTGGTCTCGTACAACGAGAAGCACAACGACGCCAACGGCGAGGACGGCAACGACGGGGAGTCGCACAACCGCTCCTGGAACCACGGTGTGGAGGGGCCCACGGACGACCCGCGGGTGCTCGCGCTCCGGGCACGCCAGCAGCGGAACTTCCTCGCGACGATGCTGATCTCCCAGGGTGTCCCGATGATCCTCCACGGCGACGAGCTGGGCCGGACCCAGAACGGCAACAACAACACCTACGCCCAGGACAGCGAGCTGACCTGGATCGACTGGGCGCACGCCGACCGGCCGCTGCTCGAGTTCACCGCGGCGCTCATCCGCCTGCGCGCCGAGCACCCGACCTTCCGACGCATGCGCTTCTTCGACGGCCGCCCCGTGCTGCGCGGCGACGGCGAGCCCCTGCCCGACATCGTCTGGTTCACCGCCGCCGGCACCGAGATGTCCCCGTCCGACTGGGACTCCGGCCTCGGCCGATCGGTGGGCATCTACCTCAACGGCAACGGGATCCGCGAGCGCGACCAGCGCGGGCGCCCCGTCACCGACGACAGCTTCCTCCTGTACTTCAACGCCGACGACGTCGACGTCGAGTTCGCGATCCCGAGCGACGAGTACGCGCTCGAGTGGAGCGTCCTCGTCGACACCGCCGGCGCCGAGGCGGACTCGATCCCGCGTCCGGCGGGGGCGATGCTCACCGTCCAGGCGAAGTCGCTCGTCATCCTCCAGGAGCACAGCACCCCCGAGCCCGAGGTCGACCACTCGGTCGCCGCCTCGCTCGCGTCCCTGGCCGCCACCTCGGCCATCCCGATCGTCTCCTCGACGGGACCCACCAGCCCCCACGCCGAGTCGACCGACTCCGCGACCGCACCCTCGACAGGAGCCTGACGTGCGTCTGCCCGCCTCCACCTACCGCCTCCAGATCCGGTCGGCGTTCGACCTCGACGACGCCGCCCGCGTCGCCGACTACGTGCGCGCGCTCGGAGCGGACTGGCTGTACTTCTCGCCGCTGCTGAAGGCCGAGCCCGGCTCGGACCACGGCTACGACGTGGTGGACCACACCGAGGTCGATCCCGATCGCGGTGGCGCGGCCGGCCTGGCGAACGCCTCGGCCGCGGCGCGGGCGGAGGGCCTCGGCGTCCTCATCGACATCGTCCCCAACCACATGGGCGTCGCGACCCCGAGCGAGAACTCGTGGTGGTGGGACCTGCTGAGGAACGGGAAGTCCTCCCGCTACGCCACCGCCTTCGACATCGACTGGGAGGCGGGGGGCGGGAAGCTGCGCGTGCCGATCCTCGGCGACGGTGCGAGCGAGGGAGACAGCGACAGCGAGCTCGACGCGCTCGAGGTCGTCGGCGACGAGCTGCACTACTACGAGAACCGCCTGCCGATCGCGCCCGGCACCGCCGAGCCCGGCGACTCCGGCCGCACGGTGCACGAGCGCCAGAGCTACGAGCTCGTGAACTGGCGCCGCGCCGACGCCGAGCTGAACTACCGCCGCTTCTTCGCGGTGAACACCCTCGCCGCCATCACGGTCGAGCGGCCCGAGGTGTTCGACGCCTCGCACGCCGAGATCGTCCGCTGGTTCACCGAGGGGCTCGCTGACGGCCTACGCGTCGACCACCCGGACGGCCTGGCCGACCCGGGCGGATACCTCGACGACCTGGCCCGCGCGATCGGCGGCGCCCCGGTCTGGGTCGAGAAGATCCTCGAGGGCGACGAGGAGCTCCCGCCGCACTGGGCGACCGTCGGCACCACGGGCTACGACGCCCTGGCCGACGTCGACCGCATCCTGGTCGACCCCGACGCCCGCCCCGTGCTGGAGGGCCTCGACGCCGAGCTCACGGGGAAGGGCGCCCCGCTGCAGTGGGCCGACCTCATCCACGACACCAAGCGCGGCATCGCCGACGGCATCCTCCGCTCCGAGGTCCTGCGGCTGGCCCGCCTGATTCCCGGCATCGAGGGAGCGGACGACGCGCTGGCGGAGCTCCTGGCGACCTACCCGGTCTACCGCAGCTACCTCCCTTACGGAGCGGAGCACCTCGAGCACGCCCGCGTCGACGCCGTGCGCCGCCGCCCCGAGATCCGCGCGACCATCGACGAGGTCGCCGCGGCGCTCGGCGAGACCGGCACGCCGGTGTCCGTGCGCTTCCAGCAGACCTCCGGCATGGTGATGGCGAAGGGCGTCGAGGACACGGCGTTCTACCGCTTCAGCCGCCTCACCTCGCTGAACGAGGTCGGAGCGGACCCGGACGAGTTCGCGATCGACCTGGTCGAGTTCCACCGCCGCCAGGCCGTGCGCCAGGCCTCGTTCCCCGCCTCGCTCACCACGCTCTCGACCCACGACACGAAGCGCGGCGAGGACACCCGTGCCCGGATCACCGCACTGGCCGAGGACCCGGAGGCGTGGGCGGCGACGCTCCGCGAGCTCCACGCCCTCGTCGGCTTCGGCGACGGCCCGATCGAGCACCTGCTCTGGGAGGCCGTCGTGGGGACCTGGCCCGCGAGCCGCGAGCGCCTGCACGCCTACGCCGAGAAGGCGTCGCGCGAGGCCGACGACTCGACGCACTGGACCGCTCCTGACGAGCAGTTCGAGAAGCGGATGCACGCGGCGATCGACGCGGCGTTCGACGAGCCCGCCGTCCGCCGGCTGGTCGAGCAGACCGTCGAGCGGGTGTCGGCCGCCGGCTGGTCGAACGGCCTCGCCGCGAAGCTCGTGCAGATCACCGCCCCGGGCATCCCGGACGTCTACCAGGGCAGCGAGCTCTGGGAGACCTCCCTCGTCGACCCGGACAACCGCCGCGAGGTCGACTTCGGGCAGCGTCGAGCGCTGCTGGAGCGGATCGACGGCGGCTGGAAGCCCGCGATCGACGCCGAGGGAGCCGCGAAGCTCCTCGTCACCTCACGCGCCCTCCGGCTCCGCCGCGACCGCCCCGAGCTGTTCACCCGCTACGCCGCCGTCCCCGCGATCGGGCCCGCCGCCGAGCACGCGATCGCTTTCGATCGCGGCGGCGCGCTGACCGTCGCGACCAGGCTCCCCGAGGGCCTCGCCGCTTCGGGCGGGTGGAACGGCACGGTCGTGGTCCTGCCCGGGCACCCGATGGAGGACGTCCTCACCGGCCGCACCTTCGCGGGAGGAGTGACTCCGGTCGCCGAGATCCTCGCCGACTACCCCGTGGCACTGCTCGCCCCGGTCTCCTGACCGGTTCCGCACCGCACCGCAGACCGATCCGACCCCTCCTGGAGACAGCAGTGATCAGCACGACTCCCTACCGCTACGCACTCCCGACGACCGGGCCCGAGCGGTTCGACGTCTGGGCCCCCGAGGCCTCGACGGTCGAGCTCCTTCTCGGTGACGACTCGTCGCTGACGATGACCCGCCACGGGGACGACGGATGGTGGCGGGCGCCCGCGTCGGCCCCGGCCACCGGCGAGGTCGACTACGGGTACCGGGTGGACGGCAGCGGTCCGCTGCCGGACCCCCGCTCGCGTCGCCAGCCGAAGGGCGTGCACGAGCTCTCGCGCACGTTCGACCCCTCGGCGCACGAGTGGGGCGACTCCGCCTGGACCGGGCGCGAGCTCGCCGGCGCCGTCATCTACGAGTTGCACCTCGGTACGTTCACCCCCGAGGGCACCCTGGACGCGGCGGCGGAGCGCTTCGAGCACCTGCGCTCGATCGGCGTGGACTTCATCGAGCTGCTGCCGGTCAACGCGGTGAACGGAACGCACAACTGGGGCTACGACGGCGTCCTCTGGTACGCCGTGCACGAGCCGTACGGCGGACCCGAGGCGTACCAGCGCTTCGTGGACGCCGCCCACCGTGCCGGCCTCGGCGTGGTCCAGGACGTCGTCTACAACCACCTCGGCCCGAGCGGCAACTACCTGCCGGAGTTCGGCCCGTACCTCAAGAACGAGAAGGCCAACACCTGGGGCAGCTCGATCAACCTGGACGGCGAGGGTTCGGACACCGTTCGCGGGTACATCATCGACAACGCTCTGATGTGGCTGCGCGACTACCACGTCGACGCCCTGCGCCTGGACGCGGTGCACGCCCTCTCGGACGAGCGGGCCGTGCACGTGCTCGAGGAGATGGCGAGCGAGGTGGCCGTGCTGTCGGCCCACGTCGGGCGCCCTCTGACGCTGATCGCCGAGTCCGACCTCAACGACCCGACGCTGATCACTCCGCGGGAGGCGCACGGCTACGGGCTCGACGCGCAGTGGAGCGACGACTTCCACCACGCGGTCCACGTCGCGCTGACCGGGGAGACCACGGGCTACTACGAGGACTTCGCGCCGCTCGGCGCCCTCGCGAAGGTGCTGACGCGGGGCTTCTTCCACGACGGCACCCTCTCGACGTTCCGCGGCCGCCACCACGGCCGTCCGGTGGACACCGAGCACATGCCGACCTGGCGCCTGGTGGTCTGCAGCCAGAACCACGACCAGATCGGCAACCGGGCGGTCGGCGACCGTCTGACGGCGACCCTCGACGAGGGGCGCCTCGCGATCGCCGCGGCTCTGACGCTGCTGGGCCCTTTCACTCCCATGCTGTTCATGGGCGAGGAGTGGGCGGCGTCGACCCCGTGGCAGTTCTTCACCTCGCACCCGGAGAAGGATCTGGGCGAGGCGACGGCGAAGGGCCGCATCGAGGAGTTCGCGAAGATGGGCTGGGACCCGGAGGTCGTGCCCGATCCGCAGGACCCGGAGACGTTCCTGCGCTCGCGGCTCGACTGGTCCGAGGTCGGGGAGGGGCGTCACGCCCGCACCCTCGAGGTGTACCGCGAGCTGGTGGCGATCCGCCGCCGCTACCCCGAGCTGACGGACCCGCGCTTCGGGTCGCTCCGCGTGGAGTTCGACGAGGAGGCCCGCTGGCTGACTCTCGGCCGCGGTCGGGTGACCGTGGCGATCAACGTCGGCGAGTCCGCCGCTCGCATCGCCCTGCCGGAGGTGGCGGAGACGCTGCTCGGCGTCGGGGAGTACGCGGTGCAGCCCGGGGACACCGAGGTGGATCTCGGCGGTTCCTCGCTGCTGGTGACCCTGAGCGCCTGAGCTCCGTGGCGATCGGCTGTTCAGGTGGGGGGCCGCCGCTGTCCTGAACGGCCGCCTCGGGCCCGAGCGCTCAGAGCGTGACCACGGCGTACTCCGTCGCGGTCACGACCCGCACTCCCTCGTCGTGGACGAGCAGGAGCGCGCGGAGGGGGATGGCCCGCTTGTGGCACGCCGCCGCCAGATGACGGGCGAGGACCCGGTCGGTCTCGCCGAGGAAGGCGCGCCCGGGACGTTCCAGGGCGAAGGCGAGCGAGCCCACGTCCTGGTGCGCCACGGCCTTGGCGAGGGTGGCGACGATCCGCTCGGTCTTCTCCTCGTCGGGGTGCACGGGGAGCCCGTCCACCGGGTAGAGGATCGGCAGCTGCACGCCGTCACGGTCGAGGAAGATCGGCCACAGGGCCCGGCGGTAGGCCGGCCCGATCAGCGAGGAGACGCGCTCGCGCAGCTCGCGGTCGTTCAGGAGCGGCGCATCGAGGTGCGGAGCGGGAGCGGCGTGGTCGAGAGTGGTCATGGTGTCGCTTTCTCGTGGGGCGAGCGGGCGGTGCCGCTGAGGGGTCATCGGAAGTTGCGGGAGGTGGTGCGAGCGCCGACCGTGAGGGTCTCGAACCTGTCGGCGAGGAGGTTGGTCACCCCCTCGTCGGAGCGCTCGAGGATCCCCCTGACCAGCAGGGCGGGTGCCTCTCGTGCCACGCGGCGGTAGCGGTTCCATACTCCGACGGAGCAGATCACGTTGAGGATCCCGTGCTCGTCCTCGAGGTTGAGGAAGGTCACTCCACCGGCTGTGGAGGGACGTTGGCGATGGATCACGACCCCGCCGACCTCGATCCGGGTCCCCGAGGCGATGCCGGGGAGATCGGCCGAGGAGCGGGCGCCGCGGCGAGCGAGTCCCTCGCGGAGGTGGCGCAGCGGATGGTCGTCGGGCGAGATGCCGGTGGCCCAGAAGTCGAAGACCACGCGCTCTTGAGGGGAGAGCATCGGCAGGAGCGGGGGCTGCACGACGACCGTGGAGCCGGCGAGGAACTCCTCGCGGTCGCCTGCTGCGGTGCCGGCCTCCCAGAGCGCCTGCCGGCGCTGCAGACCCAGCGAGTCGAAGGCGCCCGCGGCGCCGAGGGCCTCCAGCTGAGCCGCGGTCGTGCCGACCCGACGCGAGAGGTCGGCCATGCTCGCGTAGGGTCCGCCGCGTTCGCGCTCGGCGACGATGTGCTCGGCGAGCGCGGTGCCGATGCCCTTCACCCCGGCCAGCCCGAGCCTGATCACGAAGCCGCTGTCGCGCCTGTGGTCGTCCGTGTGGAAGTGCTCCGTGCGGTCGAACAGTCCCGTGGGCGGCTGATCGGCGCGGAGGCAGTCGTCGCTCCCGTAAGCGGCGCCGCCCCTCCGGCGTGCGGGGGCGTCCTCCTTCGCCTCGAGCCCGGGAGGCCCCAGGGAGCGGTTGACGTCGGGCGAGACGACCTCCACTCCGTGACGCCGGGCATCGGCGACCAGGGTGTGCGGGGCGTAGAAGCCCATGGGCTGCGCCCTCAGCAGCGCGGCGGTGAACGCGGCGGGGTAGTGCAGGCGCAGCCAGGCGCTCGCGTAGACCAGCAGGGCGAAGCTGATCGCATGGCTCTCGGCGAAGCCGAAGTTCGCGAAGGCCTGGATCCGGAGGTAGATGTCGTCCGCGACCTCGCCCGTGATGCCGTTGCGGGCCATTCCCTGGTAGAGCCGCTCGCGGAGGGTCTCGATCTTCTCGGTCCCGCGCTTGGACCCCATCGCCCGGCGCAGCAGGTCGGCGTCCTCCGCGTTGCAGTCGCCGACGGCCACGGCCACCTGCATGAGCTGCTCCTGGAAGAGCGGCACGCCGAGGGTGCGCTTGAGCGGCGTCACGAGGAGGGGGTGCTGGTACGTCACCGGCTCCTCGCCGAGCTTGCGGCGGATGTAGGGGTGGACCGCACCGCCCTGGATGGGGCCGGGGCGGATGAGCGCGACCTCGATCACCAGATCGTAGAAGCGGCGCGGCTGCAGCCGGGGGAGGGTGCCCATCTGCGCCCGGCTCTCGACCTGGAACACCCCGATCGAATCGGCGCGGCAGAGCTGGTCGTAGACGCCCTTCTCCTCCCGGGGAAGGGTGGAGAGGTCCCACTTCTCGCCGACGTGCTCGGCGACGAGGTCGAACGTGTACTGCAGGGCGGCGAGCATCCCGAGCCCGAGGAGGTCGAACTTGACCAGGCCCATCCAGGCGCAGTCGTCCTTGTCCCACTGCAGGACGGTGCGGTCCTCCATCCGGGCGGGCTCGATCGGGCAGACCTCGCCCACGGGCCGGTCGGTCAGCACCATGCCGCCGGAGTGGATGCCCAGGTGCCGGGGCGTGCCCAGCACCCGGGTGGTCAGGGCGACCACGTCCTCGGGGATGTCGTGGTCGGTGCTCTCGGTGACGGACCCCCACCGCTCGACCTGCTTCGACCAGCCGTCCTGCTGCCCGGCGCTGTATCCGAGGGCCTTGGCCATGTCGCGCACGGCGAACTTGGGCCGGTAGGTGATGACGTTGGCGACCTGGGCCGCGTTCAGACGTCCGTACTTCCGGTAGACGTACTGGATCACCTCCTCGCGCCGCTCCGAGTCGAAGTCGACGTCGATGTCGGGCTCCTCGTCGCGGATGCTGGAGAGGAACCGCTCGAACGGCAGGTCGTAGAAGATCGAGTCGACCGCCGTGATGCCCAGGACGTAGCAGACCGCCGAGTTGGCGGCCGAGCCGCGTCCCTGGCAGAGGATGCCGTTCCGCTTGGCGTAGTGGACGATGTCGTGGACGATCAGGAAGTAGCCCGGGAAGTCCTTCTGCTCGATCACCGCGAGCTCCTTCTCGAGGCGCGCGAGGACGTCGGCGTCGGCGCGGGGGTACTTGGCCGGCACGGCCTCGCGCACGAGCTCGCGCAGCCAGCTCATCGAGGTGTGCCCCTCGGGGACCTCCTGGCGCGGCAGCCGGGGCCGGACTCGGCCGAGCTCGAAGGCGATCTCGTCGGCGACTCGCACCGTGTTCTCCACGGAGCCGGGGTAGCGGCCGAAGCGCTCGGCCATCTCGGCGCCGGAGCGCAGGTGGGCGCCGCCCGCTGCGGGGAGCCAGCCGTCCATCTCGTCGAGGCTCCGGCGTGCTCTGACCGCGGCGAGGGCCGTCTGGAGGGGGCGCTCCTCCGGCCGGGCGTAGTGCACGTTCCCGGTGGCGACCGTCCGCAGCCGGAGCTTCTCGGCGATCGCCGCCAGCTGGTCGTTGGCGCGCGAGGCGAGGGGATCCCCATGGTCGTACAGCTCCACGAGGACGTTGGCGGGACCGAAGAGCCGGACGAGCTCGCGGACCTCCCGCTCGGCCGCGGCCACTCCTGCGGCGGCGAGCGCTTGACGGACCGCTCCCTTGCGGCAGCCCGTCAGCACGATCCAGTGGCCGTCGGCGGCGCGCGCGAGCTCCTCGAGGTCGTAGCTCGGCTTGCCCTTCTCGGCTCCGGCGAGCTGAGCGGTGGTGATCGCGCGGGCGAGGCGGTGGTAGCCCTCCTCGCGGCGCGCGAGGACGAGCAGGTGGGTCCCCTCCGGATCGGCGACCCCGTTCTGAGGCGAGGTGAGCCCGATCGAGAGCTCGGCTCCGAAGGCCGTGCGGACGGCGTGCCCCTGCGCGGCCTCGGCCATCCTCACGATGCCGTAGAGCCCGTCGTGGTCGGTGAGCGCGAGAGTGTCGATGCCGAGCCGGACCGCCTCCTCGACCAGCTGCTCCGGCTTGCTCGCCCCGTCGAGGAAGCTGAAGTGGGAGTGGGCGTGCAGCTCGGCGTAGGGCACCGGATGAGCCGGCGGCCGGACATCGTCCCCGGCCACGTAGGCGGGTCGCTTGTGCGACCAGGCCGGGCTGTCGCCGCCGTCACCCCGGACGACCGTGCCGTCGGCGCGCTTGCCGCTGGAGAGGCGGCGCTCGAACTCCGACCAGGGGATCGGCGGGTTGTTCCAGCCCATCGGGGCTCCTTCGGTGCTCGTTCGCGGTGGTGGAGGGATGCTCCGGTTCAGTCGTAGCGGGCCTCGGCGGCCCAGACCCCGTCGAGGCAGAGCAGCAGCCAGGCGACACCGGCGGCGTCGACCACCTGGAAGCGGTCGTAACGGACGGCGGTGCTCGGATCCCACCAGCGCTCGTCGATCGGCCAGGGACCCGCCCACCCGGCGAGGGGCTCCAGGCGTGCCTGAGAGGTCCCGGGGGTGAAGTAGGCGGGCACGGAGCTGAGGGCGCCGCGCTCGTCGACCGCGACGGGTTCGCCCCTCGGTCCGCGGACCAGCACGGCCGCGGGCTCCGCGAAGACCGTCGGCGGGAGGGGCGGCGGCAGGGAGCCCGGCCAGGGCAGGGTCCTCGGCCGTGCGTCGCCCGGCTCCCGGTCGCCCCAGGGGATCAGGTGCTGGCGGTCGCGGAGGGATCGCCCCCCTCTGATCGACGCGGTCATCACGGCCTCGTGCCCGAGCATGCTCTGCACGCGGCTCAGCCCGTGGTGGACGCGCTCCTCCGGAGCGGTGCCCCAGAGACCCTGCTCGTGGTTGCCGATCGCGTCGACAGCCTCGGGCTCGACGCACAGCCGCGAGATCGGCGCTCCGAGACCGGTGTCGATCTCCCCGCTGCCCTGCAGCTGCCAGCGGACCCGGTCGAGCACGTCGCCCGGGGTGAACCATCTCGGGTGCAGCCAGCTCCGGGAGGAGACCTCACCGCGCTCGCTGACGACCTCGATGCGGATGGCGGTCGCGACCAGCTGTGCGCGGGTGAGCCCGGCGACGAACTCCTCCGCGGGGACGCGGAAGGCGAAGGCGGCCTGGTCGATGCGGTCCAGAGGGGGCTCGAACTCCATCGCCCGGTCGAGGCGCTCCGGCGGGAGCCGGGGCACCACCGTCTCCGACTCCGCACCGGCGGCGAGGAGGTGCGCGTGGGCGCCCTCCGGTCCGAACCGGGCGGCGACGTCCTCGCGAGGGAGGGCGGCGAAGGCGCCGAGTGTGCGGACGCCGAGCCTGCGCAGGAGCGCCACCAGGTCGTCCCCCCGGCGGGGAGCACGGGCAGGGGCAGCGACGGACTCGGTCTCGAGGGCGTCGAGCGGGAGCGGGGCGAGGAAGCCTGCCGCTGCTCCTGGGGGCACGACGGCGACGGGGCGGCCGGAGTGCTTCGCGGCGAGCTCGGAGGCGAAGAGCCCGTCGGCGATCCCGATGCGGGCGTCGGGGAGACCCAGCTCGGCCAGCCGCTGCAGGATCGCCTCGGCCGCGCTCTGCTCGCTCCCGTAGTAGCGGCGCGGACCGCGGGCGCGGATCGCGCACAGACCGGGCCGGATCAGCTGGACGCCCGGGGTGATCTCCTCGAGCGCCTGGATGAGCGGCTCGAACGCCCGGTGGTCGAGCACCGGGTCGTACGGGAGGACGGCGAGACCCGTGCAACGGGACTGCGCCTCTCGCACGCGCATGCCCCGCCGGACCCCCTCCGCCCGAGCAGCGGGGGAGGAGGCGAAGACCAGGCTCTTCTCCGTGAGGGCCAGGGGGTGCTCGGCGCCGAGGCCGGCGTCGGTGGCGGCCGCGAGGAGGGGCCAGTCGGGGCACCAGACGAGGATCGTCCGCCGCAGCTCGGGTGCGCTCGCCATCTCAGACCGCCCGCTCGTGCAGGCGGCCGTGCTCGACCCGGGAGCCGAAGGCGCTCTCGACGCCGGGCATGCTCATCCGCACCGTGCGCACCCGGGTGCCGGCCCGGCCGACCACATCGACCATCGCCTCCCGGGAGCGCAGGTAGCCGTGGCCGTCGCCGAGCCCCTCCCAGCGGCTGCTGCGGATGCTGAGCCGCGCCTCGGCCTGGGGCCACTCGCCGAGGACCACGAGCGCGGCACCCCGCTGGCGCAGTCGTGCTCCCAGACGCGAGACGTCGGCCGAGGAGACGGAGGCGGGCGGACGGGTGAGCACGACGGTCAGCACATCGACCAGAGCGGCGGTGACGGTGAGCCAGTGCTCGGCCGGTGCGGGCACGAGCACCAGGCGCTCGAGGTCGATCCCCATGCCGGCCGCGGCCTCGGCCCCGAACTCCGGGACGCCCACCACGCCGCACCACGAGCCCTCGGCGGACGGGCCGGCGAGCAGCCCCATCGCCAGGCTCATCGAGCCCTCCACCGAGTAGGCGGCACCCTGCTTGAGCGAGCCGCCCGGGAGCACGGAGGAGAAGGCCGGCAGGGTGGCGAGGCTCCTGGTCTCGAGGGTGGTCGCCTGCATGTCCCGGATGCGGGACTGCAGCTCCTTCACCGACGCGAGCTGCCGCAGAAGGTGCTCTGCGGCCTCGGCCGTCTCCGCGGAGACGAGGGGTGAAGGGGGGCTCATCTGCCCATGTTCGAACATGTGTTCGAGTATGTCAATCGCCACCGACATCCACCGGCGAGCCGCTCGGACCCTTCCGCGACCGCCCGGCAAGGCGCACTGAGGAGGAAGTGCCAGACGTCCCGGGCAGTCTCGCATCCGCCCCCGACATCCCCGTCCTGGGGAGGTCTCCGCCGGGTCTCGGCGAGGGAGGGCCACCGCCCCCGCTCTACCATGGGAGCCATGTCCGACGCCCTGCCCGACCACGCCGACTCCGACGCCACCGACCCGGCCGCGCCGCGCAGAAGGACCCTCGTGGTCAAGATGGGGTCCAGCTCGGTCACCAAGCAGTCGGGTCCGGATCCCGTTCTCCTGGCCAGCGCGCTCGAGAGCGCCTTCGCCGCCCGCGCGCTGGGCTGGGACGTCGTGCTGGTCTCCTCCGGCGCCGTCTCCTCGGGCCGGGCGCTCTTCGCCCGCTCGCAGGAGGAGCCGATCAGCGCACGCCTGGCGGCAGCGGTGGGCCAGACCGTCCTGATGGGCTTCTACCGCTCGGTGGCCGAGCTCTCGGGCGCCCTGGTCGCGCAGATCCTCATCGGCGAGTCCGACCTCGCCTCTCCCCGGCAGATGGCGCACGTCGCCGAGGCGATCCGCCACGCCCTCGACGCCGGAGTCGTGCCCGTGGTCAACGGCAACGACACGATCGACTCCGCCGGCTCGGACAACGACGGCGTCGCCGGCGGACTGGCGATGCTCCTCGGGGCGGACCTTCTGCTGCTGCTCACCGACGTCCCCGGCGTCTTCGCCGGCAGCATCGCCGAGGGCGTGCACCTCGAGGAGCTGGGCATCTCGGAGCTGCGCCGCATCGGCGTGCAGAAAGGCGGTACCGGCCGAGGGGGCATCCGCTCCAAGCTGCGGGCCGCCGAGCTCGCCGCGCACAACGGCGTCTCGACCAGGATCGCCGGGGCGCGCACCCCCGAGGTCATCCTGGGCGCCCTGGGAGGGCCGGGCCCGGGCACCCTCGTCCGCGCCGTGCACGCGCATCCGCCCGTGGAGCAGCGCTGGATCTCCGGAGTGGCCACCGGCCGCGGCCGCGTCGAGATCAACCTCGAGGCCGAGCGGAGCATCGGAGCCGGCTCGAGCCTGTTCGCCTCGGGCATCAAGCGCGTCTCCGGCGAGTTCGGCGGCGGCGACGTGATCGAGGTGCGCGCCCTCAGCGGAGAGCTCCTCGCGCGCGGCGTCTCCCGCGTCTCCTCGCGTCTGCTGACCCTGGTCCGCGCACTCCGGGTCGACGAGATCGCCCGCGTCTTCGTGGCGGTCCTCGGCCATGCCGCCACGACGGCGCCGTCGGCGAGTCCGGAGGGGGAGGAGAGGCCGCAGCTGACCCGCGCTCTGGAGTACGCGCGCACTCTCTCCTCCGAGCACGCGCGGGCCGTCGCGATGGAGATCGTCTCCCTCTTCCCCGCCGAGAGCATCTCGGCCCTGCTGGGGCAGGGCGCGGGGGAGGGCGAGCTCGTCGAGCGCTACACCCGCCTCGTCCGCACCCTCGCCATCGTGGAGAACGAGAACCTGGCCGTCTTCCGCTCCTGACCGCCGGTGGCGCGCCACGTCTCAATGCATTTCGCGCCTTCGCGTCATGATCGCCGTTCTCCGGTGTCTTCCTGGTGATGGCGCCGCTCCTGGGCGCCCCCGACGGAACGGATCATCGATGAGCGTCCCCACTTCAACAGCCGACCACTTCCGCGAGTCCGACATCACGCCCGAGAGCTTCGAGACCGAGCGGCTCGAGCGGCGGCTCGCCCTGCTCGAGGCCTCGATCTCCCAGGGGGAGCGGGCACTGCTGGGCCGGGTCGACCCGAGCACCGGAGATCCCCTCCCGGGCGCCTGCGGGGGGCACCGAGCCCAGCTGGTCAGCAACCTGACGACGGAGCGGGCCCTCGCCGACCGCATCCGGGAGATGCTCGCCGCTCGGAGCTGACGGGGTGCGTACGGCACCATGGGGCCATGGTCACCATCACCGTCGCCGGTCTCGCCCAGCACTTCCATCCCGCCGAGCGGGGCACCGTCCGCCTCGAGATCCGGCGCGAGTCGCGATCCCGGCCCCAGGCGCTCGCCGAGGTCACCGCCCTGCACGCGCGGGTCCGTGAGGAGGCGGCCGCCGAGCAGGCGTCCGGCGCCGCCACCTGGTGGTCCTCCGATCAGATCTCGGTCTCCTCGATCCGCCGGTACATCAAGGACTCGGACGTCACGCAGCTGTTCCACGTCGCGGCCGCCGGGGTCCGGGTGAAGTACCGGGACTTCGCGGCTCTCGGGCGCTGGGTCGGCTCGATCTCGGAGGTGCCGGGCATACAGATCTCGGGGGTCGACTGGGACGTGACGGCGGCGCGACGGGCGGGCATCGAGCGCGAGGTCCGCACCGCTGCCGTGCGCGACGCGCGCGAGCGGGCCGAGGCCTATGCGGCGGCCCTCGGCCTGACCGAGGTGCGGGTGTTGACCCTCTTCGAGCCGGGACTGCGCCCGCACACGCGCATCGAGGGCGGCTCGGCGATGATGAGCCGCGCCAAGGCGTTCACCTCTCCTGAGGAGCCGCTGGCACTCAAGCCGGAGGACATCGAGGTCACCGCCTCGGTCTCCGCCGACTTCGAGGCGCACTGACGCGGAGACGCGACCGGGCGACCGGTTCCGCTGCGGACGGAGAGCGGCTGCCTGCACCTGCGACCCGCTGATCGTCTGCATGGCGACCCCGAGAGTCGCCCCGAGGCGACCGACCATCGGCTCCACGACGACCCCTCTCCGCCCCGATCAGCGGGCACGCGACCACCATACGTGTATTGAGGACTCCTCGGGAGCTCTGTCGCGGTTCGGCGTCCGCCGTGCACACCACCAGGGAATAGCGGGGGACCCCCGAGCGCTGAGGCAGGCATGGTCTCGCGCATCGGCTTCCTCTCCTTCGGCCACTACCAGTCCGTCCCCGGGTCTCAGACCCGCTCGGCCCGCGACGTCCTCCTCCAGACGATCGAGCTCGCGGAGGCGGCGGAGGAGATCGGCATCGACGGCGCCTACGTGCGCGTGCACCACTTCGCGCCGCAGCTCGCCTCGCCGTTCCCGCTGCTGGCGGCGATCGCCGCGCGCACCCGCCGCATCGAGATCGGCACCGGGGTCATCGACATGCGCTACGAGAACCCGCTCTACATGGCGGAGGAGGCGGCCGCCACCGACCTGATCTCCGACGGCCGGCTCGAGCTCGGGGTCAGCCGGGGATCGCCCGAGACGGCCCTGCGCGGGTCCGAGGCGTTCGGCTTCGTCCCCCCGGAGGGGATGACCGACGCCGACCTCGCCCGGCAGAAGGTGCGGATCCTCCGGGAGGCGCTCGCCGGGGCGCCGGTCGCGCAGTCCGATCCTGCGATGACGCGCCAGTCGCTCCCGCTCTCGATCGAGCCGCGCTCGCCCGGCCTCGAGGACCGGATCTGGTGGGGTGCCGGCAGCTTCGCGACCGCGCGCTGGGCAGCGGAGCAGGGCATGAACCTGCAGTCGTCGACCCTGCTCCTGGAGGAGGAGGGCGTGCCCTTCGACGAGCTGCAGGCCCGCCAGATCCGCGAGTACCGCGCCGCGTGGAGCGGGGCGGGCTGGGAGCGCTCCCCGCGCGTCTCCGTCTCGCGCAGCGTCCTTCCGATCACGAGCGATCTCGACCGCCTGTACTTCGGCGGCCGCGGCGAGCAGGACCAGGTCGCCACTCTCGAGGGCGTCCGCGCCCGTTTCGGCCGCAGCTACGCGGGCGAGCCGGACGCCGTCGCCGCCGAGCTCGCTGCGGACGCCGCCGTGCAGGAGGCGGACACGCTGCTGCTCACCGTTCCCAACCAGCTCGGGGTCGAGTACAACGCGCGGCTCCTGCGCACTGTCGTGGAATCGATCGCTCCGGCTCTCGGCTGGTCGCCGGCGACAGCGGGCGTCTGACACCGAGGCACGGTCCTTTCGGGAGGGCCCTGCGGTGCAGGAGCGACCGTTCTCTGCAGAAGCGCCGTCCGATGCAGGAGACGCCCCGTCTCCTCGTGAGGAGGCGGGGCGTCCGAACTCTCCTCCCAGCGCATCCCTCCTCCGACGCGAGGAGGAGACGGTGCCGGAAACGACGGAACCCCCCGCCTCTCCGAGGAGAGACGAGGGGTTCCGATCAGTGTGTCCGAGGGGGGACTTGAACCCCCACGCCCTATACGGGCACTAGCACCTCAAGCTAGCGCGTCTGCCATTTCCGCCACCCGGACGAGTGTTTCCTTCGACCTACGTTTCCGCGGCCGAAGAAGACATTAGCACGGTTCCGGGGCCTCTCACGCCACCTCCCGGCCCACCGGCCTCCGCGCGCCGTCGAGCCCGCGCCGGTACCGTTGCCCGCATGTCCGACAGCATCGACAGCGCGCCCGTGACCGACAGCACCCTCGACGAGACGGCGCTCATCGCGCGCGATCTCATCCGCTTCGACACCAGCAACTACGGCGACGGGAAGGCGGAGCCGGAGCGCCCGGCCGCGGAGTACGTCGCGGCGAAGCTGCGCGACCTCGGCCTCGAGCCGGAGCTGATCGACTCCGACCCGGGACGCACGAGCGTCGTGGCGCGGGTCGCGGGGGAGGACCGCGAGCGCGGCGCCCTCGTCGTCCACGGGCACCTCGACGTGGTGCCCGCCATCGCCGACAACTGGAGCGTCGACCCGTTCGGCGGCGAGATCAAGGACGGCATGCTCTGGGGCCGCGGCGCGGTCGACATGAAGAACATGGACGCGATGATCCTCGCCTCGCTCGGCGACATCCTCCGCGAGGGGCGGCGCCCCTCCCGCGACCTCGTCATCGCCTTCTTCGCCGACGAGGAGGCGGGCGGCGTGCGGGGATCGGGATTCCTGGCCCGTGAGCGGCCCGAGCTGTTCGCCGGAGCGACCGAGGCGATCAGCGAGGTCGGCGGCTACTCGATCGAGCTGGCCGGCAAGCGCGCCTACCTCGTGCAGACGGGCGAGAAGGCGCTGATGTGGCTGACCCTCCGCGCGCACGGCACGGCGGGGCACGGCTCGCAGATCAACTCCGAGAACGCCGTCACCCGGCTGGCGCAGGCGATCGCCCGCATCGGCAGCGAGGAGTGGCCCACCCGCCTCACCGACACCACGCGCGAGCTGCTCGACGAGGTCGCCCGCCTGCTCGGCCACGACCCTCAGCGCAGCACTCCGGAGGAGCTGGCACTCGCCACCGGCACCGCCTCGCGCTTCATCGCCGCGACGCTGCGCACCACCGCCAATCCGTCGATGCTGTCGGCCGGCTACAAGGCCAACGTCATCCCGGACACCGCGGACGCCACCATCGACGTGCGCGTCCTCCCCGGCGAGGAGGATGCGGTGCTCGAGCGCCTGAAGGTCCTCGCGGGCGAGCACGTCGAGATCCTCGTCCAGCACCGCGACATCGGACTCGAGGTGCCCTTCGCCGGCCCCCTCGTCGAAAGCATGGCCGCCTCGATCCGCCGGTTCGATCCGGGAGCCGAGGTCCTCCCGTACCTGCTCTCCGGAGGCACCGACAACAAGGCGCTCTCGACGCTCGGCATCACCGGATACGGGTTCGCGCCGCTCCAGCTGCCGTCGTCCCTGGACTTCCCGGCGCTGTTCCACGGGGTCGACGAGCGCGTTCCACTGGACGCACTAGTGTTTGGCAGGAAGGTCCTGACCGATCTCCTGCTGAGCTCCTGACGGCGCCGCGGACCGGGTCAGCACCGACCGATCCCGACCGACTGCTGGCCGACGACGCCCCAGCCCTCCTCGAAAGTGACGCATGGGCCTGCTCGACGCGCTGATCCTGGGACTCGTCCAGGGTCTGACCGAATTCCTCCCCATCTCCTCCAGCGCCCACCTCCGGATCGTCAGCGAGCTGCTGCCCGGTCTCGGCGGCCGCGACACCGGAGCCGCGTTCACCGCGATCACGCAACTGGGCACCGAGACCGCCGTCATCATCTACTTCTGGCGCGACATCGTGCGGATCGTGTCGCACTGGGCGCGCTCCCTCGTCGGCCGGATCCCGCGCTCGGACCCGGACGCCCGCATGGGCTGGCTCATCATCCTGGGCAGCCTCCCGATCATCGTCCTCGGCCTCGTCTTCCAGGACGCGATCGAGACGACCCTCCGCTCTCTGTGGGTGGTGGCCACCACCCTCATCCTCTTCGGCATCCTGCTCGGCATCGCCGACGCGGTCGGCGCGAAGAAGCGCCGCCTGCGCGATCTGGGCGTCCGCGACGGCCTGATCTTCGGAGGCGCGCAGGCGCTCGCCCTGATCCCCGGCGTCTCGCGCTCGGGAGGCACCATCACCGCCGGCCTCTTCCTCGGCTACGAGCGCAAGGCGGCGGCGCGCTACTCCTTCCTCCTCGCGATCCCCGCGGTGTTCGGCAGCGGTCTCTACCAGCTGTACAAGAGCATCAGCGACCCGGTCGTGCTCCCGAACCAGGTCCAGGTCGGCGGGCTCGAGACCCTCGTGGCGACCATTGTCGCGTTCGTGGTCGGCTTCGTCGTGATCGCGTTCTTCATGAGCTACATCTCCCGCCGCAGCTTCCTCCCGTTCGTCGTATACCGCATCGTCCTCGGCGTCGTCCTCATGGTCGCGCTCGCCACCGGCCTGATCGCCGCCTAGATGCGCGCCTGGACCGCCGCCGACGTCCCCGCCCTGCCCGGCCGGGGGAGCGCACCGCGCCTGCACGACACCGCGACCGCCGGCCCCGTCGAGCTCGACGCGCCCAGCGGAGTCGCGAGCCTCTACGTCTGCGGCATCACGCCCTACGACGCCACCCACCTCGGGCACGCGTCGACCTACCTCGCCTTCGACACGGTCCAGCGCGTCTGGCTCGACGCGGGCTACACGGTCGAGTACGCCCAGAACGTGACCGACGTCGACGACCCGCTGCTCGAGCGTGCGACGGCCACCGGTGTCGACTGGCGCGACCTCGCCGAGGAGCAGGTCGAGCTGTTCCGCGGCGACATGGCCGCCCTGCGCGTCCTGCCTCCGCAGCACTACGTCGGAGTCACCGAGACCGTGGATCCCATCGCGGAAGCGGTCGCCCGCCTGGAGCGCGACGGCGTCGCCTACCGCGTCGCTGCTCCGGACGCGGCGGAGGAGGGCGCGAGCGACCTCTACTACGACATCGCCGCGGCCGAGAGCGCCGTCTGGCACCTGGGCAGCGAGAGCCGGCTCGACGCGGAGTCGATGGCCCGCTTCTCGGCGCTGCGCGGGGGCGACCCGGAGCGCGCCGGCAAGCGCGACCCCCTCGATCCGCTGCTCTGGCGGGCCGAGCGCGCCGGCGAGCCCGCCTGGGACGCCGAGGTCGGCCGCGGCCGTCCGGGCTGGCACATCGAATGCTCGGTGATCGCCCTCGACCGGCTCGGACCCGAGTTCACCCTGCAGGGCGGCGGGAGCGACCTGGTCTTCCCGCACCACGAGTTCAGCGCCGGCCACGCCGCTTCGCTGTCCGGCCGTCCTCTGGCCCGCGCCTACGCGCACGCCGGGATGGTCGCCTACCAGGGCGAGAAGATGAGCAAATCGCTCGGGAACCTGGTGCTGGTCTCCCGTCTGCGGAGCGAGGGCGCGGACCCGCGGGCGATCCGCCTCGCGCTCCTCGCGCACCACTACCGCTCCGACTGGGAGTGGCTGCCCGAGGACCTGCCGTCGGCCGAGGCGCGCCTGGCGCGCTGGGAGTCGGCCCTCGCCGCCGTCGGACCGCGCTCGGCGCTCGAGGTGCTGGCGCAGCTGCGCGAGGCGCTGGCCGACGACCTCGGCACTCCGGCCGCCCTCGCCGTCGTCGACGCCGCACTGACCGAGGGCGTGGACGACCCGTCGCTCCTGCGCGACGCGGTCGACGCCCTGCTCGGGGTGCGCCCGGCCTGAACCCCGTCAGGCTCGAGTCCCGTAAGCTTCGAGTCCCGGACGGCTCGAGTCCCGTCAGGGGCGAGTCCCGTCAGGGGCGAGTCCCGTCAGGGCGGCCGGGAGGGTCATCGGTCGGGAACAGTCCAGTGATCGACGACCGTCCCGGACGAGCGGGCGCCGGCGGAGGCTACGGCCGCCAGGGCTCCTCGCCGGAGCGGCCGTCGCCGCGGCGGCGCAGGTAGCGCTCGAACTCCTGGGCGATCGCCTCGCCGCTCGCCTCGGGCGAGTCGACGGTGTCGCGCGCCTGCTCGAGCTGGGCGATGTACGACGCCATCTCCTCGTCCTCGGCGGCGAGGGCGTCGATGCCGCGCTCCCACTCCTCCGCCTCCTCGACGAGGTCGCCGCGGGGGATCGCCAGGCCGACGACCTCCTCGAGCTTCTCGAGCAGCGCCAGCATCGCCTTGGGCGAGGGCGCGTTGTGCACGTAGTGCGGGACGGAGGCCCAGATCGAGACGGCGGGGATGCCGACCTTCTGCGCGGCCTCGCCGATCACGCTGAGGATGCCGACCGGCCCCTCGTAGCTGGAGCGCTCGAGCTCGAAGGAGCTCCGCAGCTCCGCGTTCTCGCTCGAGGCGAAGATCGAGATCGGCCGGGTGTGCGGGACGTCAGCGAGCATCGCGCCGAGGAAGACGACGGCGGAGATGTCGATCGCGAGCATGGCGTCGACGACCTCGGCGGCGAAGCTCTTCCAGCTGCGCGAGGGCTCGGTGCCGATCATGAGGTACAGCGCGCTCTCGGCGTCGACCGAGGTGTCGGCCGGGCCGAAGATCTGGGTGCCGGGCCAGGCGAGGCTGCGGCGGCCGTCCTCGCCGATCGAGAGCATGGGGCGGGTGTACTGGAAGTCGTAGTACTGCTCGGCGTCGACGGCGAAGAGGGGCACGTACTCCCCGGCGTCCTTGACCAGCCGCAGCGCGCCGCTGGCGGCGTCCCCGGCGTCGTTCCAGCCCTCGAAGGCCACGACCAGGACGTTCCCCGTGATCACGTTCATAGGCAGGATCTCCGCGTTCGGCTCGATGTGCGGGGAGCGCACACCGCGCCTGTCCCTTCGTCCAGGATAGGACCGCCCCCGACCGCGCCCGTCCCGTCCGGCGGGATCGGCCGCGCTGTTCGCTCTCGGCCCGCGGCCGGGGAGGGGCGCGGCCCTGCCGGTACCATGGTCGCTCGTGACTCCTGAGACCTCCGCCCGGCCGCTGTCCTCCGAGCCGCTCGGAGGAGCGTCCGCCCCCGCCGCCGTCCTCTGGGACATGGACGGGACGCTCGTCGACACCGAGCCGTACTGGATGGCGTCGGAGCACGCGCTCGTCTCCTCCTTCGGCGGAGTGTGGACCCACGAGGACGCGATGGGACTCGTCGGCTCGGGCCTGCCCGCCGCCGCCCGCATCCTGCAGGGCAAGGGCGTCGACCTCTCCGTCGACGCGATCATCGACCGGATGACCGACGAGGTCGTCGACCAGCTGGCCGTGAGCATCCCGTGGCGACCGGGCGCGCTCGAGCTGCTGCGCGCGGTGTCCGAGGCGGGAGTGCCGCAGGCGCTGGTCACGATGTCGATCTCGCGGATGGCCGCGGCCGTCGTGGACCGGATCCCGTTCCCCGCCTTCGCCGCCGTCGTCAGCGGCGACATGGTCGAGCGCAGCAAGCCCCACCCCGAGGCGTACCTCCTCGCCGCGAGCACCCTCGATGTCGACATCACCGCATGCGTCGCGATCGAGGACTCCCTCACGGGCCTCGGCGCGGCCGTCGCCTCCGGAGCCGCGGCGATCGGCGTCCCGCACCAGCTGGAGCTGGATCCCGCCGCTCCCTATGCCCTCTGGCCCACTCTCGCGGGCCGCACCGTCGCGGACCTCGCGACGGTGTCCTCCGAGCACCGCGGCTCCGGCCCGGCCACGACCGAGACGGAGGCCCGCCGATGAACGGTGAGGCACTGCAGCATTCCGGCCCCTTCCGCGCGGGAGACCGCGTCCAGCTGACGGGACCCAAGGGGCGGATGAACACCATCACGCTCGTTCCCGGCAAGGTGTTCCACACGCACCGAGGCGGCATCGAGCACGACACGGTGATCGGGCTGCCCGACGGCTCGGTGGTGACCAACACCGTCGGCGTCGAGCACCTCGCGCTGCGCCCCCTCCTCGCCGACTTCGTGATGTCGATGCCCCGCGGCGCGGCGATCGTGTACCCGAAGGACGCGGCCCAGATCCTCGCCCTCGCCGACGTCTTCCCCGGCGCCCGCGTGGTCGAGGCCGGTGTCGGCTCCGGCGCGCTCTCGCTCTGGCTGCTGCGGGCGGTCGGTCCGACCGGCCGGCTGTCGTCGTTCGAGCGGCGCGAGGAGTTCGCGGATGTCGCACGGGCGAACATCGAGACCTTCCTCGGCTACACGCCCGACAACTGGAGCGTCACCGTCGGCGACCTCGTCGAGGCGCTGCCCGGCACGGTCCCGTCCGGCGAGGCCGACCGCGTCGTGCTCGACATGCTCGCGCCCTGGGAGTGCCTCGACGTCGCCGCCGAGGCACTCACGCCCGGGGGAGTGCTCCTCTGCTACGTGGCCACCGTCACGCAGCTCTCGCGGACGGCGGAGGCGATCCGCGCCTCGGGCCTGTTCACGAACCCGTCGTCGAACGAGACCATGGTCCGCGGCTGGCACGTCGAGGGCCTCGCGGTCCGGCCGGACCACCGGATGATCGGCCACACCGGCTTCCTCATCACCGCTCGCCGGCTCGCTCCGGACACCGTTCTCCCCGAGCTCAAGCGTCGCCCGTCGAAGACGGACTTCAGCGACGAGGACGTGGAGGCCTGGACCCCCGGCGCGCTCGGCGAGCGCGCCGTGAGCCCCAAGAGCCTCCGCAAGCGGGTCCGCGAGTCCGCCACCAGCGCCGAGCTCTCCCGGGCCCGCGGGTTCGGCGAGGAGACCGCGGAGCCCGACGACGAGGGCATCCTCTAAGCTGTTCCCGGCCTCCGGGCCGTCTCCACCCCGGGCGTCACCGCTCCCCTTCTCTCGAATCGAGGACCCGTGCGCAGGACCACCGCGCTCATCGCCGGCATCGGCATCGTCGCCGCTCTCACCGGATGCACCGCGTCCTCCTCGCAGGCGGACTGCGACGCTCCGTTCTCCTCCGGCGACTCCTCGGCGGCGGTCAGCGCCACGGGCGACTTCGGAGCGAAGCCGGACGTCAGCGTCCCGACGCCGCTGAAGGCGGACGGCACGCAGGTCAGCACCCTCATCGAGGGCTCGGGCGCACCGCTCGAGAAGGGCCAGCTCGTCACCATCGACTACACCCTGGTCAACGGCGCGGACGGCACGGTCCTCGAGACCTCGCCTTACGACGGGTCGAGCACCGCCCGCTTCGGCGTCGGCGGAGCCGGGCTCGTCGGCCTGAACGAGGGCCTCCTCTGCACGCAGGTCGGCTCGCGCGTCGCCATCGCGATAGCCCCCGAGGACGGCTTCGGCCAGTCCTCGTCGCAGCTCGGCATCTCGGAGGACGACACGCTCGTGCTCGTCGCGGACGTCCGCGAGGCCTCGCTGGCCCGCGCGAACGGCGCCGCCCAGCCCGCGCCCGACGGCTTCCCGACGGTGACGCTCGGCGACGACGGACGCCCGGGGCTCGCGAAGCCCTCGGGCGACGCACCGTCCGACCTCCGCATCGCCCAGCTCAAGAAGGGCGACGGCGACGTCGTCGCCGAGGGCGACCAGGTCGTCGTGGCCTACACCGGCTGGCAGTGGAGCGACGGGAAGGTGTTCGACTCCAGCTGGGAGAAGGGCGCTCCCGCCGTGTTCACGGCCGCCGACGGCTCGACCACCCAGGGCGGAGTCATCGCCGGATTCGCCGACGCCCTCATCGGCCAGCCCGTCGGATCTCAGGTCATCGCGGTCATCCCGCCGGACCAGGGCTACGGCGACCAGGGCTCCCCTCAGGGCGGGATCCCCGGCGGCGCGACGCTGATCTTCGTCGCCGACATCCTCGGAAAGGTCTGACCGGGCCCGGCCCTAGACTGGAGGGCGTGCCTTCCGACGCCCCGTCCTCGAGCCGCGTCCCGGCCGAGGAGCGTCTGTTCAACCTCGTGCTCGCGCTCGTCGCGGCCGAGAACGGACTGACGAAGGCCGATGTCCTCTCCACGGTGCAGGGCTACCGGCAGCGGGTGGGCCGGGGCGACCGGACCTCGCTCGAGCGCCAGTTCGAGCGCGACAAGGACGACCTGCGCGAGCTGGGCATCCCGATCGAGACGGTCGACGCCCCGGGCGATCCGGGCAACACCCAGACCGTCCGGTACCGCATCGCGAAGCGCAGCTACGACCTCCCGGCCGACCTGACCTTCGATCCGGAGGAGCTCGCGCTGCTCCGCCTGGCCGGGGCGGTCTGGCGCGAGGGGACGCTCTCGGCGGAGTCGCGGCGCGCGCTGATCAAGCTGCGCTCGATCGGGGTCGAGTCCGTCGACCCCGTCATCGGCATCAGCCCCTCGATCCGGGTTCGCGAGTCCTCGTTCGAGCCGCTCAACGCCGCGCTCGACCGCGGCCAGGTCGTCCGCTTCCCCTATCTGAAGCCCGGCGGCGAGGAGCCGCGCGTGCGCACCGTGCAGCCCCGCGCCCTGGTGAACCACCAGGGGCGCTGGCACCTCCACGGCTGGGACGAGGGCGCCGAGGGCACGCGGACCTTCCTCCTGTCGCGAATCGTCGGGCCGGTCGCCTCCACCGGCCGCACCGCGCCTCCCGCGGAGGGGGACCACGCGGCGACCGCTCTCGCCCAGCTCGACGAGATCCTGCAGCGCAACAGCGCGCTCCTGCGCGTCGCCCCCGACTCCGACGCCGCCCTCCGTCTCGGCGGGCGTGCCGAGGCCGAGGGCGAGGGCCAGGGCCTGCTGCGCCTGCACTACACCGACCCGGACGTGCTCGCGGACGAGCTCGCCGGTCACGGTCCCGAGGTGCGGGTGCTCGAGCCGGAGGAGCTCCGCCGCCGCGTCCTCGACCGCCTCCGCCGCACCCTGGACGACCATGGAGGGGATCCCCGTGGCTAGACCCCGCTCCCTGCAGGCGCGCGACCGACTGGCCGTCCTCCTCTCCCTCGTTCCCTATCTGCTCGACCGGGGTCGCGTCTCCGTCGCCGAGGTCGCCGCGCACTTCGAGATCCCGGAGGAGGAGGTGCGCCGCGCGGTGCGCCTCATCGCCGTCTCGGGCATCCCCGGCGAGACCGCGCAGTACCAGGCGAACGACCTCTTCGACATCGGCTGGGACGACTTCGAGGAGAACGACCACGTCGTCCTCACCCACCAGGTCGCGATCGACGACTCGCCGAGGTTCTCGGCGCGCGAGGCCGCCGCCCTCATCGCCGGCATGCAGTACCTCGCAGCGCTGCCCGAGAACCAGGGCAACGACCGGATCGCCTCGCTGATGGGGAAGCTCGCGCGCGGCGCCTCCTCGGCCCCGAGCGCGGTCGCGGTCTCGCGCGGCACGGGCGCGGACAGCGCTGTGGCGCTCCTGCGGACAGCGATGGGCTCGGCGACGCAGGTCGCTTTCGACTACCGCAGCGCCCGCGGCGAGACCGAGTCCCGGCTCGTCGACCCCTTCGTGCTCGAATCGGTCGACCGGGACTGGTACCTGCGCGGATGGGACCACCTCCGCGAGGGCGTCAGGACGTTCCGGGTCGACAGGATGCGCTCCCTCCGCGACACGGGGACGCCGATCGTCCGGCGCCGCAACGAGGTGACCCTCTCGGAACGGCTCTTCGAGGCCTCCGCCTCCGATCTCGTCGTGGACCTGCGCGTCGCCCCCAGCGCCGTCGTGCTGCTGGGCGACTACGCGGCCGACGCCGAGTTCCCCGATCCCGTGCCGGGGGAGGAGGACCACGGTGTCCTCGTCCGTCTCCGCGTCGCCCATCTGGAGGGACTGACGCGCCTGGTGGCGTCGTTGGCGGGTCTCGTCACCGTGGTGGCACCCCCCGAGGCGCGCACCGCGGTCGCGCACTGGGCGGCCTCCGCGCTCGCCGCGAACGAGGGGGAGCCGTCGTGACCTGGTGGTCGTGGATCCTGATCTGGCTCGGCCTCGCGCTGGGGGCTCTGACGATGCTGGTCCTCTTCGCCCTCTCCTACTGGCGCAAGGGGAAGGTGCTCCTCGGACAGCTGTCCGAGGTCACCGCGAAACTCGAGACACTGAGTCCTGGAGTGACGGACGACCTGCCGCCCCGGCCGTCCTCGTCGCTGTTCGCCGATCGCGACGACGTGAGGCGTGCGCACGAGGGCCGGCGTGACGCACGTCGCGACAGGATCGATCTCCGCCGGTCAGGACGGGTCGAACGGGGTAAGCTCCTCGTACACCGCAACCGACAAGTGAAGTGAGTCTGCAATGTTCGCTGGCCTCCAGGGGTGGCACCTCCTCATCATCCTCGCCGTGATCCTCCTCCTGTTCGGTGCGCCCAAGCTCCCGCAGCTGGCCCGCAGTGTCGGGCAGTCGATGCGGATCTTCAAGAGCGAGGTCAAGACCATGAAGGACGAGGACGGCACCGAGCGCCGTGAGTCGACCGAGGGGACCACCGGCACCGTCGCCGGATCCACCGGCACGACCACCGGCACCGGCACCACCACGCCGCCCGAGTCCCCGCTCAAGTAATGACGTCCGTGGCACCGAAGAAGCCACGGACGAAGCGGACGAAGAACCCCGACGGGCGCATGTCGCTCGGGGCGCACCTCGTCGAGCTTCGCAACAGGCTCTTCAAGTCGGCGATCGCGATCGTCATCGCGTGCGTCGCGGGGTGGTTCGTCTCGGAGTGGGTCTTCGAGGCCCTCAAGGCTCCGATCTCCGAGGTGGCCTCCACCCAGGGCAAGGAGGCGATCCTCAACTTCCCGACGATCGCCGGTGCCTTCGACCTGCGGCTGCAGATCGCCATCACGGTGGGCATCGTCCTGGCGAGCCCGGTCTGGCTCTACCAGATCTGGGCGTTCCTCGTCCCGGGCCTGACCCGCAAGGAGATGCGGTACGGCCTCGGCTTCATCCTCACCGCCATCCCGCTGTTCTTCGCGGGCTGCGCGGCCGGCTGGTTCGTGTTCCCGCACATCGTGGAGCTCCTGACGAGCTTCACCGGCAGCAACGCGGCGAGCTTCCTCGACGCCAAGATCTACTACGAGTTCGTTCTCAAGCTCGTGCTGGTCGTCGGCATCGCCTTCGTGCTGCCCGTCTTCCTGGTGCTCCTCAACTTCCTCGGCATCCTCCCCGGCATGCTGATCCTCAAGTCGTGGCGCATCGCGATCATGGCGATCGTGCTCTTCACGGCGATCGCGACCCCCGCGGCCGACCCGATCTCGATGTTCCTCCTGGCCATCCCGATCATCTTCCTGTTCTTCCTCGCCTGCGGGATCGCGATCCTGCACGACCGGCGCGCCGCCAAGCGCCAGCTGGTGTTCGACGGCAGCCCCTCCGACCTGCCCGCGTGACCGGACCGTCTCCCGCCGAGCGGTTCGCCGCGTTCCGGACGCGCCAGGGCCACGCGAGGGTCGAGGCGTTCCGCTCGACCCTCGCGTTCGACCTCGACCCCTTCCAGTACGAGGCCTGCAGCGCTCTCGACGACGGCCACAGCGTCCTCGTCGCCGCGCCCACCGGCGCCGGCAAGACCGCGGTGGCCGAGTTCGCGATCCACCTGGCCATGCAGGACCCGACGGCCAAAGTCTTCTACACGACGCCGATGAAGGCGCTGAGCAACCAGAAGTTCCAGGAGTTCGTCGAGGACTACGGAGCCTCCGAGGTCGGCCTGCTGACCGGCGACTCCAACGTCAACGCGCGCGCCCGCATCGTCGTGATGACGACCGAGGTGCTGCGCAACATGCTGTACGCCGACTCGGACCTCCTGCGCGACCTCGCCTACGTCGTGATGGACGAGGTGCACTACCTCGCCGACCGCTTCCGCGGCGCGGTCTGGGAGGAGGTCATCATCCACCTCCCGCAGCGCGTGCGGCTGGTCTCGCTCAGCGCGACCGTGTCGAACGCCGAGGAGTTCGGCGACTGGCTCCAGACCGTCCGCGGCGAGACCGAGGTCATCGTCTCCGAGGAGCGCCCCGTCCCGCTCGACCAGCACGTCCTGGTGGGCGGCAAGCTGGTCGACCTCTTCGACTCCTCCGGTCGGGCGGCGACGAACCGGGTGAACCCCGAGCTCGCCCGCATGGCCCAGGGCGGCTCCCGGGTCGAGCGCGGCGGCAGGGGCGGCCGCAACGGCCGAGGCGGTCGCGGCCGCTACCCGGAGCAGCGCACCGAGGAGCTCGTGCTGCGCTCGGAGGTCGTTGAGATCCTCCGCGGCAAGAACCTCCTCCCCGCGATCTTCTTCGTCTTCAGCCGTGCGGGCTGCGACCAGGCCGTGCGCCAGGTGCTGCGGTCGGGCGTGCGCCTCACCGAGCGCCACGAGCGCGACGAGATCCGCGCGATCGTCGAGGAGCGGTGCCGGACGATCCGCGACGAGGACCTCGCGGTGCTCGGCTACTGGGAGTGGCTCGACGGACTCCAGCGGGGCGTCGCCGCGCACCACGCCGGGATGCTCCCCGCCTTCAAGGAGGTCGTCGAGGAGCTGTTCCTGCGCCGGCTCGTGCGCGTGGTCTTCGCGACCGAGACGCTCGCGCTCGGTATCAACATGCCCGCCCGAACGGTCGTCCTCGAGAAGCTCGAGAAGTTCAACGGCGAGGCGCGCGTCCCGATCACACCGGGGGAGTACACCCAGCTCACCGGCCGGGCGGGCCGACGCGGCATCGACGTGGAGGGCCACTCGGTGATCCAGTGGCGCGGCGGGATGGACCCCCAGGCGGTCGCGTCCCTCGCCTCCCGGCGGACCTACCCGCTCAACTCCAGCTTCCGCCCCAGCTACAACATGGCCGCGAACCTGATCGAGCAGTTCGGGCGGGTGCGCACGCGCGAGATCCTCGAGTCGTCGTTCGCGCAGTTCCAGGCCGACCGGTCCGTCGTCGATCTCGCCCGCCGGGTCCGCCAGCAGGAGGAGTCGATGGCGGGCTACGTCACGGCGATGCAGTGCCACCTGGGCGACTTCGAGCAGTACGCGGCGATCCGCCGTGAGATCGGCGACCTCGAGCGCCGGGGCGCGGTGCGCGGCGAGTCGGCCTCCCACGCCGAGCGCGAGAAGCGCCAGGGACAGCTCACGAGCCTGCGGCGTCGGATGAAGGCGCACCCGTGCCACGCCTGCTCCGACCGCGAGCAGCACGCGCGCTGGGCCGAGCGCTGGTGGAAGCTGCGCCGCGAGACCGACGAGATCGAGCGCCAGATCCGCTCGCGCACCGGCGCCGTCGCCCGCATCTTCGACCACATCACGGACGTGCTGCTCGAGCTCGGCTACTTCCGCCGGGACGAGGTCGGCGAGCTCTCGCTGACGCCCAACGGTCGCACGCTCCGCCGGATCTACGGGGAGCGGGACCTGCTCGTCGCCGAGTGCCTCCGGAAGCAGGCGTGGACGGAGCTCGATCCGGCCGGCCTCGCGGCGATGGCGTGCTGCCTGGTCTTCGAGCCGCGACGCGAGGAGGGGACGCTCGGCGAGCAGTTCCTGCCCCGCGGCGCGTTCCCCGAGGCGCTGGAGAGGACCCAGCTTCTGTGGGCCCGGCTCGACGACGTCGAGCGGGAGCACCGCCTGCCGGGCAGCAACCCGATCTCGACGAGCCTGGCGCTGTCGATGAACATGTGGGCCAAGGGCATGCCGCTCGACATGGTGCTCCGCGAGTCCGACATGGCCGCCGGCGACTTCGTGCGCTGGGCGAAGCAGACCATCGACCTCCTCGATCAGCTCTCCGTCGTCGCCGAGGGCAAGGTCGGCCGCGCGGCCCGGACCGCCCTCGACCTGGTCCGCCGCGGCATCGTCGCGTACTCGACGGTCGCATGACGTCGATCGCTCCTCCGCCCGACGGGCGGACCGTTCCGCTGTGGGTGGCGCTGCCCCTCGCCGCCCTCGGCGGCGCCGTGCTCGACCGAGGCTTCCCCGACTCCGACGTCTGGCCGCTGGCGATCGTGGGCGCCGCGGCGATCCTGTTCGCGCTGGCGGGGCGCGGCTTCTGGAGCGGGACCCTCGTCGGCCTCGTCGGCGGAGCGGTCTTCTGGGGCGTCCACATCGAGTGGCTGACCCTCTACCTCGGCCCGGTCCCGTGGGCGGCCCTCGCCGGTCTGCAGGCGATCTTCTTCGCGCTCTCCGCGGGGCTGATGGCGGTCGTCTCCACGCGCGGCCACCGCGTCTGGACGGGACCGCTCGGCCGGATGGTCGGCCTCCCCGCCCTCCTGGCGGCGCTCTGGATCGGGCGCGAGTCGATCACCAGCGTCTGGCCCTACGGCGGCTTCGCCTGGGGCCGCCTCGCGATCTCGCAGTCCCTCGGCCCGCTCGCCGGTCTCGCGGCGTGGATCGGCTTCGCCGGCCTCGGCTTCGTGGTCGCGTTCCTCGCCGCCGTGCTCGCGCAGGCCGTCCGCGAGATGTCCGTCCCGGCCTCCGCTCGCGTCAGCGCTCTCGCGGGCTTCGCGATCATGGCGCTGGTGTTCCCCGCCTGGCCGGCACCGACGGAGGGCACGACCCGGATCGCCGCCGTCCAGGGTGACTCCGATGCGGGCCTGTTCTCGCAGAGCTACCGCGGGCAGATCCTCGAGGACCACACCTCGGCGACGCTGCCGATCCTCGACCAGGACGTCGACATGGTGGTGTGGCCCGAGAACGGCGTCGACATCGATCCGACCCGGAACGCCCAGTCGGCCGCCGTCCTCGACTACCTCAGCCGGACGATGGACGCGCCGTTCATCGTGGGCACGATCACGAACCCCTCGGACGACGTCTTCTACAACAGCTCGCTGCTCTGGAAGGCGGGGGAGGGGGCGACGCAGGTCTACGACAAGGTGCATCCCGTCCCGTTCGCCGAGTACATGCCGGACCGGGCGTTCTGGCGGATGTTCGCTCCGGATCTGGTCGACCTGGTGAGCCGCGACTACTCGATCGGCACCCGTCCCAACGTCTTCGACGTGAACGGCGTCCTCGCAGGCATCGCGATCTGCTTCGACATCTCGGACGACGCGCTGACGAACGCGATGGTCGACGGGGGAGCCCAGGTCATCCTCGGGCAGACCAACAACGCCGACTTCGGCCGGACCGACGAGAGCGTCCAGCAGCTCGCGATCGCTCGCCTGCGGGCCATCGAGACCGGGCGCAGCGTGGTCAACATCTCGACCGTCGGGACGAGTGCGATCATCGGGCCGGACGGCTCGACGATCGATTCCCTGACATGGTTCGAGCCGGGTGCCATGGTGGACGAGGTCCCCCTCAGCTCCACCACGACCCCGGCTCTGGTGTGGGCGCGAGACCTCGGCTGGTACTTCCTGGCCGCCGGTCTCATCGGCATGGTCTCGTTCGTCCGCCGGACGCGCGAGCCGCGACGCCGTCTCCGCTGACCGGCGCTACGCGCCGATCTTGTGCTCGCCGCGCCTGGCGCGCAGATAGGCGAGCCGCTCCTCGAGCAGCTCCTCCAACTCCGCGCGGGTCCGACGCTCGAGCAGCATGTCCCAGTGGGTGCGCGGAGCCTTCTGCTCGCCCTTGTCCACGACGACCGGCTTCGAGTCCACCATCAGAGTGGCCTCGTGACCGCAGGAGCGGCACTCCCAGGTCTCCGGTGCTTCCGCATCGGCCGAGAACACCATGTCGGTGTCGTGGCCGCAGTTCGCGCAGTGGTACTCGTACGTCGATCGCGGGGAGAAGACGACGCCTTCTTCGCTCTGCAGGCTCTGGGATCCGAGCCGCATTCCTCGCAAGCTTCGATCTGCCATTGTGTGGTCTCCTCTCGCTGTGCTTCCCCAGTGTCAACGTCGTACCTGGAGGTGGTCTTCCCGTCCCTGCCATTGCCAGAGAATCCTCAGGTCGGAGGCGTATTCCGCGGTTCCTGAGGGCGTGGCTGACGGGCGCTGAGGAAGGCGTCGACGGCCGCTCGGGCGAGGTCGGTGCGGTCGGTCACGAGCCCGTCGATCCCGAGCGCGAGGAGCTGCTCCATCCGCTCCGGATCGTCGATGGTCCAGAGGTGGATCTCGCAGCCGGTCACCCGCAGCCGGGCGAGGATCCGCGGCTCGGCGACGCGGAGGCCGAGCGCGCGCTCGGGCACCTGGAGCGCGTCGATGCCGCGGAGAGCGAGACGCACGGGGAGGGCGGCGCCGAGGTGGGCGGCGACCAGGGCGACGACGAAGCGGACCGCCGACGCCGAGGTCGCGGCGCCGGGAAGACGGCGGAGGGCCGCTGCTCGACGGATCTCGGAGAACGAAGTGATGAGGACGCGCTCCGCGGCGGCGGCGCCGGACACCGCCGCGACGACCGGGTCGATCGCGTCCCGCGACTTCACGTCGATGTTGAAGCGCGCGCGGGGGAGTGCGGCGAGGGCCTGCTCGAGAGAGGCGAGCCGGGCGCCGCCCGCCAGTCGGAGGTCGGCGAGCTCCTCCCACCGGGTGGCGGCGACGACGTGGCGGCGGCCGGAGCGGTCGATCACCTCGGCGTCGTGGACGAGCACGGCGACCCCGTCGAGGGAGGCGCGCGCGTCCGTCTCGAGGAGGTCCGCACCCGCGGCGAGGGCGCGCTCGAAGGCGGCGAGCGTGTTGCCCTCGGCCTGCGGGCCGAACCCGCGATGCGCGATCACCCGGGGGGTCGGCCCGCTCAGGGCGAGGGGTCGCTCAGGGGTGCACATCGCGGACCGGGTCCGTGGCTAGACGGCCGGCGGCGGGGGAGTGGGCGCCGAGCCGAGGGCTCCGTCGGTCGTCGCGGGCGCCACGGGGGCGGACGTCTCGGATCCGGGCTCGACAGGAGTGGAGCCGACGGACCCGGATGCGGTAGGCGCGGACGCCGCAGGCGCCGACGAGGGTGCCGCGTCCTGCGGGCGGACCGCCGGGGCGGACTGGCCGCGCTGGCCGAGCGCGCCTCCAATGCCCTTCAGCGCCTCGGTGAGCTCGCTCGGGATGACCCAGAGCTTGTTCGCGCTGCCCTCGGCGATCTTGGGGAGTGTCTGGAGGTACTGGTACGCGAGGAGCTCGCTGTCGGGGCGGCCCTCGTGGATGGCGTGGAAGACGGTGGTGATCGCCTTGGCCTCACCCTCGGCCCGCAGGACCGCCGCCTTCGCCTGGCCCTCCGCAGCGAGGATCGCGGCCTGGCGCTGACCCTCGGCGTTCAGGATCTGGGACTGCTTGGTGCCCTCGGCGGTGAGGATCACGGCTCGACGGTCGCGCTCGGCGCGCATCTGCTTCTCCATCGAGTCCTGGATGGAGAGGGGCGGGTCGATGGCCTTGAGCTCCACGCGTCCGACGCGGATGCCCCACTTGCCGGTGGCCTCGTCGAGGACGATGCGCAGCTGCCCGTTGATGTTGTCGCGGGAGGTCAGCGCCTCCTCGAGGTTCAGGCCGCCGACGACGTTGCGGAGCGTGGTGGTGGTCAGCTGCTCGACCGCGCCGAGGTAGTTGGCGATCTCGTAGGTCGCCGCGCGGGCGTCCGTCACCTGGAAGTAGACGACCGTGTCGATGGAGACGACGAGGTTGTCCTCCGTGATCACGGGCTGGGGCGGGAACGAGACGACCTGCTCGCGCAGATCGATCAGCGGGCGGACCCGGTCGATGAACGGCACGACGAGATTGAGGCCCGGCAGCAGGGTCTTGTGGTACTTGCCGAGGCGCTCCACGACCCCGGCGGTGGCCTGGGGGATGATGCGGACCGCTCGGAAGAGGACGACCAGGGCGAAGAGGACGACGGCGGCGACGACGACGATCGTCACGACGGAGGACGGTGTCACGGTGTGCTCCTTTCGGCGGGGACGACGACCGCGGTCGCGCCCTCGATGGCGGTGACGACGACTCTCTCGCCGACTCCGAGTGTGCGGTCCTCGACGAGCGGGGACAGGCGGACGGTCCAGGTCTCGCCGTTGGCGAGCTTGACCTGGCCGGCTCCGGGGCCGGCGAGGACGACGCTGCCGGGGAGCCCGAGGAGAGCGTCCGCTCCGCTGGGGGTGGGATCGCCGCCCCGCTTCAGCAGTCGCAGCAGGGGCGGCCGGACGGTGAACAGCAGGAGGGCGGCGAGGACGGCCGCGACGGGGACCTGGACCCAGAAGGGAGCCCCGACCAGCCCGGTCAGCAGTCCGCCGATGCTGCCGACGGCGAGCATCAGGAACGTGAACTCGAGAGTGATCATCTCGACGATCACGAAGATGAGGATCAGCGCGAGCCAGAGGATCCACGCGTACTGGGTGACAGCGTCCATGCTGTGTGCTCCTTCCCCTCGACGAGCATTCCCAGGCTATCAACGCCCCCCGGACGAGGGCTGGGAGAGGCGGTGCGCCGACGGTCTCGAGGCCCTTGGTAGACTCCTCCGTCGGGCCGTGGCCCGTCATCGTGCCCGATCCGGTCTCCGAGCCGGCGTTCTGGAGGAATACCCGTGTCCAATCCCCTCGCCCCCGGCTCCTTCGACGGCAAGCGCGCTCTCGTCACCGGGTCGTCCCGCGGCATCGGCGCCGACACGGTCCGCTACCTGGCCGAGGCCGGAGCCCGCGTCGTCGTCAACTACCGCTCGAAGGCGCCGCGCGCCGACAAGCTCGTCGCGCAGATCGTCGAGGCCGGCGGCACCGCCATCGCCGTCGGCGCCGATCTCACCGACGCCGACTCGCGCGCCGAGCTCTTCTCCCGCATCGAGAAGGAGTACGGAGGACTGGACGTGCTCGTCCTGAACGCCTCCGGCGGCATGGAGAGCAACATGGGGGAGGACTACGCGATGGTCCTCAACCGGGACTCGCAGGTCGCCGTGCTCGACGCGGCGCTGCCGCTGCTCTCCGAGGGCTCCCGTGTCGTGTTCGTCACGAGCCACCAGGCGCACTTCATCCGGACCACGCCCACGATGCCCGAGTACGAGCCCGTCGCGCTCTCCAAGCGCGCCGGCGAGGACGCCCTGCGCGAGCGGATCGGTGAGCTCGCCGAGCGCGGGATCGAGTTCGTCGTCGTCTCGGGCGACATGATCGAGGGCACCATCACCGCGACCCTGCTGGAGCGCGCGAACCCGGGCGCGATCAGCTCGCGTCGCGAGTCGGCCGGCAAGCTCTACAACGTGCAGGAGTTCGCGGCCGAGGTCGCTCTGGCGGCTGTCGAGCCGATCCCCTCGGACAACACCCGCCTCGTCGGCGACATCTCCGACTTCGCCTGATCGCCTTCGCGGAATGACCCAGGCGCGCGGGTCTGCGATCCTCGACGGATGACTCCGATGGACGGCAGCGGTCCGGCATCGGGGGAGTCCGTCCGCGCCGACGGGTTCCGCACATCAGCCTCCGGGCGGCGTGGCGACTTCGACAGGGACGGCGAGACGAGCATCCTCCTCGACGCCGTCGCGGTGATGGCGAACTGGAGGAGGCGCTCGCCCTTCCGGTGCCGCGCCTTCCGGCGGACGCCCGAGAGGACCGAGACCTACCGACTGCAGGTGCAGCCCGTCGAGGCGTCGTTCTCCTGCGTTGACGAGCGCACCGGGACGGTCGACGCGTACGACGCCCCGACCGGCCGGTACGTCTCCGGCGGCGAGGAGCGTCCGCTGGACCGATGGCAGCTGCTGCCGGAGCCGCTGGCGGCCCGCCTGGCCTTCCCGCTGAACCTGCCGGTCTGGGGACGGCCGAGCGACGGGTACCGGATCACCGGCGCGTCGATCGACGGCGCGCTCACCGTGATCCGTCTTCGACACCAGGCCGACGACGGCGTCCGCGGCACGATGACCGTCGATCCGCGGCTACGGCTGGTCACGCGCTTCGACACTCCGACCGAGACGTGCTGGTACGAGGACGTCGAGCCGTGGGTGGAGCATTCGCCGATCCGCTGATGACGTGCCGGACCGCCGGGCGGCCTCAGTCCCGGCCGGTCCGGCCCTTCCGCCGTTATCCGATAATGCACATTATGTCAGTTCGACCGAAGCCCCGGTCGGCAGGATGGCGATCGGCTCCCCTCAACGCTCCTGCGACAGGACGTCATCGATCGCCGCCGCGCTCCGAGGGCAGACCGGGCGCTTCGACGGTGAGGCCTCGGATCACCGCGGCGACGACCGTGCGCTGCGTGAGTTCGGCACTGGTGTCCACGGGCCACTGGCTCACCGACCCGACGTGCGCCGCGACGACCGCCTTCGCCAGGACGGCGAACTCGACGGCGGGGACGCGGCCGTGCACGGCGGCGAGGGCGGCGAAGCGCTCGCCCAGCTCGCGCGAGACGCGGTCGTCGTCGATCATCATCCGCTCGGCGAACTCCGGGTCCACGGCGGCGCGGGCCAGGAGCACCGACCGCAGGGAGAACCACTCGCGGCTGGACGGGAGCGCGCCGAGGAGGGAGCGGACGGCGCCGTCGAGGGTCGCCGCGCGGTGCTCCTCCTGCAGCTGGACGTCGAGGGCCTCCTGCAGGCTCCCCCACACTCTCGCGGCCTGCTCCTCGTGGAGTGCGAGGAAGAGCTGGTCGACGCCGGCGAAGTTCGAGTAGAACGCGCCGCGGGTGAAGCCCGCCTGCGCGCAGATGTCCTCGACGCGCTGGCCGATGGTGCCCGTACTCTCGAAGAGCTCGGCGGCCGCGGCGAGGAGACGTCGTCGCGTCTCGCTCCTCCGCCGGACCGGAGCCTGCTCGCCTGTGACCACGCCCCCAGCCTAGGCGGATCCTTGCGCCGAGTGGGCCTTTTCAGTACGTTTCGTTTCCAATGCATACCGTATCGAAACCTGAGATGCCCGGACCTCGACGGCGACGGTCCCGGTGGCTGCCGGCCGCGACCGTCGTGCTCATCGGGGCGGTCCTCGCCTGGCTGAACCGGGCGGAGTGGTGGGGGTGGCTCGTCGTCGCGGCGGCCGCGATCTTGATCGTGGCCGTCTCGAGGAGCTGGCGGCACCGGCACCGGATGCTGCGTACGGCGGCCTGGGTCGCGTCCGCAGGGCTCGTCGGAGCCGTCGCCCTCGCCGCGGGTCCTCTCCCGGCGACGCGGACGCTCGCCGGTCCGCACACCGCCCCGGTCACGACCCGGCAGGGCGACGTCGTCGGCGTGCACGACGCCGCCGCCGGGGTCGACGCCTTCGCGGGGATCCCCTACGCTGCTCCCCCGGTCGGCCCGCTGCGTTGGGAGGCGCCCCGCCCGGCCCCGCAGCGGTCGGCGACCCTCGTGGCCGACGACTTCGGCCCCTCCGCCGTTCAGCCGGAGCCGACGTTCCTCTCCCGAGCGGCGACCCGCGTGCTCGACCTGCCGCTGGAGGAGACGCTCCTCGGCGGGTACGCGACGGACGAGGACAGCCTCCGCCTGAACATCTGGACGCCGGCCGGCGGGGCGGGCGACTCCAGCCCGGTCCTCGTCTACCTCCACGGCGGCGCGTTCGTCTCGGGGTCCGGCGCCCTCCCCGCCTACGACGGCGCGGCGCTCGCCTCCCGGGGCGCGGTGGTCATCACCGTCGCCTACCGTCTGGGCGTCCTCGGTTTCCTCGCCGGTGATGTGCTCGGCGGCGGCACCCCGGGGAATCAGGGACTGCTCGACCAGGTCGCCGCTCTGCAGTGGGTGCAGGACAACATCGCCGCTTTCGGCGGGGACCCGGGGCGGGTGACGGTCGCCGGCCAGTCCGCCGGCTCCGGCAGCGCCTGCATCCTCGGGGCCTCGCCCCTCGCGGCCGGCCTCCTCCACGGGATCATCGGGGAGAGCGGAGGATGCCTGGGGTCGGCGGGAGACCGCGAGGACGGCGACCTCTACGACGACGCCGCCACCGCACGGGAGGCGGCTGCGCGCCTGAGCGAGGCCCTCGGCGGGGCGAGCCTGGCCGAGATGAGGGCCCTGCCGGCCGAGCGCATCGTCGCGGCCGCCGCGGGCCTCTCGCAGCACTGGTGGCCCTCGATCGACGGCGTCGTCCTCCCCGACACGCCGCTCGCCGTCTACGAGGCCGGTCGGCAGAACGACGTCCCCCTCCTGCTCGGCAGCAACTCCGACGAGACCTCGCTCGATCTGCTGGGAGGCGTCGACTCGGATCCGGACGCCTACGAGCAGGAGGTGCGCCGGGAGCACGGAGACGACGCGGACCGCTTCCTCGTGCTGTACCCGGGTGCCGTCGAGGACCAGGTCGTCGACTCCCGGCTGCGCGCCGGCAGCGACCGGACGATGACCGCCCCGATGCGGCTCTGGGCGCTGACGGCCGCCCGGACCGGGCGGGCGGGCGTCCACGCCTACATCTTCACGCGCACTCCCCCGGAGAGCGGACTCGAGCGGTTCGGCGCGTACCACGGCGCCGAGGTGATGTACGCGTACGGGAACCTCGGGGCGGACGGCGACGCCGACTACACGGACGTCGACCTCCGGCTCGAGCAGGAGATGACCGCGCGCTGGCTCGGGTTCGTCTCCCACGGCGATCCGGACGCCGCCGGCCGCGAGCGGTGGCCGGCCGTCCAGGAGGATCCGGACAGCGTGCTCGAGTTCGGCGACGTCGTCCGGGTCGCCGGGCGCCCGTCCCCCGACGCGGTCGACTTCTGGCTCACGGGGACGGGCTGACGCGGGGGCGCTCCTCGCGGCGGAACCCTCCGGTCAGCGGGGAGCCTCCGCTCAGAGCTGCCCGACGAGGTGCGCCTGCCGGCCGTCGCGCGCGAAGACCGGGATGACGGCCAGGGGCGCGTCGGCGACGATCCACTGCCCGCCCTCGTGCTCGGCGCCCGTCGAGAGCTCCGTCCAGCGCGCCCCGGCGGGCAGGTAGACCCGTCGGGAGACGGCTCCGGCGTGCGTGACCGGAGCCACCAGCAGGTCCGAGCCGAAGAGGTACTGGTCGGCCAGATCCCAGGCCTCCGGGTCCCCCGGGAACTCGTGGAACACCGCGCGCAGCACGGGCTGGCCCAGCTCGTGCGCCTCCCGCATCGCCTCGCGCGTGTACGGGCGCAGGGTCTCGCGCAGATGCAGCAGGCGGGTGAGGATCGGCGTGGCCTCCTCGCCGAAGCTCCACACCTCGTTCGCGGCTCCGGTCGCGGCGCGGCGGCTCCCGTCGGCGGCCGTGACCGGGGCCGACGGCGCGCGGTCGCCGTGGAGGCGCATCACCGGGCTGAACGCGCCGAACTGGAACCAGCGCACGAGGAGCTCACGGAACTCCGGATCCGACGGGTCTCCCCCGGCGAATCCTCCGATGTCGGTCGTGAACCACGGGATCCCCGCGACGCCCATGTGGATGCCGGCCGTGATCTGGTGGCGCAGGTCCGCGAAGGTCGAGTGGATGTCACCCGACCACACGAGCGCGCCGTAGCGCTGGCTGCCCGCCCACGCGGTGCGGACGAGGTTGACGATCGCGGTCTCCCCGCCCTCGCTCTGCCCCTCGAAGAAGCCGCGGGAGAACGCCTGCGGGTAGAGGTTGCCGACCTGGACGGCGGGGCCGGCGGCGTAGCGGTAGTTGTCGAAGTCGTAGACGCCGTACTCGGGCTCGGCCTCGTCGAGCCAGAAGAGCCGGATCCCGTGCTCGCCGTAGTTGCGCCGGCACGCCTCCCAGACGAACCTCCGGGCGGCGGGGCTCGTCGCGTCGTAGAACGCGCTCGGACCCTCGAACTGCATGTGCAGGTCCAGGCCCCGCTCGGCCTTGACGAGGAGGTTCCCCTTCTTCATCGCGATGTAGTTCTCGGACTCGACCGACACCTGCGGCCAGACCGAGACCATCAGCTCGATCCCGAGCTCGCGCAGCTCGGCGACCATGGCGGACGGATCCGGCCAGAACTCCTCCTCGAAGCGGAAGTCGCCCATGTGCGGCCAGTGGAAGAAGTCGGCCACGATCACGTCCATCGGCAGGCCGCGGCGCCGGTGCTCGCGGGCGACCTCGAGTAGCTGCTCCTGGTTCCAGTAGCGCAGCTTGCACTGCCAGAAGCCGAGGCCGTGCTCGGGCATCATCGGGACGTGCCCGGTCGCGTCGGCGTAGGCCCGGGTGATGTCGGCCGGGGTCTCCCCCGCGGTCACCCAGTAGTCGAGCTGCTGGGAGGACTCGGCGGACCACTCCGTGCGGTTGGCTGCGAAAGTCGCGCGGCCGATCGCGGGGTTGTGCCAGAGGAACCCGTAGCCGCGGCTCGACAGCACGAACGGGACGCTCGACTGGGAGTTGCGGTGCGCGAGCTCGAGCGTGCAGCCCTTCAGGTCGAGGATGTCCTGCTGATACTGCCCCATCCCGTACAGCTTCTCGTCGGGGGACGTCTCGAACAGCGCGGTCAGCCGGAAGTCGCCGCCCAGGTGCGGACGCTGCTCGCGGGCGCGCAGCTTGAGCGCTCCCCCGCTCCCGAGCTCCCGGAAGAGCAGCTCCCCCCGACGGTCGTAGAAGGAGAGGGAGCAGGAGAGCTCGTGGTAGCCGGTCTGGTACCCGTAGCCCTCCTGCTGCTCGAGGACGACGGTGATGCCGCCGGCGCGCAGCGTCGCCCGCGGTCCCTCGATCGAGACCTCCGGCGCGTGGCGCTCGGGGGCGATCAGCGCCCAGTCGGTGTCGAGGACCTCCCCGGACCGGCGGGCGCGGACCCGGACGCTGTCCCTCCCCCACGGCTCGACGACGACGGTCTCGCCGTCGCCGCGCCAGACGAGGCGGTCCCCCTCGAGCGCGAACGCGTCGGTGTCCATGTGCTCCTGCTTCCTCGAGTCGGGCACGGCGCTCAGTCCTTGACCGCGCCGGCGGTGACCCCGGCGGCGACGTAGCGCTGGGCCACGATCAGCAGCACGGCGGCCGGGAGGGAGGCGATCACGGCGGTCGCCATGATCCCGTTCCAGTTGGTGGTTGTCGATCCGATGTAGCGGTAGAGGCCGAGGGTGAACGGCACGATGCTGTTGCCCGAGGTGAGCGAGTTCGCGTTGAGGAAGTCGGCCCAGGCGAACAGGAACGAGAACAGGCCCGCGGTCACGATCGAGTTCCGGCTCAGCGGGATGACGATCGAGACGAAGGAGCGCCAGTTGCTCGCACCGTCGATCCGCGCGGCCTCGATCAGCTCGTCGGGGATGCCGAGCATGAAGGCCCGGAGGATGATCACCGCGAACGGCACGGAGGCGGTCGCGTCGGCGAGGATCAGGCCCGGATAGGTGTTGAGCAGCCCCAGCGCGTTGTAGATCGCGAACAGCGCGGTGACCAGGACGATCCCGGGGATCATCTGGGCGAGGAGGAACACGAACATCACGACGCCGGTCCCCCGCACCCGGAACTTCGCCATCGCGAAAGCGGCGGGCAGGGCGATCGCCAGCGTCAGGATCACGCAGCCGATCGAGATCACGAGGCTCGTGATGAGGTTCGGCAGCTGCGTCGAGAACGCCTGCACGTACCCGTCGAGGGTCGGGTCGCCGGGGAACAGGCTCGGCGGGGTCTGGATCAGGTTCTGCGGCTTGGTCAGCGAGACGTTGACCATCCAGTAGAGCGGGAAGAGGAGGAAGCCGCAGAGCACGATCGCGATGACCACGTCGATCCCGCGGCGCAGCCCTGTGGTGTGCCGGTTCATCCGAGGTCCTCCTTGCGCTGGGCGCGGATGTAGATCACGCCGAAGACGAGGGCGACGATCACGAGGATCTGTCCGGCCGCCGCTCCGACTCCGAACTGCAGGTCGGTGAAGGACTGCTCGTAGGCCCACGTCGCGAGGGTGTGCGAGCTGTTGGCCGGGCCTCCCTTGGTGAGGATCCAGATGACGTCGAACACCTTGATCGTGTAGACGAGGCCGAGGAGGAGCGTGACGGAGGTCACCGGTCGCAGCAGCGGCCAGGTGATGCTCCAGAAGGACCGCCAGCGCGAGGCGCCGTCCAGTGCCGCGGCCTCGTAGAGGCTCTCGGGGATGCCCTGCAGGCCTCCGTGCAGCAGCACCACGTTGAACGGGATGCCCAGCCAGATGTTGGCGATGATGACCGCCCACAGCGAGACGGACGGATCGGTCAGCCAGCCGACCGGCGTGCCGATCGCGGCGTTCAGGATGCCGAACTGCTGGTCGAAGATCCAGCGCCAGGCCGTCGCCGAGACGATCAGCGGCAGGAGCCACGGCAGCAGGATGAGGGAGCGGAACGTCGCCGAGAGCGGGAAGCGGCGGCTGAAGAACAGCGCCAGGGCCATGCCGATCGTGAACTGGCCCACCAGCGAGACCACGGTGAAGACCACGGTGTGCCAGGCGATGCTCGCGAAGATCGGGTCGGTGACGACCGTGACGTAGTTGTCGAAGCCGACGAAGGGGGCGATCCCGGTCACGAAGGACGACGGTCCGAAGTCCTGGAGGCTGAGGACGACGCCGCGGATGATCGGGTAGACGAAGAAGACGGCGAGGAAGATCACCACGGGCGCCATGAAGGCTGCGGCGGCGAGGCGGAGGTGGGAGCGGGGTCGGCGGCGGGCGGGCGGCCTGGTGGCCGCCCCGCCCGCGACCGGCGCCGTGAGCACAGCGGGGTCGGTCATGCGGCCGCTACTTCAGGCTCGCCGCGGCGTCGTCGAGGGCCGCCTGCGGCGTCTTCGAGCCGGTCAGCGACTCCTGGATCGCGGTCCAGAGCGCCTTCGAGGTGTCGGGATAGGCGACGCCGAGGTCGCTGGTGCGTCCCTGCGCGACCGAGATGGCCTCGACCCACGGCTGGAGCGCGGGGTCCTCGGTCGCCTGCTCGGCGGCCGCGTCGGCGTACGGCATGATGTACGACTGGCCGGCCGCCCAGGCCTTCAGGCTGTCGGGCTGGATGACGCACTGCGCGAACTCCGTGGCGAGCGTCTGCTTCGCGGCGTCGGAGGCGACCACCTCGACGAACTCGCCGCCGAGCGGGCTCGGTGCCGCTCCCCCGTCCTTCGCCGGGATCGGCACGACGCCGTAGTCGATGCCCGCCTCGTCGAGGGCGGAGAGCTGCCAGGTGCCGTTGACCATCATCCCGAGCTTGCCCGCGAGGAACTGGTCGCGGACGTCCTGCTGGTTGGCGTTGACGTTCGCCTGCGAGGCCGAGCCGCTCTTCACCAGGTCGGTCCAGAGTGCGAGCGCCGAGACGGCGTCGTCGGAGGAGATGTCCTCGAGGGTCGCACCGGAGCCCCAGAAGAAGGGCAGGAACTGGAAGGTGCCCTCCTCGGTGCCGATCGCGGAGAAGCCGAGCCCGGTGACGTCGCCCGCAGTGAGGGCCTTCGCGGCGGTGGTCAGCTCGTCCCAGGTCGTCGGCGGAGTGACGCCGGCGGCCTCGAAGAGCGCCTTGTTGTAGAAGAGCGCGAGGGTGTTCGAGCCGATCGACGAGCCGTAGGTCTTCCCGTCCAGCTGGCCGGCGGCGAGCACGTTCGGGAGGACGTCGCTGGTGTCGAGCCCGGAGGCGGCGTTGTCGACGAGCAGGCCGGTGTCGGCGAACTTCGCGACGTTGGGGTTGTCGAGGACGACCAGGTTCGGCGTGGTCTTCGACGCGGCCGACTGCAGGAGCTTGGTGGTGAGGTCGGGGTCGGAGGTTCGCTCGAGGGTGATCCCGGTCGAGGCCTCGCAGCCGGCCAGGAGCTGGCCGTAGGGGGAGGACGCGTCGTACTGGGTGAAGCTGTCCCAGAGAGTGAGCGACTTCGACGAGTCGTCGCCCGCTCCCTGTGCGCTGCACGCGCTGAGGGCGACTCCGGCGATGAGGACGAGGGAGGCGGCGCCTGCGGCCCGTCGGATGCTGTTCTTCACGGTATTCCTCTCTGAATACGGTCGGGACGAGCGGAGCGCTCGCGCCGGGAAGACCCTCCGGAGGCGCCCGCTGAGGCGGTCCGTCCGGAAGTCGTGGCGAGCCTAACCGAGTCGGAGAACCGGTTCAATAGATTTCGGAGAACCGGTTCACCGATCGCCCGGGGAACGCCCCGGCGACCCGGTCGACGTCAGCCGCGCGCCCGCCGCCACGAGGGGACGACGCCCCGGCTGGTGCCCGGCGAGAAGGGCGCGGTGGTGCCGAGGTCCACGACCACCGCGGGCAGCAGCTCCGTCACTCCCGGAGTCGCGGTGCCGGCGAGCTCGTCGAGCACCAGGTCGACCGCCCGCGAGACCATCTCGTCGCCGGGCAGGTCCACCACGGTGACCGGCTGGTCGGCGTGCCGCATCACCGCCTCCGGGGCGATGGTCATGATCGAGCAGTCCTCCGGGACGCGCAGGCCCAGGCCACTGAGGCGCTGCAGGAACGGCTCGAGCACGCCCGGCCCGTGCGTGACCACGGCACTCAGGCCGGGGAGCTGCTCCTGCGCCTGCTCGAACCAGTCGTCGACGTCGTCGGTGCTGGGGATGACGGCGCCCCGCACGCCGCGCAGGCGGCACTGGTCGAGGAAGCCCTCGCGGAACCGCAGGGCGAAGGCGTAGCCGCTCTCGTAGGCGTCGGGGCCCATCCCGAGGACCGCGATCTCGACGTGCCCGAGGTCGGCGAGGTGGTCGACGGCGACCCGCGCCGCGCCGTCGAAGTCGAGGTCGATCGCGCTGAACGGGCTGCCCTCGCCCGGGTAGCCGACCAGCGCGGTCGGCAGGCCGATGCTCGCGAGGACCGGCAGCCGGGGGTCGTCCCGGCGGATGTCCATCACGACGAGCGCATCGGCGAGGACGTCGCGCGCGAGCTCCCCCTCGCCCGTGCCCATCATCAGCAGGTCGAAGCCGCGGGCGCGGGCCGCGTACATCGCCGCCCGCACGAAGCGCATGAAGACGTCGACGTCGGTCTGCCGCGACTCCGGATCGACGGAGGCGAAGAAGCCGAGGATGTTCGTGCGCCGCAGCGCCAGGGCCCGCGCCATCGGGTCGGGCCGGTAGCCGAGCCGCTCCACGCTCGCGAGCACGCGCAGGCGGGTCGCCTCCGGGAGCTTCTTGTTGCCGGAGAGCACGTAGGACACCGTGCTGCGGGCCACCCCCGCATCGGCCGCGACGTCGCGAATGGTCACCATGGGCTCAGCGTAGTGAGGGCCCGGCGACGGGAGGGCCCGCCGGCGACCCCCTCGACCGGTTGGCAGCAGCGTGCACACCCGGGCGGTCCGGCCGTCCCGCCGTGGGTGGAGAGCCGTCCGCCGCGAGCCGCGCGACGGCGCCGACGGACGCAGGCCGCGGACGAGCAGGCGATCACGGTTGCGCGCGTATCGACGGGCACGTACGGTCGTCGGGTACCTCGTCGCGAGCCGCGACGTCGGTGCGGCCGCCACACCGGCCGATCCAGCGGCTCGCGGTCACGGGGGCTCCCCGCACGGAAGACGGACTCCTGCGCTCCAGCACCGGTACTGCGTCCACGACGCAGCAGCTGCTCTCGCACTGACGTCCCCCGTGCCCGCCCCTCAGGGGCGAGCCGCTGCTCCCTCGGAGCCCGGTGGTCGTCGTGCGCCGACACCGACCCCTGGAGCACCGTGCCCTCCACTTCCCGCACCACCCCGCCCGCCGTCGTCCTCCACGACTGCACGTTCGCCTGGCCCGACGGCTCCGTCGTCCTCGACCGCGTCACCACGGCGTTCGGCCGCGGGCGCACCGGTCTCGTCGGCGCGAACGGCGCCGGCAAATCGACCCTCGTCCGACTCGTCACGGGCGGCCTCTCCCCCACCGCCGGGAGCGTCTCGACGACGGGTCCCGTCGACCTGCTGCCCCAGCGCCTCCGGCGAGGGCCCGACGACACCGTCGCCGATCTCCTCGGGATCAGGCCGCGCCTGGACGCGCTGCACGCGATCCTCCGCGGCGGCGCGGATCCGCGGCACTTCGAGGTGCTCGCGGACGACTGGGACCTCGAGGCCCGGGCGCTCGCCGCACTCGGCGACGCCGGTCTCGACCTGGAGGAGGCGGACCTGCTGCGGCCGGTCGCGACCCTCTCCGGAGGGCAGGCCGTCCTCACGGCCGTGACCGGCGTCCGGCTGCGCGGCCGGCCGATCGCCGTGCTCGACGAGCCGACGAACGACCTCGACCGGCGCTCCCGAGGGCTTCTGCTCGACCTGGTCGACCGGTGGCGCGGGACGCTCGTGCTCGTCAGTCACGACCGGGAGCTGCTCGAGCACGTCGACGAGATCGCGGAGCTGCGCGACGGGGCGGTCCGCACCTCCAGCGGGACGTTCTCGGCGTTCGAGGAGCGGCTCGTCCTCGAGCAGGCGGCCGCGGAGCGCGATCTGCGCGACGCCGACCGGCTTCTCCGCGCCGAGCGGCGCCAGCGCATCGAGGCCGAGACGACCATCGCCCGCCGCGCGCGGGCGGGGGCGCGATCGGCGGAGTCGATGCCCGCGATCCTCGCGAACGCGCGGAGAGGACGAGCCGAGGCGACCGCGGGACGGCTGCGCTCCGGGCACGGCGCCGCGGAGGCGCGGGCGCGCGAGCAGGTCGACGCCGCGTCGCGGGCAGTCCGGGACGACGACCGGGTCCGCCTCGACCTGCCGGACCCCGGGGTCGCGGCCGGGCGCCGCCTGGCGGAGCTGACGGTGCGCGGCCGGACGACGGTGCTGCAGGGGCCGGAGCGGATCGCGGTGGTCGGTGCGAACGGGACGGGGAAGACCACCCTGCTCGAGCACCTCGTCGGGGCGCCGGGTGCGCGGGAGCATCCGCTCGCCGGCACCACGGCCCGAGCGCTGACGGAGCGGGTCGGCTGGCTCCCCCAGCGCCGCGAGGGACTCCTCGACGAGGAGGCCACCGTGCGGGAGCACGTCTCCCGGGCCGCGCCGGATCGTCCGGCGGTCGAGCTGCGGAACGCCCTCGCGCGGCTCCTGGTGCGCGGCGACGTGGTCGATCGGAGGATCGCGTCGCTCTCGGGCGGCGAGCGGTTCCGCGTCGCGCTCGCCGGGCTCGTGCTGGCGCAGCCCGCTCCGCAGCTGCTCGTGCTCGACGAGCCGACGAACGATCTCGATCTCGCCACGACCGACCACCTCGTCGACGTTCTCGCCGCCTGGCGGGGCGGCCTGGTCGTCGTCAGCCACGACGAGGCGTTCCTCGACCGGCTCGGACTCCACTCCCGAGTGGTGCTCGACGCGGAGTGACGGCTGGTCCCCCGGCCCCCGGCGGTTCTGGCCTCGACCGGGCCCCTGCCGCCGGGGAGACTGGCCGGGCCCCTCCCGCCCCCAGCGAACGGACCGACGTGCTCACCGGACTCAGCGCCTTCCCCCTCACTCCGCTCCGCGACGACAGCATCGACGAGCGGTCGTTCGCCGCTCTCGTCGAGCGGCTCGCGCGGGCGGGAGTCGACTCGATCGGCGCACTGGGCTCGACCGGCTCGGCTCCGTAGCTGGACCGCGGCGAGCGCCGGCGCGCCGCCGAGATCGCCGTCCGCAGCGCCGGCCCGGTGCCGGTCGTGGTCGGGATCGGGGCGCTGCGCACCTCGCAGGTGCTGGCGCTCGCCGAGGACGCGCAGAGCGCCGGGGCGAGCGCGGTGCTCCTGGCGCCGCTCGGCTACCAGCCGCTGACGGACGAGGACGTGCTCGGGCTCTACGAGGACGTGACGGCTCAGCTCTCGGTGCCGCTCGTCGTGTACGACAACCCCGGGACGACGCGCTTCTCCTTCTCCGACGACCTCTACGGGGCCGTCGCCCGGCTGCCGCAGGTCGCCTCCCTCAAGATCCCCGGCGTGCCGGAGGGACCGGGTGCCGCGGCGGCGCGCGTCCGCAAGATCCGGGCGCGGGTGCCGGAGGGGGTCACTGTCGGGGTCTCGGGGGACGCCGCGGGTGCGCGCGGGCTGCTCGGCGGCTGCGACGCCTGGTACTCGGTGATCGGCGGCCTCTTCCCGCGGACGGCGCTGTCGATCGCCCGGGCGGCGCAGTCGGGCGACGAGGCGGCGGCGATCGCGGGATCGGCGCGCCTGCAGCCCGTCTGGGACCTCTTCTCGGAGCACGGCGGCAGCTACCGCGTGGTCGCGGCGATGGCGGAGCAGCTCGGTCTCGCCGAGGCGCACTGCCTCCCGCGTCCGGTCCGCGGGCTGGATGCACGGGCGCGGGCCCGGGTCGCGGAGGTCCTGGCGGAGCTGGGGCCTGTGCTGGAGTGATGCTCGGGCGGGTCGACGGGAGGACAGGTCGGACGGCGTGGTCGTTCCGGACGGTGGTCGTTCCGGACAGCCGGAGGGGCGGGCCGGGGATGTCCCCGACCCGCCCCTCCGGCGGAGCACGCGACCTCAGCAGGCCTTGGATGCGCGGTAGGTGTTGCGTCCCGCCGCCACGAACAGCGCGTCGAGGACTCGGGCCTTGCCCGGCGCGACGGAGTAGCAGCTGCCGTCGAAGTCGGCGATGATGTCGGCCTTGCGCTCGACCGTGCTCGACCCGCAGTTGCGGAAGACGAGAGCGCGCTGGCGCAGAACGCCCTCGGGTCCGAGGGTGGCGCCGGTGGCCACCTCCTGGGCTCCGCACGCGTAGTTCGCGGCGTTCACGTACTGTCCGTTCGCGACCTCGGCCGCGGAGGCGGGCGTCGCGACAGCGACGACGCCGACGGAGGCGATGGCGCCCGTGAGGGCGAGGGTGGCAAGAGTTCGTCGAAGAGTCATGATCGTTTCTCCTTCTGCTTCTCGGTCCCTTCACGCTGGCACCGGTCCGCCGACGAGCGCGAGGAACCTGGGAGCCTTCACACCGGGGGGCCAGACCGGTGCGGGGAAGCGCTCCCGAACGGGGCGAAAGGGTCGGAACCGGCGGGGCGGGCGATCAGGAACGGGCGTCTCCTTCGCCTCCGCAGCGCCTCGATCCGCAGCCGATGCGGTCGCCGAGCCGCCGAACGTTCCGCCCGTGCGGCGTCGTCCCTCCGCCGTCCCGCGACTGGCGCGCATCGACGGGTCGTCCGGCCGGTCCTCCGGCTAGCGTTGTGGGCACACCCCCCCGCCGATCCGGACCGCTCCGCCGACCTCGTCGGCCCGCGGTCCCTGCACGAGGAGATCCCGTGTCCCCCGACGATTCCGCAGGACCACCCTCCCCAGCTCCCGGCCTCCGGCGGCGCACCGTCGTCGGCGGCGCCCTCTCGGGTGCCCTCGCTCTGGGCGCGGCGACGCTCCCGGACGCCTCAGCCGCCGCCTCCCCCGTGCCCGGCCTGCCCGGGGAGAGGACCCGCACGATCAACGTGAGGACGAAGAACCGCGGCGTGCTCTACGACGTCCTCACGGTCTCGATCGCGGGCGACCTCGCGCGGATCTTCGTGCCGCAGACGGTGAAGCCGCGGCAGGCGGCGGCGGTTCCGGTGATCTGGTTCATCCATTCCGCGCAGGCCGACCACACCTCGCTGTCCAGCGTCTTCGCGTACCCGGCCGAGCTCGCCGTCGAGCGGGGCGCCATCGCGATCTGCCAGACGCTCGGCGGCACGATCTGGACCAACGACACCGCGCAGAAGCACCAGCGGAACGGCTACGCCTACCTATCCGGTCAGTTCCCGATCGCCGCCAGCTACCTCTGGGCGATGTCGGCCGGAGGCGCGCTCGCCTGCGAGGACTACGGCGCGCGGGTCTTCCCCGGCATCAACGGCGTCTACCTGGTCAACGGCGTCTACGACCTCCGCGACACCCACGACCGCACGGCGCGGGGCCGCTTCTCGATCGGCGGTGCCTTCGGCGGCAGCACCGCTCAGATCGACTCCCACAACCCGAAGCGGCTGCCCGCCTCCGCCTGGGCCGGCGCGAACATCCGCGCGGTGGTGTCCGACACGGCCCACCCGGACCCGAGCGTGCCGCCGGCACTGCACGGGCTCGCCCTCGTGAAGAAGGCGACGGCCACGGCCAGGGAGGCGACCGTCCGGACGCACGCGCTCGGCCACAACGCGCCGTCGTGGGTGAACCAGGACGGCATCGACGCGATCTTCCGCTGGCACGCCGGACTGGCCGCCGCACCGGCGCCGTCCGCGACGCCGACCCCGACGAAGACGCCCGTCGTCCGCCCGTCCACCGCGGGCCGCTGGGACTTCGACCAGGCGGACGCCCCGTACGCGGGAGGGTCGGGATCCCCGTTCCGACCCCGCTGAGCGGTCAGGACGCGACGGCGTCCCTCGGGATGCGCTGACCGTCACGGGCCCGCGGCGGGAGCGCTCGGCCGCAGTGAGACCGGGCCTACGTCCCCTCCGCGGAGCTCCGCGGCGCCCTCTTCCGGACAGGGCCGCTAGAGGACATTGTCAGCGGCGGGACGGCCGTGCCACGGTTCGAGGACGGCCGATGAGGGCCGTCCCGATCGAAGGCAGCACATGCGCTCCAGCACCGTCCCTCGTCCGCCCGCCGTCGAGGACGGCACGTCGCAGCCGCGGGATCCAGGAGCGGCGCGGCGGCTCCGGCGGGGTCTGCTCGGGCTGATCGCGGCCGTCGCGCTCCTCGTCGGCACCGCCGTTCCTCTCGCGGCGGTCGCCGCTCCGTCCGTCCCGGTCCTCGGGGTGGCGGCCTGGGGAAGCAGCACCGATGGGAAGACCTCGGTCCCGGCCGGGGTCGGGGGCGTCCTCTCCCTCGCCGCGGGTCGGACCCACAGCCTCGCCGCGAACGGCGACGGCGGGGTCGTCGCCTGGGGCCGCGGGTCGTACGGGCAGACCAGCGTCCCCGACGGTCTCACGGGGGTCGTCGCGGTCTCCGCCGGCGACTACAGCAGCCATGCGCTGAAGAGCGACGGGACCGTCGTCTCCTGGGGCTACGACGGCGACGGGCAGGTCTCGAGGAGTGCCGCGCTGACCGGGATCGTCGCGATCTCGTCCTCCCGCGACAACAGCCTCGCGCTCGGCAGCGACGGCACCGTCACGTCGTGGGGCAGCAACGGGCTGGGCGAGGGCCTGGTCCCGGCCGGCCTCGGAGGCGTCACGGCCATCGCCGCGGGCCAGCGCCACAGCCTCGCCGTGTCCGGCGGGAGGGTGGTCGCCTGGGGCTGGGACCTCTACGGGCAGACCGACGTCCCCGCGGGGCTCGAGGGCGTGGTGGCCGTCGCGGCGGGAGAGACCCACAGCCTCGCGCTGAAGGAGGACGGCACTGTCGTCGCCTGGGGCGCGAGCTCCGACTCGGTCGTCGTCGACTACGGCCAGACCACGGTGCCGGAAGGCCTGTCCGGGGTCGTAGCGATCGCCGCCGCGTCCGACTACAGCCTCGCGCTGAAGGGCGACGGCACGATCGTCGGCTGGGGCCGGAGCTCGGCCGGGCAGCTGCAGTTCCCCGCCGGCCTCGTCGGCACGACGGCTCTCGCGGCCGGACCCGATCACGTGCTCGCCCGGGGCCCGCGTCCGGTCCTGACGGCGGACGCTCCTCCCGCGTCCGGGCCGCTCGGAGCGGCCGCTTCGTACACCTTCGCGGCCGACCGCCCCGCCTCGTTCGCGGTCGCCTCCGGCTCCCTCCCCGACGGCCTGACCCTCAGCGCGTCCGGACTCCTCTCCGGCACGCCGACGACCGCGGGGACATACGCCTTCGCCGTCTCCGCGCGGAACCCCTTCGGCGCCACCGTCGGGGCCCCGCACACGTTCGCCGTGGCGGAGACGACGGTCGCGCCGACCCTGGCCGGCGACCCGCCCGCCGCGACGGTGGGCACCCCGTACGACTTCGACTACAGCGTGACGGGCACACCGGCGCCGACGGTCTCGCTTGTCTCCGGAACGCTCCCCGCCGGCCTGAGCCTCGATGATCGTGGCGGCCTGACCGGGACGCCGACGACCGCCGGACGCTCCACCTTCACCCTGCGGGCCTCGAGCGCTGCGGGGAGCGCGGAGACCACCAGCACCGTCGTCGTCTCCCCCGCCGCCGCTGCACCGGGGATCTCCGGTACCCCCGGGCCGGGCGTCGTCGGCACCCCCTACGACTTCGGCTACACCGTCTCGGGCTTCCCCGCGCCGTCGGTGGCCGTCTCCTCCGGTGCGCTCCCGTCCGGCCTCACCCTGACTCCGGCCGGGCGCCTGACCGGGACTCCGTCCGCGCCGGGCACCTTCACGTTCACGCTGGCGGCCCGCGCCGGCACCGCCTCCGCGGAGACCACCAGCACCGTCACCGTCTCGTCGCCGACGGTCGCGCCGACCCTCTCCGGGACGGTCGCGGCCGGCGTCGTCGGCTCGGCCTACGACTTCCGCTACGCGGTGAGCGGCACGCCCGCTCCGTCGGTCTCCCTGGTCTCCGGCGCACTGCCCGCCGGGCTCACCCTCGACGCGACCGGGCGCCTCTCCGGGACGCCGACCACGGCCGGGACCACCACCTTCGGCATCCAGGCCGCGAACTCGGCGGGCACGGCTCGGGCGACGAGCACGCTGACGGTCTCGCCGAAGCAGGTCGCGACGAAGGCCGATCTGCGCGTCGACCTCTCCGGGCCGGCCTCGGCGGTGAAGGGGAGGACCCTCACCTACACCCTCATCACGACGAACGCCGGTCCGGCTGCGTCGGCGTCGGTCGTCTCGCAGGTCGTCCTGCCCGCGGGTGTGCAGTTCGTCTCGGCGACAGGCTCGTACACCAGGGTCGGGAACGTCGTGGTGTTCCAGCGGGCCGGCCTGGCGGACGGGCGGACCGTGTCGGAGAAGATCACGGTGAGGGCGGCCGTCTCGGGCACGGCGACCGCGCTGGCGGCGGCGTTCTCGACGAAGACGCCCGACCCGTCCATCCGCAGCAACGCGGACACGGCGAGCACGACGATCCGCTGACCGCGGGAGCGTGACGGCGGGCGGTCCCTCGCGGGCCGCCCGCCGTTCTCGGTGCGGGAGCGTCGAGGTCCGCCGCGTCCGCGCCTCGTCTTCGACCGCTAGCCGGCCCGAGGGCGGTAGAAGCGCACGACCGGGAGGGCAGCCGTCGGAGCCTCGCGCACGACGATCTCGAGGCGCTGGATCAGGGCCGGGACGGTCGGCGTGGTCTCGAGCCGGCACTCGAGCTCTCCGTCGCGGCCCGGCAGGAGGAAGGCCGCCTGCGCCGCGGAGGCGCTCCAGAGCAGCCGCTCCACCAGCGGCCTCGCGGTCGGGTCCTCGGCGAGCCCGCCGATCTCCGCGATCGCCGTGGCGAGGCGGCGGGCGCGCACGTCGGCCGGCACATCGCTCAGCAGGTTGGGGCTGAACAGGGCGCCGCTGCCCGGCTCCCCCGCCCGGGTGAGGTCTCCCGCGACGATCGCGGCCTCGACGGCGGCGGCCGCGGCGAGCGTCGACGGGAGGAGGGTGATGGTCCGCGCCGGAGGAGCGGTGTCCTCGAGGGCGGCGCGGAGCAGTCCCGTCGCGGCGGCGGCGAGCTTCGCCCCGTTCGCGGTCGCGAAGACCACGGCCCCCAGGCCCGACTCCAGATGCCACCGCATGTTCGACGACCAGCCCGGCAGGCCGCCGGAGTGGTGGGCGATCCCGCCGAAGCGGACGTCGTGCTCGACGACGAGGCCGAACCCGTACGCGGAGCCGTCGAGCGTGCTCTCGACGGCTCGAGGGCTCAGCGCGGGGACCGGCGTCCAGCCGCGCTGCATCTCGCGGCGGGAGGCACGGCTCAGCACCGGGTCGTCGTCCGCGCCGTCCTCGCCCTCGAACGCGGAGGAGAGCCAGGCGCTCCAGCGGGCGATGTCGCCGACCGTGCTGAACATGCTCGCGGCGCAGGCGCCCGCTCCGGTGCCGGTGACGGGGCGGGGCACCCAGGTCGCTCCGTCGTCGAAGGTGCTGAAGCCGGCCGCGAGGTCGGTGCCGTCGGGGTAGTCGCCGCTGTCGTAGCGGGTGTCGTGGAGGCCGAGCGGCTCGAGGATCGTCCGCGTCGCGAAGGACGGGAAGTCCTCCCCGGTCACGTTCTCGACGAGCACGCCGAGCAGCCAGAAGCCGATGTTGGAGTACTGGTAGACCTCACCCGGCCGCTCCGTGAAGGTCAGCCCGCGGCTGACGACCTCGAGGAACTCCTCCCGCGTCAGAGCCATGACGTCGTCGGCCCAGCCGTTGTCCTCCGGGAGCCCCGAGCAGTTGCTGAGGAGCATCCTGACCGTCACGGGCAGCGGCCGGCCCGCGGTGTCGAGCGGGTCGGTGAACTCCGGCACGTGGTCGGCGACGCGGTCGTCGAGGCGGAGCAGCCCGCGGTCGCGCAGGATCAGCACCGCCACCGCCTCGAAGCTCTTCGACATGGAGGCGATGCGGTGCACGGTCCCGGGCCCGGGAGCGTCGCCGTCGAGGCGGTGCTCCCCGCGGCCGTGGTGGACGAGCAGCCCGCTGCGGTCGAACAGGGCCCAGCTCACCGAGGGGGCCGGCGGCGCCTCCTCGTCGAACCACCGGGCCAGCCGGTCCTGGAGCGGCGGGGAGAGGAGCGTCGGCCGAGGGAGCGTCATGCCCTCATCCTCCCGCACGCGGCACAGGCCGCCGCGGTCCCGCGGGTCACCGCGGGAGGACGCCGTCGGGGCTCAGCCAGTCCGGGCGGCTCCCCTCGACCGCGTCCAGGACATCCTCCTGCGGGCCGGTCGCCGATCTCCGCGGCGACGATGATCCGGTCGTCGACGGGAGCGGAAGGACCCGCCGTGCATCCGGCGAGCATCCCGATCAGCAGCACTCCCCCGGTGATGCGCGCCTCCCTCGAACCCGTCCGCCCACCGTCGAGCGTCGCGGCGACGGCTGCTCCGGCGGGCTGACGAGTCCCGGCGAGAGCCCGAGCGACCGCCGGCACCTGCGAGCCGGACGAGGAACTTCTCAGGTCCTCTTGCGTGTCGCAGGCGCGGAACCTAGTTTTGTCGAACCGGTTCGAAGCACTGTTGCTCCGACCCCGGACCGACGCCCGCCGTCGTCCGACCGGCTGTCCCCACAGAAAGTGACCAGCGTGACAACGATGTCCTCCCCGAGGCGCGGCACCCGCTCCCTCGCCCTCGCGCTGAGTGCCGCGACACTCGCCGCCCTCGCCGTCGCTCTCCCGAGCGCCGAGTCCGCCTCCGCGGCCGACACCTCCGTCCCCGCCGACGCGCTCATCCTCCAGTACGACTTCGAGCAGGGGCAGGTGTCCGGATCCACGGTCGCCGACCTCTCGTCGAAGAAGCTCGACGGCACCGTCGTCAACAGCGCGAGAGCGACGTACGTCGCGGGTCGGAAGGCCGGTACGACCGCGATCGACCTTCCCGGGGGCGCGGCGGACTCGACCTCCGCGCCGTACCTGACCGTGCCGAACGGGCTCTTCCAGGGCGTGACGCAGACCACCGTCTCCGCCTGGACGAAGTGGTCCGGCACCGGAGGCTTCCAGTGGCTGTGGTGCCTGGGCATCAGCCCCGACGCCGCGTCGGCCTTCGCTCCGTCGTTCGACGGCGGCAGCGCCCGCGCGATCATCAAGCAGCTGAAGGACGGCGGCGAGACCGGAGTCTCCAGCTCCTCGCCGCTGCAGAAGGACCAGTGGGTCAACGTCACCGCGACGATGGACGGCACGACCGTGACCCTGTACCTCAACGGTCTGCAGGTCGCGACGGCTCCCGCCTCCGTCGACCTCGCGAAGCAGCTCTACTCCGCCTCCGCCTCCAAGAGCGGCAACATCGGCCGGGCGCTCTGGAACGTGCACCCCTACTTCGACGGAGCGATCGACGACTTCCGCGTCTACAACCGGGCTCTGACCGCCGCTCAGGTCCGGGGTCTGGCGGGCGACGCCGCGCCGGCCGTCACCGGCGTTCTCTCGACGAGCGTCGCGGTCACCACCGGCATCGGCGTCGCTCCGGCCCTGCCGGGGGTCCCCGCCACCTACTCCGACGGCGTGAACCGCGACGCCCCGGTCACCTGGGAGAGCGTCCCCGCCTCCGCCTACGCGAAGCGCGGCACCTTCACCGTGAAGGGCACCGTCACCGGCCTCGGCACCGCGGTCACGGCGACCGTCACGGTGCGCGCCCTCGACGAGATGACCATCGACCTCGGCACGAGCACCGGCGAGTTCATGGGCGGCGCGTCCGGCACCCTCTACGGGGTCTACGGCGAGGGCCTCCCCTCCGACAACCTCCTCGAGGGGATCGACCTGCGCACGGTCTCGACCAAGGCGCAGGACGGGCCGCAGCATCCGGGCGCGGACGCGCTGAGCGTCGCGAAGGCCGTCGCCGACACCTCGGACGGCGACACCTACATCTACATGACGGACATCTACCGCGGCTTCCCCTACGAGTGGCCGGGCAGCACTCCCCAGGAGAAGCTGGCCGACTACCAGGCGAAGATCGCCACGCAGGTCGACCAGGTGCTCGCGCTCCCGGAGGAGTACCAGGACAACATCGTGTTCGTGCCGTTCAACGAGCCCGAGGGCAACATGTTCGGCAACGGGAAGTGGAGCTACGACGGGAAGAGCTGGCTGGAGGACCCGACCGCGTTCTTCGCGGCCTGGGACAGCACCTACGCGCTGATCCGCGACCGGATGCCCGACGCCCGCATCGCCGGACCGAACACCAGCGTCCTCTACGACCAGGTCCGCGGGTTCATGACCCACACGCTCGAGCAGGACACCGTCCCCGACGTGATGACCTGGCACGAGCTGAGCGCCCCGGGTGAGATCCGCACCAACGTCGACCGCTTCCGGGCCTGGGAGGACGAGCTGTACGCGGGCACGTCCTACGCCGGGAAGCACCTGCCGGTGAACCTCAACGAGTACGCCTTCAACTACCACACCTCCGTGCCCGGCCAGATGGTCCAGTGGATCAGCGCGCTCGAGGACAAGAAGGTCGACGGCGACATCGCCTACTGGAACATCGACGGCAACCTCTCCGACTCCGCGGTGCAGGCCAACCGCGCCAACGGCCAGTGGTGGCTCCTCAACGCCTACGCCTCGATGACCGGCGACACCGTCGCGGTCACGCCGCCCAAGCCCGGCCAGAGCTACACCCTCCAGGGCGTCGCGACCCTCGACACCGCGGCCAAGCAGGCGAGAGCCCTCTTCGGAGGCGTCGGCGGCTCGCAGAAGGTCGCGTTCGAGCGCATCCCGGCCGCCACCTTCGGCTCGAAGGTCCACGTGGAGGTCAGCGAGATCCGCTGGACCGGCCAGGTCGGCGACTCGGGAGCCCCGCAGACGGTGAAGGAATTCGACGCGTCCGTCGTGGACGGCGCCCTCTCGCTGGACTTCGGCGGATCCCTCCCCGCGCTCGACGTCGACTCCGCCTACGAGGTCGTCCTGACCCCGGGCGCCAACGCGTCGTCGCCGTCCGCCTCGCCCGTCGACTTCCGCCAGAAGTACGAGGCCGAGGACGCCCGCTACACCGGATCGCGGAACCTCAACGGACCCGAGGGCTCGCCGACCAACGTCGGCGGCTTCTACACCTCGGGCGGACGCAACGTCGGCGGGATCCGCACCGGCGGCGACCTGAAGCTCGACTTCGCGGTCACCGTCCCGAAGGACGGCGAGTACGACCTCAGCGTCTTCGCCAACTCCCTCAACACCTACGCCGCCAACGCCCAGCAGGGTCCGATCAACGCGTTCCTGAGCGTCGACGGCGCTGCGGAGCAGGAGATCCTCCTTCCGCTGGCCTACAAGTTCGTGGTCTGGGACCACGCGGACACGAAGGTGAAGCTGACCGCCGGTACCCACACGATCTCGCTCGCCGCGAAGAACCTCGCCGGCACGAAGTCGACCGTGGGCGACGCGATCGTCGACAAGATCGAGCTCTCCCTCCCCAGCGCGGCCGCCGCGACCTCGATCTACGAGGCCGAGACCGGCACGCTCGACAACGGAGCGACGGCCGACTACTCCCGCGCCGGCGTCTCCGGCTCGGGCACGGCGACGCTCACCAGCGGTGCCTCCACCACCGTCTGGGGCTACTCCGCGAAGGACGCGCCGTCTTCCGTGACCGTGGACACCCTGGGCGGCGGCACCGGCGACCTCTACGTGAACGATGTGAAGGTCGGGCCGGTGGGCGCGAGCTCGACCCGTCAGGTCTTCCTCTCGGGCGGCGTGAACAAGATCGAGGTCGTCGGCACGAGCGGCACGCTCCTCGTCGATCGGATCGTCATCGGAGCGAGCACGAACCCGCCCGCGACGACGAAGTATGAGGCGGAGGCGGCCACGATCACCGGCCCCGCCACGGTCCGCGACCTGTCCTTCGCGTCGGGCGGCAAGGCCGTCGGGAACATCGGGGGCGGACGCGACGGCGACTCGACCCTGACCTTCGGCGACGTGAAGGCCGAGCAGGACGGGACGTACGCGCTCACGCTGCGCTACTCCAACGAGGAGCAGTCCCCCGCGACGCACTACAACCCCGACCCGCTCGCCCGCCACGCGGACATCACGGTCAACGGAGTGACGCAGCGCGTGCTCTTCCCGCACACGTTCCACCAGAACCAGCTGTGGGACCTGAGCGTGCCGGTCACGCTCAGGAAGGGCTCGAACACCATCGCAATCACCTCGAAGGAGCTCCCGGGGTTCGACGGGACGACCTACCTCTCCGACACCTTCCCCGGCGTCCTGCTCACCTCGCAGTACGCGCCCAACATCGACAAGATCTCGGTCACGCCCTTCTTCGGGCGGACCACGAGCCTGACGGTGACCGGCACGGCGGCCTCGCGCTGCACCGCGGGGAAGGTCACGATCACGGGGACGGCGACCAACACCAGCGCGGTCGCCGCTGACATCACGATCGGCTCGGCCTGGGGCACGAAGACCTTCACCGGGGTCGCTCCCGGCAAGACGGTCTCGGCCGCCTTCAGCACCCGCGCTGCGAGCGTCGGAGCCGGCGCTCTCGACGTGCGGATCGCGGGGACGGTCGACGGCGCTGCGGCGAGCGGATCCACGGCACCGGCCTACGGTGCGGCGCGCTGCGGCTGATCCGTCCAGAACGCCCTGACGCGGCCGGGCACCTCGTGCGCCCGGCCGCGTCGGCGTGTCGTCGGGACCGGACGGACCGCGACGGGGACGAGCGCGCCGTGGACGAGCAGAGCGCCGGAGCCGCAGCGTCCGGCCTCGGGCCGGGGACGCGGCGCCCGAGTTGCGTGCGCCGCGCCGCACTGCCACTCTCGACACGGTTCGAGCGGGGGTGGAGATGGCCACGATCGGAGACGTCGCGAAAGCGGCAGGGGTCTCGCGCAGCACGGTGTCGTACGTCCTCTCCGGCAAGCGCAGCATCTCCCCCGAGACGCGCAAGCGCATCGAGGACGCGATCGCCGAGCTCGACTTCACGGTCAACGCCGGAGCACGGGCGCTCGCGACGCGCCGCACCATGGCGCTCGGCCTGCTCGTCCACTTCGACCCGGACGAGTTCGCGCCCGCGATGGTCGAGTACGTGCTCCCCATCACGGCCCGCGCCCGCGAGCTCGGCTACGACGTGCTGCTGGCCACCGAGGCCGACGGGGCGGCTGCCGTCCGCCGGCTCACGCGCTCCGGTCAGGTCGATGGACTGATCCTCCTGAGCGTCGCGGACGACGACGACCGGCTGCCCGTCCTGCGCGCCTCGCGGCGGCCCGGTGCCGCCCTCGGCGTGCCCGCGGACGCCTCCGGGGTGGACGTCTTCGACCTCGACTTCGGCGACGCGGCCCGCCTGCTGATCGAGCACCTGGGCGCCCTCGGGCATCGGAGCATCGGTCTCGTCACCCCTCCTGAGCGCGTCTTCGACCGCGGAGGGACCTACGGGCTCCGGTTCCGCGAGTCGGCTCTCGAGACCGCCGGTCGGCTCGGGATCGAGCTGGTGCAGCGCCCGGCCGCCACCGCCGCCGACGCCGTCGAGCCGATGGTCACGGCGTTCCTCGACGACAACCCCGGTGTCACGGCGCTGGTCGTCCACAGCGACCGGACCATCGCGATGCTTCCCGCGATCCTGGGCCGACGCGCTGTCGCCGTGCCCGGGCAGCTGTCCGTCGTGAGCCTGTACTCGGCCGAGTTCGCCCGCGACTTCTCGCTCCCCTACAGCTACGTCGAGACGGGTGCCGCCGAGCTCGGCGCGCACCTGGTCGACACGCTCGTCGAGCGGATCGAGCAGCCGTCCCGCGGCGAGGAGCCGTCGATCCGCCTCCTGCCCGCGCGTCTCGTCGACCGCGGGAGCGCCCGCGCGGTCTGATGACCGCTCCGGAGCCCCCGAGGCCCGGTCAGAATCGCGAGGCGACCTCGTAGAGGACCTCGTCGTCGCCCGCGTAGACGCCGTCGCGCCGCGGCCAGTGCGCGATCACGTCCGTGAAGCCGAGCTCCTCCGCCCGGCCGGCCATGTCCTCGAACCGGGCGACGCTCTCGAGGGAGTAATCGCTCCCGGAGTCGAGCGAGAGGTGGCGCTCGACGGTGCGCCGGTCGCGCCCGGCCGCCTCGAGCGCCGCGTCGAGCCGCCGGGAGAGGGACGCGACCGCCCGCCACCACTCCTCGCTCGACACTCCCTCCGGGCCGGTGGTGACCCAGCCCTGCCCGCGCTCGGCGACGAGCGCGAGGCCCTTCGGCCCGTTCGCGGCGAGGACGAACGGGACGCGGGGGCGCTGCACGGGCTCGCCCACCATGCGCGCGGAGCGGGCGGTGAACCACTCCCCCTCGAGGTCCACGCCGCCCGAGCCGGGCTCCTCGAAGCGCAGCAGCGCGTCGAGGGCCGTGACGAACTGGCTGAAGCGCTCGTGCCGCTGCCGGGGCGAGTACTCGGGCTGCCCGAGCACGCGGGCGTCGAAGCCCGTGCCGCCCGAGCCGACCCCGAGGATCGTCCGACCGCCCGAGATCTCGTCCAGCGTCGCGATCTCCTTCGCGAACGGCACCGGGTGGCGGAAGTTCGGGGAGGTCACGAACGTGCCCAGGCGGAGCGTCTCGGTCACCATCGCGGCAGCGGTGAGGGTGGGGACGGTCGCGTGCCACGGCTCGTCGGCGAGGGAGCGCCAGGAGAGGTGGTCGTAGGTCCACGCGTGGTCGAAGCCCAGGCCCTCGGCCGACTGCCACTTCCGGCGGGCCTCGGCCCACGGGTCCTGCGGGAGGATGACGATGCCGTGTCGCATCGTCCGAGTGTACGAGCGCCGTCGGGTCAGAGCGCGGCGGGCGGCACCGGGGGCGGATCGGGCACCTCGACCACGACCGAGCGCGGGACCATCAGGGTCGGCATCCGCACGCGCAGGCGCAGCGGTTCCCGCTCCGACGCGCCGAGCAGCTCGCGGGCGGCGCTCCGCACCTGCCGGGCCAGCGCCGGGTGCACGGCCCCGGGATCCTCGAACGCGGCGACCAGCTCGCGCAGCACTCGGGTGGTGCTCCGCGGGTCGCCGTCCTGCCTGGGCATCGGATCGGCCCCTCACTCTCGGCACGGCCGTCAGGGTCCCGGCGGTGCAGCGGATGTCTCGCGCCGACGGTAGGGCCGGGGACGGCGCCGTGGCACTGAGGTCGACAACGGGAGGACCCGGCGGATCGCGGTGCGCGGGGTGCGATCCGCGGCGAGGGCGGTCCTGGCGGGGAACGACGGCCACCGCCGGGAGAGCCCGCTTCCACGGTCGCGCCCGTCCGGTCGCGGCTACTCTCGGGGCGTGATCACGACGACGGAGCGGGTGGACGACTGGGTCGAGGGCTGGTGCCGGGCACGCGGCGTGCAGCGCGTCCGCGAGGACGGGGCATGGCTGGTCGATGTCGGAGCGGAGTCGCGCACGCGGGAGCGGATCCTGGTCGATCCGTCGCCCTCCGCGCTGCAGGCGGGCGCCGAGCAGACGGCCGGGCCCCGGGAGTGGCTGACGGTCATCGGCCTGGGCGACGACGCCCGCCTCGCGCCCGCCGCCGGGCTGGAGCTCGTGTCGGGCGACGAGAGCCTGATGGCGGCGCTCCTCGGCCCGGGCCGCACCGCCGAGGGTGCCCTGCTCGCGGGAGCCGTGCTCGAGGCCGCCGACGGAGTGGCGAGCGTCCGGCTGCTGGTCGATGGAGTCGTCGCCGCTCAGGGCACCGCCGCCGTGCACGGGACGGTCGCGGTCCTGGACCGGATCGAGACCGATGCGCGGTTCCGCCGACGCGGGCTGGGACGGCGGGTCGTCGACGCCCTCATCGCCTGGGCCCGGTCCGAGGGTGCACGGAGCGGTCTCCTCGTCGCCAGCACGGACGGCCGCGCCCTCTACCTCACCCTCGGCTGGGAGGTGGTCGCGCCGGTGCGCATCTGGCGCGGGGCCGCACTCCGAGATCCGGGACAGGGCTGCGCGGCCGCCGGGCGATGAATTCCCGGTCCGCCCCTCCGGGAGAGCACGTCCGCGTGAGCGCGGAATCCCGCGCAGCGGACACAGGCGGCGGAGAACGGCGGAGCAGCAGTGGAGCGGCCGCCCGCAGATCCGAATGCAGCCGATAAAATCATCCTCGAAAGAGGGACACCGGCTATTGCTCACACGGCCTTGTCCGAGAAGCGGATCATCCGCTTCTCGGACTCGTGTCACCGCCCTCGGGTCGTCAGCCGAGAGCGCCCTTCTCGGCCGAGTAGAGCTGCTTCACCTGCTCCGCGGTCAGCGCCCGGTCCCACACCCGCAGTCGGGCGAGGGAGCCGGCGAAGCGGTTGATCATCGTGCCGTCCCGGCCGACCGCTCCAACCACGAAGTCGCCCTGAGCCGCGTTGAGGCCGTCGGGGTAGACGTAGGGGTTCTTGGCGTAGGTCGCGCCGAGCTTGTCGGTGTACACCGGGTACGCGGTGGCGGCGCCGTCGAGGTACGAGACCGCGACTGCGCCGTCGTACGTCCCGACGTGCAGCTGCCACACGCCGCGCGTGATCCGGCGGGGCTCCACCGAGTAGTCGCGCGAGTACGGGTAGCCGGGCGTCGGCCCGCCGAGCTTCGAGACGTGCATGCACACGCGCTCCCAGCCGCCGTACTCGGGGAGGTTGTTGAACAGCGCATAGGAGCGCAGCGGCCCGACCGTCGACTCCTCCCAGACGCCCGCGATGCAGGCGCCGTCCGCGTCGGAGTTGAGCACCCACACCGCGATCGTCACCTGGCCGGTCGAGCCGCCCAGGTTGAGCGGGCCGACCTCGTCCTTGGGGACGACCAGGTGGTCCGTCGTCCCGTTGAGGGCGACTCCGGTGCCGAACGGCGTGGCGACGGCGCGGGCGGAAGAGCCCGCGCCCTGCCGGAGCGCCGGAGCGCCCGCGACGGCCGAGGCGAAGGGGGCGGCGCTCTCGGCGAAGGACCACTCCGCGATCGGCGTGGGCACGGTGACCGTGGGGACCGGAGCGGCGTCGCCGACCACGAACGCGTCGAGGATCAGGTTGGTGCCGCTCGAGGCCGGGTTGCGCCCGCTCCCGCGGCGGATGGTCACCGTGTGCGGCCCGGCCGCGAGCTGTCCGCTGCTCCAGACCGTCTGCTTCGACCGCGTCGCGGCGCTGTATCGGTCGACGGACGCGACCTTGACTCCGTCGAGCTCGACGTCGTTGATGCCGGACGAGCCGGTGAGGCGGCTGATCCAGCTCACACTGGTACCGGTGAAGGCGAGGGTGGCGGAGGCGCCCGCGGTGGTCGAGTAGGCGATGCTGCCGCCGCTGTCCGTGCTCGCCTTCAGCGTCGACCAGGTGCCGGTCGTGACGATCGGGGCGGCGCCGTTCTCGTAGGTGCCCGCTCCGGGCAGGGTCGTCGCCGGCGGAGGCGTCGCGTCGCCGACCACGAAGGAGTCGAGCAGCAGGTTGCTGCCGGTCGAGGCCGGATTGCGGCTGCTCCCCCGGCGGATCGTCAGCGTGTGCGGCCCGGCCGCGAGCTGTCCGCTGCTCCACACCGTCTGCTTCGAGCGGGTGGACGCGCTGTAGCGGTCGACGGAGGCGACCTTCACGCCGTCGAGCTCGACGTCGTTGATCCCGGAGGACGACGTGAGTCGGCTGATCCAGGCGATGCTCGTGCCGGTGAAGGCGAGTGTCGCGGAGGCGCCGGAGCTGGTCGAGTAGGCGATGCTCCCGCCGCTGTCCGCGGTGGCCTTCAGCGTCGTCCAGGTGCCGGTGGTGACGATCTGCGCGGCGCCGTTCTCGTAGGTGCCCGCGCCGGGCAGCGTGGACACGGGCGGCGTCTCGGGCTCGGGCTCCGTCTGCGGCACGGGGCCCTCGGCGATCCAGCGCTGGAAGGTGTCGATCATCTCCTTGTTCGTGAAGCTCGGGACCTTGTGGCCGTCGGCGCCCTCCCCCGGGTGGGTGCGCAGCGTCACCTCCTTCGCCAGGGGCAGAGCCGCGGCGTGCAGGGCGGCGCCGTGCAGGGCGAGCGGCACCATGACGTCGTCGGGAGATCCGGTGATCCTCAGCCGGGCGCCGCGCCACACCGACGCGGGCAGCCGCGCCGGGTTGGTGGCGGCGATCGCCGCGGCGTCCGCGTACTCGGGGCCGATCTTGTCCGGCTCGCTCGCCGCGCGCTCCTCCATGTCGTAGGAGCTGCTGCAGAGGTACGCTCCCCGGATGTTCGGCACCAGCCGCTTCCCGTAGGCCCAGGCCAGGAGCGGCCCGCCCCCGGAATCGGACCGCAGGAGGCTCGCGTCGATCCGCCACACCGACGAGGCCCAGGCGGCGACCGCGGCCTGGATCTCGATCGCCCGCGGGCTCGACCAGATGCTGCCGCCGTAGGTCGGGCAGATGCTGACGATGCCGCGGTCCACGGCGAGGTCGGCGGAGTAGGCGAAGGCGCTCGAGAGCGCCGTGTGGGTGCCGTTGCGGGCGTGGTAGTACCAGAGCATCGATGCACCGCTGGTCTGCGACGGAGGCGTCGCGTGCGGCACGAACAGGCGCGCCCGGTCCCCCGCGACGACGACGTCGATGATCTCGTAGCGCTTCCCGCCCGTCTTCGACGTGGCGGTGGACAGGCGCGAGACCTCGCCGGGCAGTCGGGGCACCGCGGTGAGGTCGCCGCCCGCGAGGGCCGGCGTCGCGAACGCGATCGCGCCCACGCCGGCGACGGATCCGGCGAGGATCGTGCGGCGCGAGAGAGCGGAGAGGGCCTTGACGCCCGATCGGGAGCCAGTGCGGGAGGAGTCGGCGGAGTCGCCGACGGCAGTGTCCTGAGGAGTCACGGAAGAGATCGCCTTTCCGATCGTCACCGTTCCGGGTACACCGATCGAAAGAGGAGGAGAAGGCGTTCGGTGAAGGAGCGGCATTGCTCGCGCGACCGATTCGGATCACCTTCTCCTCGAAGAAGACAGGGAAGCCGGATCAGGCTAACAGAGGGGATGAGAAGCGGTCCGATATTTTTTCCCCGGCTTTATCCGTGGAGAAGAGAATCGGCGGGGAATTCGCTTATCCGCTCGATTGTCGTCCCTTTTCCGGTGACACGACGCGTGCCGGACACCGCCGTCTGGCAGGATGCCCCCTGTGTCGGAGACGGGTCGGCTGCAGCGGGGCGGCACCCTCTCCGTGCTCCTCGTGTTCCTCCGCCTCGGGCTGACCTCGTTCGGCGGGCCGATCGCGCACCTCGGCTACTTCCGCGAGGAGTTCGTGGTGCGCCGCGGCTGGCTGACCGATCGCGCGTACGCCGACCTCGTCGCGCTCTGCCAGTTCCTCCCCGGACCCGCGTCCAGCCAGGTCGGGATGGCGGTCGGCCTGCAGCGCGCGGGACTCGCCGGACTCGTCGCCGCGTGGTGCGGATTCACGCTCCCCTCGGCGATCGCCCTTGTGCTCGTCGCCGGGCTCGTCGCCGGTGCGGGCGATGTCGCCTCCGCCGGCTGGCTCCTGGGCCTCCAGGCGGCGGCGGCCGCGGTCGTCGCGCAGGCCGTGCTCGGGATGGCGCGCTCGCTCGCACCGGACCGCCGCCGCGCGACGATCGCCGGCGCAGCGGCTGTCGCCGTCCTCCTCGCCCCGGAGCCCGCGCTGCAGGTGGCGGTGATCGCGGCTGCGGGCCTGGCCGGCGTCCTGTGGCTCCGCCGCGAGGAGGCGGCTCCGGACGAGGGCCCGGGGTTCGCGGTCCGGATCCCGACGGCGCTCGCGGTCTCGGCCCTCGCCCTCTGGGGGCTCCTCCTGGTCGGCCTCCCCCTGCTCGCCGCGCTCACCGGCGAGGGAGCGGCGGGTCTCGCCTCCGTCTTCTACCGGTCGGGCGCTCTGGTGTTCGGGGGCGGCCACGTCGTGCTGCCTCTGCTGGAGGCGCAGACGGTCGGCGCCGGCACGGTCGGGCAGAGCGAGTTCCTGGCCGGCTACGGCGCGGCGCAGGCGGTGCCGGGCCCGCTCTTCACCTTCTCCGCGTTCCTCGGCGCGGTGGGCGCGGGGCCGCCGGACGGCGTCGCGGGGGCGGCGATCGCGCTGGTCGCGATCTTCCTGCCGGGCGCTCTGCTCGTGGTCGGCGTGCTCCCGTTCTGGCAGCGGCTGCGGCACCTGCCGGTCGCGCAGAGGGCGCTGGCCGGCGTGAACGCCGGCGTGGTGGGACTGCTCGGCGGCGCCCTCTACGACCCGGTGCTGACCGAGGGCATCGGGTCGACCGGCGCTCTGGCGCTCGCGATCGGCGCCTTCGTGGCGCTGACGCGCTGGACCGTGCCCCCGTGGATCGTCGTCCTCGCCGCCGCGGGCCTCGGCGCCCTGCTCCTCTGACTCCCTCCGGGGACGACGATCCGGACCAGCCCTGGCAGTCTGGACGCATGAGGGCTCGGGGGACGACAGCGGCAGTGGCGACGACGGCAGCGGCGGGGCTCCTGCTGCTGGGCGGGTGCACCGCCGGCGGCGGGGCCGAGGCGGGCGCCACGGCGTCCGCGCCCGCCTCGCGGACGCCGAGACCCGCCATCACCGACCTGATCACTCCGAGCCCGACCCCCTCCGCTCCTGCGACCGCCGAGCCGGTCGGAACCGTCGTCGACGCCGGGCCGGTCGGCGAGGGAGTCCCCGCCACCGTCTCGGGCACCGGCCCGGCCGACGTGTCGTTCCAGCGGCAGGGCGAGTTCGCGGTCGTCCTGAGCCTGGACTGCTCGGCCTGCACCGGCACGGCGATCGTCACCGCCGCGGGCCGGATGACGCCCTTCGGCGAGGCCGCCGCCCCGATGACGGGGTCGTTCCTGACCGGGATCTTCCGCGACGACCCCGTCGAGCAGCAGGTGATCGTCCGAGCCGACGGGCCGTGGACGCTCGGCCTGCAGAGCTGGAACGACCTCGCGACGGTGAGCGGTGCGCAGTCCGGCACCGGCCCGGCCGTTCTGTTCTTCTCCGACGACGTCCCGCGCGTGACGGTCGACTACACGCCCGCGGGTCCGGACGACTCGTTCTCCGGCCGCGTGTTCACGACCTCCGATCAGCCGCAGCTGTTCGGCGACTCCGTCGCCTTCTCCGAGGTGTTCGAGGCCGACCTGCCCGGCGTCATGGCCGTCCAGACCGAGGGGACCTGGACCGTCACGCCGACGCCCTGACCCGGGTCGCGCCGGCCGCGGAGTCGGGGAACGGGCGCCCCTCGGCCCAGACCCGCTGCACGCGGAGCGATGCGTCGAGCAGGACGACGTCGGCGCGGTACCCGGGGGCCAGCAGGCCGAGGTCGCCACGGCCGAGCACGCGGGCGGGAACGGCGGTGAGGGCGGCGACGGACGCCTCCAGCCCGAGCCGGCCGGGCCCGACGGCCCGCCGCAGGGCCTCCTCCTGCGTGAGCGTGGATCCGGCGAGCACAGCGGTGCCCGCGAGCCGGGCGACTCCGCCGAGCACCTCGACGTCGAGCGGGCCGAGGCGGTGCGCTCCGTCGCCCGCCCCGGCCGCCGCCATCGCGTCGGTGACGAGCGCGATCCGCCCGGGAGCAGCCGCGAACGCGAGCCGCACCACCTCGATGTCCACGTGCCGGCCGTCGAGGATCAGCTCGAGCGCGACCCTCTCGTCTCCCAGGGCCACCGGGATCGGGCCCGGGGAGCGGTGGCCGATCCCGGGCATGGCGTTGAACGCGTGCGTGACCAGCCGGGCTCCGCGGTCGAACGCGGCCCGCGCCTGGTCGGCGTCCGCCTCGGTGTGGCCCACCGCGACCACCGTGCCGGCGCCGGCGAGCCGCTCCACCGCGGCGAGGGCTCCCGGCAGCTCGGGCGCGAGCGTGATCTGCGAGAGGCGTCCGCGGGCGGCGTCCAGCAGCCGGCCGACCGCGCCGGAGGAGGGGTGCACGAGAGCCGCGGGGTCGTGCGCTCCCCTGCGCGAGGGCGCGAGGAACGGGCCCTCGAGGTGCGCGCCGAGCACGAGCGGGTCGGCGGCCGCGAGGGCCGAGACCGCGTCCAGAGAGGACTCCAGCTGCTTCAGCGGCGCCGAGACCAGGCTGACCAGCGAGCGCGTGGTGCCGCGGGAGCGGTGCAGCGCGAGGCCCGCGCGGATCGCCTCCGCTCCTCCGTCGAAGCCGTGACCGCCCCCTCCGTGCACGTGGAGGTCGAGGAAGCCCGGGACAGCGGTGAGGCCCCGCGCGTCGTGCAGCTCCGCCCCCTCCGCCTGCGCCTGCCAGCCGGTGCCGGTGCCGGTCGCCGTGATCGCGCCGTCCCGCGCGAGGAGCCAGTGGTCCTCCACGGTCCCGGCCGCGTCGACCTTCCGTGCGCTGTGGATGATCAGCGCGGCGTGCGCCATGCGGTCGTCTCCTGGGTGTCGGTTCCGGATCGGCGGGGACTCCGCCCCCTCCCGACGATGGCACAGCCCTCGCCGGTCGCGCCGGTCCGACGCCGATCACTGCGCCACCCCGAACGCATTCCGCGCCTCCGCGTCACGAACAGGGACCTCGCGCGTCTCCTGTGCATGCCTGCCCTGGACCCCCGAACCCCCGCCCCCCGCCTCGCCGCCTCCCGCCGGCCGCTCGACGTCGTCGCCATCGCGGCGGCCGCCCTCGTCAACGAGCGCTACCTCGATCGGCGCTTCACCGTCCACCACCTCGCCGCCGAGCTGCGGATGCCCGCCCTGCTGCTGCGGCTGCGGTTCCGCCGCTGCTACGGGCTCGGCCTCGACGAGCACCTCGCCCTCCGCCGACTCGAGCTGGCCGCCGTCCTGATGGCGAGCACCCCCGTCGCTCTCGGCGGCCTCGACCGCATCGCCCGGGGCTCCGGCTACCGGGGCACCGCCGAGCTGGACCGCGACCACCGGAGGCACCGCCGGTCCTCCGCGCTGGCCGCCTGGTTCCGGGCCGCCCCGCGTCCCGAGCGCGAGCACCGACCCGGCACCCGGCCCGAGGAGGAGCTGCTCGCCGCAGCGCCGGGCGCCGCGACGCCGGCCCGCCCCAGCAGCATCCGCTCGGCACCGGTCACCCCGCTGAGGCGCCGCGCCTGAGCCCGGCCGCGGAGCGGTACAGTGCCACGATGCGCACCTCCGGAACCCGCCGATGACGGCCGTCCGCTACGTCGCGATCGGCGATTCCTTCACCGAGGGCGTCGGCGACGAGCGGCCGGACGGCACCCCGCGCGGCTGGGCCGATCTGACGGCCGCGGGATGGGCGGCGGCCACGGGCGAGCGGATCGAGTACGCCAATCTCGCGATCCGGGGCCGGCTCATCGCGCCGATCCTCGCCGAGCAGCTCGAGCCCGCGCTCGCCCTGGGACCGACCCACCTCTCCTTCAACGGAGGCGGCAACGACATGCTGCGCCCGCGCGCGGACATCGAGCGGATCGCCGACGCCTACCTCCGTGTGCTCGAGCGCTGCGACGAGCAGGGCGTCGTGCTGATCGCCCTGGCCGGCGCCGACCCGTCGCCGCGGCTCCCGCTCGGCTCGCTCATCCGCCGCCGCGGGGACGCGCTGACCGACGCCGTCCTGCGTCGGACGAGCCACCGGACCGACGTGGTCGTCGCCGACAACTGGCACGACCCCGCCTTCGCCGACCCGGAGCTGTGGTCGGAGGACCGCCTGCACCTCGGCCCGCGGGGGCACCGGCGGGTGGCCGACCGGGTTCTGCGGGCGCTCGGGCTCACGCCGCCCGCCGCGCTGCCCGACGCTCCCGAGGCCGCACTCCGGCGCGGCGGAACCGTGCAGTACTACCGGCAGCACGTCGCGCCGTGGGTGCAGCGCAGGCTCACCGGCACGTCCTCCGGGGACGGCCGCGCCGCGAAGTACGCGGGATTCGTGCCGATCGACCCGGTCTGACGCCTCCTCCGAGGAGCACGGCCCTCGTTCGACAGGCAGGGATCTCCCCTGAGGCGCTCAGCGGCGACCTCTCGTGGCCGCTCGACGGCGTCGAGCGCTCAGTGCCAGCCGTACCGCGCCGAGAGCACCCGGGCGACGGCGTCGTACCGAGCACGCTCCAGAGCTGCTCCTTCGCGGCGCATCCCGGCGGGGTGCACGCGGAACACGCGCTCCGGGTCGACCCAGCTGGGGCGCCCGTCCGGGTCCCAGCCGCCGGTGCCGACGGCCAGGTAGTCGGAGTGCTCCTTCGAGCTCAGCCGCACGGCGAGCACCGTCCCCGACTTCTCGACCGCGAGCACGAGCACCGGGCGGTCCTTGCCGCGGCCGTCGTCCTCCTCGTAGGGAACCCAGGTCCAGACGACCTCGCCCGGGTCCGGGTCGCCGTCGGGCGTGGGCGCGTAGCCCAGGCGGACCCCGCGGAGCCGCGACGGGTCGACCTCGACGGTGCGGCCCACCCCGCTCGCGCCCGGGGTCGGCGCCGTCGTGCTCAGGTACGGGCGCTGCGGGCGGGGCCCGGCGTCCGGCCGCGGGGCGACCGCGCGGCCGAGGAGTCGGAGGAGCAGGGACACGACCGAGCGCGAGGAGGGCACCCCGGAACCCTAGCCCGGATTCTCAGCCGCCCGCCCGCGGGGCGCGCCCGGCGGTCGCCCGTCCCGGACGCGCCGACGGGGTGCCGGCTCCGGAGAGCCGGCACCCCGTCGGGTGCTGCGGATTAGGGGGTCAGTCCGCCAGGACGTAGCCCGCCTCGCCGTGGATGGCCGTATCGATGCCGGCGATCTCGTCCTCGTTCTTCACGCGGAAGCCCATCGTCTTCTGGATGATCCAGCCGATGAGGAGCGTCATGACGAAGGAGTAGGCGAGGACAGTGAAGGCCGCGAGGGCCTGCTTGCCGAGCTGGCTCGCGTCGCCGGTGAGGAACAGGCCCACGCCGGTGCCGAAGAAGCCGATGTAGAGCGTTCCGATGAGGCCGCCGACCAGGTGCACGCCGACCACGTCGAGCGAGTCGTCGTAGCCGAGGCGGTACTTGAGGTCGATCGCCAGGGCGCAGACGGCGCCGGTGATGACGCCCAGGACGATCGCCCAGAACGGCGACAGGCTGGCGCACGCCGGGGTGATCGCGACGAGGCCCGCGACCGCGCCCGAGGCGGCGCCGATCGAGGTGGGCTTGCCGTCCTTGATCTTCTCGACGACGAGCCAGCCGAGGATCGCGGCGGCCGGAGCGGCGATGGTGTTCAGGAAGGCGACGGCCGCGATGCCGTCGGCGGCGAGCTCGGAGCCGGCGTTGAAGCCGAACCAGCCGAACCACAGGAGTCCGGCGCCCAGGAGCACGAACGGCGGGTTGTGCGGCTGGTGCGCGCCCTTGGTGAAGTTGACGCGCTTGCCGAGCACCAGGGCGAGGGCGAGGGCCGCCGCTCCGGCGTTGATGTGGACGGCGGTGCCGCCCGCGAAGTCGATCGCGCCGACGCCGTAGGCGATCCAGCCGCCGTCGACGACGGTGGCGTCGTCGCCGAGGGTGAAGTTGAAGACCCACGAGGCGACCGGGAAGTAGACGACGGTGGCCCAGACACCGGCGAAGACCATCCAGGCGCCGAACTTCGCGCGGTCCGCGATGGCGCCGGAGATGAGCGCGACGGTGATGATCGCGAACGTCGCCTGGAACGCGGCGAAGGCCAGCGTCGGGTAGGCCGACGTCTGCTCGCCGAGCGCGTCGTTGTAGATGCCCTGCAGGCCGATCTGGGCGGTGTCGATGCCGAGGACGCCGTCGATGCCGACGAAGGTGTCGGTCCCTGCGGGGCCGGACGGGCCGTTGCCGAACGCGATCGCGTAGCCGTACAGGACCCAGAGGACCCCGATGAGGCCCATGGCTCCGAAGCTGAGCATCATCATGCTGATGACGCTCTTCGCACGCACCAGGCCGCCGTAGAAGAAGGCGAGCCCGGGGGTCATGAGCAGGACCAGCGCGGCTGCGATGAGCAGGAACGCGGTATTGCCTTGATCCATTGTTGAACCTCTCGTGAGTGTGCAGAGAAAAGCCCGGAGCGAGGACGCTGCGTCGGAGCACGGCCTGGAGACACGCGGGTGTCGGGTCACCTCGGGTAGCCGACAGTCTGGTGGCGCGAGGTTTCGTCCCGTGAGGCACCGCGTTTCGCGGAGGTTACGGCCGAGGCCCCTGTGTAAAAAGCGCGTTACGGGGCGCTGGCGGACGGCACGACGACGACCCCGGGAACACCGGGAGGAGAGCGGATCCGCCCCTAGGAGCGGGGCGCCATCGAGGTGAGCGCGATGAGCCGCGACATCGACCGCAGGTACTTCTTGCGGTAGCCGCCGCTCAGCATGTCGCCGCCGAAGACCTCGTCGAGGGGCGTCCCGGAGGCGAGGACCGGGATCTGCGCGTCGTAGACCCGGTCGATGAAGGCCACGAGGCGCAGGGCGTCGGTCTGGTCGGTCAGAGCGGTGACGCCCCGGAGCACGATGGTGTCGACGCCGTCGATCACCTTGATGTAGCGGGAGGGGTGCACGGTGCCCAGGTGGTGCACGGCGTCCGCGAACGGGTCGTCGGTGACGACGGAGCCGGCGGGGGCGGCCGCGACGAGAGCGTCGATCTCCCCGTCGGTGCGCACCACGGCGTGGCCCTCGATGTCGCGGCGCCGGTAGTCGGTGCCGTCGATCCGCATCGTCTCGAAGTGGGCGGCCATCGACTGGATCTCGCGGAGGAAGTCCGCCGCGGCGAAGCGCCCCTCGCCCAGAGCGTTGGGCGGGGTGTTCGAGGTCGCGGCGATGCGGGTCCCGGAGGCGACGAGCTCGCCGAGGAGCCGCGTCATCAGCATCGTGTCGCCCGGGTCGTCCAGCTCGAACTCGTCGATGCACAGCAGCGCCGAGCCCTTGAGGAGCGAGACGGTCGCCGCGTAGCCGAGCGCGCCGACGAGCGCGGTGTACTCGATGAACGTCCCGAAGTAGGTGCGGCCCGGCACCGCGTGCCAGATCGCCGCGAGCAGATGGGTCTTGCCGACGCCGAAGCCGCCGTCGAGGTACACGCCCGGCTTGACCGCGGGGGCCTTCTTCCGGCCGAAGCCCAGGAAGCCGCCTCCGCCGCCCTTGGATCCGCCGCCGGCGGCGAACGCGCGGAGAGCCTCCACCGCGTCGGCCTGCGAGGGGTACTCCGGGTCGGGACGGTAGCTCTCGAAGGTGGCGCCCTCGAACTGGCGCGGGGGCACCAGCGTCGACGCGATCTCGTGCCCGCTGATCTGGGGCGAGCGGGCGGTCAGGCTGCTCGTCGATCGGACGTCGTCGGGGCTCACTCGCGTCTCGCATCCTGCGCACGGCGGGGGTCCGTGCGCTCAGTGGCGGCGGCCGCACCGGGCACGGAGCCGCCGCGGTTCTGTGTCGAACTCTTACGGCGCCCTCCGTGCGGCGTCGTCCGCGGACGCGTACTGTCGCTGAAGGGCGGGCTCCAGCGTAGCCCGCCGTGGAATCACGCCCGCGCTCCGCGCACCATCCTGGAGGTCCTCCTTGTCCGTCGAAACCGATCCGTCGCCGAAGTTCGCCTCCTACGCGCACCCCGAACGGCTCGTCAGCGCCGACTGGCTCGAGCAGCGCCTCGGCACTCCCGGTCTCGTCGTCGTCGAGTCCGACGAGGACGTCCTGCTCTACGAGACCGGTCACATCCCCGGCTCCGTCAAGATCGACTGGCACACCGACCTCAACGACCCGGTGCAGCGCGACTACATCGACGGGGCCGCGTTCGCCGCGCTCGTCGGCGGCAAGGGCATCGCCCGCGACACCACCGTCGTCGTCTACGGCGACAAGAACAACTGGTGGGCCGCCTACGCGCTCTGGGTCTTCACCCTCTTCGGCCACGAGGACGTCCGTCTGCTCGACGGCGGCCGCGACAAGTGGCTCGCGGAGGGCCGCCCGACGACCACGGACGCCTCCTCCCCGGAGCCCGCCGAGTACCCGGTCGTCGAGCGCAGCGATGCCGAGATCCGCGCCTTCAAGGACGACGTCCTCGCGCACTTCGGCAACCCGCTGATCGACGTCCGCTCCCCGGAGGAGTTCACCGGGCAGCGCACCACGGCGCCGGCCTACCCGGAGGAGGGCGCCCTGCGCGCCGGTCACATCCCCAGCGCGCAGAACGTGCCCTGGGGCAGGGCCGCCGCCGAGGACGGCACCTTCCGCCCCCTCGACGAGCTGAACGGCATCTACCGCGAGGGCGCGGGGCTGAAGGACGGCGACTCCGTCATCGCCTACTGCCGGATCGGCGAGCGCTCCGCCCACACCTGGTTCGTGCTGACCCACCTCCTCGGCTTCGAGGGCGTCCGCAACTACGACGGCTCCTGGACCGAGTGGGGCAGCGCCGTCCGCGTCCCGATCGTGCAGGGCGCCGAGCCCGGCGAGGCCCCCGCGGCCCGCTGACGCGTCACGACGGAGGCCGGGAGCGCCGATCCGCCCGTCGACGGGCCGGATCCGGGCTCCCGGCCTCCGCTGCGACCGCCCGCCGCCCCTCCCCCGATGAGACACTGGACCGGATGACCGACACCACGCTCCCCGACGCTCTGCGCGACATCCGCGAGGAGTTCCTCGCCCTCGAGAAGCCGGAGCGCCTGCAGCTCCTGCTCGAGTTCTCGAACGAGCTCCCCGACCTGCCCGAGCGCTACCGCGACCACCCGGACCTCTTCGAGCGCGTGGAGGAGTGCCAGGCGCCGGTCTTCATCGTCGTCGACGTCGACGGCGGGATCGTGCACCTGCACGCCACTGCTCCCCGCGAGGCGCCCACGACGCGCGGCTTCGCGTCGATCCTGGCGCAGGGCCTGGCCGGACTCACCCCCGAGCAGGTGCTCGCCGTCCCCGACGACTTCCCGCAGACCATCGGCCTCTCGGAGGCGGTCTCGCCGCTGCGCCTGCGCGGCATGACCGCGCTGCTCGGCCGCACCAAGCGGCAGGTCCGCGCGCACCTGGCCGCATGATCCTCCGGCCGCTCGTCCCCGCCGGTCCGCCGATCGTGATCGGAGAGGAGGGCGCGCGAGCGGCGGTCGCGGACGCCTGGCGTCCCGACGAGGCGGTGCGCGTGCGCCTGAACATGATCGCGAGCGTCACCGGCTCCAGCACCGGCTCCGACGGCACCAGCGAGACGCTCACCAACCGCGTCGACCGCACGATCCTCGGAGTGGTCCGCGAGCAGGCTGACGTCGTCCTCGTCGGAGCCGCCAGCGTCCGCGCCGAGGGCTACCGCGTCCCCCGGCGGGTCCCGCTCGCCGTCGTCTCCGCCACGGGCGATCTCGCCGGGCACCGCCTGGAGCTGCAGGAGGGCTCCCGGGTCCTGCTGCTGGTGCCGGAGTCGCGCGGCGCGGTGGAGGGGCTCCCCGCCGGCGTCGAGGTCGTCCCGGTCCCGTCCTCCTCGGAGCGGATCGGCGTCGACGAGCTCCTGGAGGCTCTCGCCGGGCTCGGCCTGCACCGCGTCGTCTGCGAGGGCGGCGCCTCGCTCTCGGGCCAGTTCCTCGCCTCGGGCCGGGTCGACGAGCTGTGCCTCACCACCTCGCCGCGCGTCGTCCTGCCGGGCCTCCCGGTCGCGACGGGCACGGCCGTCGTCGACGACGCCTACTCCCTGACGCTGCTGGCCGCGGACGATTCCGGGGCCGTCTACGCCCGCTGGAGCCGCACGCGCTGAGAGCCGCCCACTCGGCGTGCCTCCGCGTCCCGGGCGCGTCGGAACCCTAGTCTGCGATCGTGCCCGAATTCCCAGCGTCGTCCCAGCTCCCCGAGGAGTTCCGGGTCGCGACGGAGTCGATCCGCGCCGCTGCCACGCGCGCCGAGCTCACCGTGTCCGAGATCGCCTCGCCGTCGGGTCTCGCGCCCTGGGCCCTCGCCCTGTCGGGCGACGTCGCGCCGCACGCGCACGGACGCGACTCCGAGCTGGGCACGGGGCGCTTCATCCTGCTCTACGACCCCGAGGAGCCCGAGCAGTGGGGCGGCCCCTTCCGTGTCGTCTGCTTCGCCCAGGCCCCGCTCGAGGTCGAGATCGGCACCGATCCGTTCCTCGCCGAGGTCGCCTGGTCCTGGCTCATCGACGCCCTCGGGGCGCGGGGCGCCTCCTATTCCGCCGCGTCCGGCACGGCGACCAAGGTGCTCTCCACCGGCTTCGGCGAGCTGGCCGCTCAGGGGGACGGTGCGCAGATCGAGATCCGCGCCTCCTGGAGCCCGGATGATGCGCAGCTCGCCGCTCACGTGGAAGGGTGGGGGGAGCTGTTGTGCATGCTCGCGGGTCTCCCGCCCGTATCGAGCGACGGTGTGACCCCGCTCGCCTTCCGACGGAACAACCGTGACTGATTACCGTGTCCTCTCCACGCCCGACGAGTTCCTCGCCGCGGTCGACGCCCTCGCCGCCGGCGAGGGCCCCGTCGCCGTCGACGCCGAGCGCGCCTCGGGCTTCACCTACTCGCAGCGCGCGTACCTGATCCAGGTCTACCGGCGCGGCGCCGGCGCGTTCCTCTTCGATCCCCCCGCCATCGGCCGGATGGACGCCCTGCAGGCGGTCATCGGGCAGGAGGAGTGGGTCCTCCACGCCGCCAGCCAGGATCTCGCCTGCCTGCGCGAGGTGGGCCTGGACCCGGTGCGGATCTTCGACACCGAGCTCGCCGCCCGGCTCCTCGGACTGCCCAAGGTGGGCCTCGGCGCCGTCGTCGAGGACCTCCTCGGCATCCACCTGGCCAAGGAGCACTCGGCCGCCGACTGGTCGACCCGCCCCCTCCCCCAGAGCTGGCTCGTCTACGCCGCGAAGGACGTGGAGCTCCTCGTCGACCTCCGCGACCGCATGGAGGAGATGCTCATCGCCGCGCGGAAGACGCGCATCGCCCGCGAGGAGTTCGAGGCGACGCTCGCGCGCGCCCCGAAGGTGGTCCCGCCGGATCCGTGGCGCCGCCTCTCCGGCATGCACTCGCTCCGCGGCCCGCGCCCCCTCGCCGTGGCGCGCGAGCTCTGGCTGGCCCGGGACGCGTTCGCCCGCGAGCGCGACATCGCTCCCGGCCGCCTGATCCCCGACTCCTCGATCATCGCGGTCGCCCGCAACATCCCGACCAGCATCGGCCAGCTCTCGGGCCGCCGCGACTTCACCGGCCGCGCCAGCCGCGGCGAGGTCGAGCGCTGGTGGGCCGCGATCGAGCGCGGGACGACGACCGAGGACCTGCCGAGCCCGACCCGCCCGGCCGCCGACACGCTCCCCCCTCCCCGCGCGTGGGGCGATCGCAACCCGGCCGCCGACGCGCGCCTGAAGGCGGGACGCGCCGTGGTCACCGAGATCGCCGAGCTGCTCTCGCTCCCGGTCGAGAACCTGCTCACGCCGGAGCTGCTGCGCCGGGTGGCCTGGAACCCGCCCGAGCCGCTGACCGCGGAGTCGGTCGCCGCGGAGCTCACCCGTGCCGGCGCCCGCGCCTGGCAGGTCGAGGCCACATCGGGCTCGATCGCCACCGCGTTTGTCGAAGCGGCCCAAGCGCCGGCCGAGGGCACCGAAACCCCTTCGTAGGAAGCGGCAAAGGATTCCGGCTGCGCGGTGCCGGTTCCTACGATCGACGGCGACCGTGAGTTCCTGGGAGGCATTGTGGCCGAGAGATCCGAAGTCGTGTTCGTCGACGGAGTCCGTACTCCGTTCGGGCGTGCCGGCGAGAAGGGCATGTACTGGCAGACCCGAGCCGACGACCTCGTCGTCAAGGCGATGATCGGTCTGCTGGAGCGGAACGGCGCGCTGCCGAAGGAGCGGGTGGACGAGGTGGCGATCGCCGCCACCACCCAGCAGGGCGACCAGGGCCTGACCCTCGGCCGCACGGCGGCGCTGCTCGCAGGGCTGCCGAAGTCGGTGCCCGGCTTCGCCATCGACCGCATGTGCGCCGGAGCGATGACCTCGGTCACCGCGACCGCGGGCGGCATCGCGTTCGGCGCCTACGACGTGGTCCTCGCCGGCGGCGTGGAGCACATGGGCCGGCACCCGATGGGCTTCGGCGCCGACCCCAACCCGCGCTTCCTCTCGGAGCGCCTCGTCGGCGAGGACGCGCTCAACATGGGCCGCACGGCGGAGCGGATCCACGACCGCTTCCCGCACCTGACGAAGGAGCGCGCCGACCACTACGCCCTGCGGAGCCAGCAGAAGCTCGCCGCCGCGTACGCCGCCGGCAGCATCCAGCCGGACCTCGTCCCCGTCGCCACGCGCAGTGCCGCGGGCTGGGGCCTCGCGACCGCCGATGAGGCACCGCGCCCTGAGACGACCCTCGAGGGCCTCGCGGGCCTGCGGACCCCGTTCCGCCCCCACGGCCGGGTGACCGCGGGCAACTCCTCCGGCCTCAACGACGGGGCGACGGTGTCGCTCCTGGCCGGCGCCGAGGCCGCGCAGGAGCTGGGCCTGTCCGCGAAGATGCGGATGGTGAGCTTCGCGTACGCCGGCGTCGAGCCTGAGATCATGGGCATCGGCCCGGTCCCCTCGACCGAGAAGGCGCTCCGCAAGGCGGGCCTGGGCATCGAGGACATCGGGCTCTTCGAGCTCAACGAGGCGTTCGCCGTGCAGGTGCTCTCCTTCCTCGACCACTTCGGCCTCGACGACGACGACCCGCGCGTCAACGAGTACGGCGGAGCGATCGCGATCGGCCACCCGCTCGCCTCCTCCGGGGTCCGGCTGATGATCCAGCTGGCCCGGCAGTTCGAGTCGCACCCCGAGGTCCGCTTCGGCGTGACGGCCCTCTGCGTCGGCCTCGGCCAGGGCGGCACGGTGATCTGGGAGAACCCGCACTACGACGGCAAGCGCGGACGACGGAAGGGACGCTGACCCATGCTCGACGGATTCGAGAACCTCGTGGACCTCGCCGAGGGCGAGGTCGTCACCCACTCCTACGTCCGCGACGTGCCGCTGCCCAGCGGCCGCGCGCTCGCCCTGATCACGCTCGACAACGACCGCGACCACACCCGCCCCAACACCTTCGGGCCGGCGTCGCTCTTCGAGCTGGCGGACGTCCTCCTGACGCAGAAGGAGCGCGCCTCGCGCGGCGAGATCCAGGCGGTCGGCATCACCGGCAAGCCGTTCATCCTCGCCGCGGGAGCCGACCTCAGCAAGGTCGGGGCCGTCCCGAGCCGTGAGCTCGGCCGCCAGCTGGCGCGCCTGGGCCACCGCACGCTGGGGATGCTGGCCGAGCTGGGCGTGCCGTCCTTCGCCTTCATCAACGGCCTCGCCCTGGGCGGCGGCACCGAGATCGGCCTGAACGCCGACTACCGCACGGTCGACTCCTCCATCCCCGCGCTCGGGCTCCCCGAGGTCTTCCTCGGCATCATCCCCGGCTGGGGCGGCGCGTGGCTCCTGCCGAACCTGATCGGCATCGAGAACGCCCTCAAGGTCGTCGTCGAGAACCCGCTCAAGAACAACCGCACGCTCAAGGGCCAGGAGGTGTTCGACCTCGGCATCGCCGACGCGATCTTCCCGCCCGCCGCCTTCCTCGAGGACTCGCTCCGCTGGGCCGACGGCGTGATCGGCGGCTCCGTGAAGGTGGAGCGGCCGAACGCGCCCGGCAAGCTGGAGCGGCTGGTCAAGTGGGACGTCGCGATCTCGATCGCGCGCAAGCAGCTGGAGTCGCGGATCGGCACGGTCGCGGCGTCTCCGTACCGCGCGCTGGAGCTGCTCAAGGCCGCGAAGAACACCACGCGCGAGGAGGGCTTCGCCGCCGAGGACGAGGCGCTGGCCGACCTGATCTCGGGCGACCAGTTCCGTGCGAGCATCTACGCGTTCGATCTGGTGCAGAAGCGCGCCAAGCGTCCCGCGGGAGCGCCCGACAGGGCGCTGGCCAAGCCCGTCACCAAGGTCGGGGTCGTCGGCGCGGGCCTCATGGCCTCGCAGTTCGCGTTGCTCTTCCTCCGCCGCCTCCAGGTGCCGGTGGTCATCACCGACCTCGACCAGGAGCGGGTCGACAAGGGCGTCGCGGGCATCCGCGCCGAGATCGACGCGCTGCTGGCGAAGGGACGCGTCTCCCCCGACGACGCGAACCGCCTCCGCGCGCTGATCACCGGCACGACCGACCGCTCCGACTTCGCCGACGCCGACTGGGTGATCGAGGCGGTCTTCGAGGAGCTGTCGGTGAAGCAGGAGGTGTTCGCCGACATCGAGCGCTACGTCTCGCCCACGGCGGTGCTCGCGACCAACACCTCGTCCCTCTCCGTCGAGCGCATCGGCGAGCGGCTGGCGCACCCGGAGCGCCTCGTCGGCTTCCACTTCTTCAACCCGGTCGCGGTCATGCCGCTGATCGAGGTGGTCCGGACACCGCACACCGACGACGAGACCCTCTCGACGGCGATGGTCACCGCCGCGAAGCTCAAGAAGAACGCCGTCATCACGCGAGACACGCCGGGCTTCGTGGTGAACCGCGTGCTGGCGAAGGTCCTGGGCGAGGCGATGCACGCGGTCGACACGGGCACTCCCTTCGAGATCGTCGAGCAGTCGCTGGCTCCGTTCGGCCTGCCGATGACGCCGTTCGAGCTGCTCGAGCTGGTGGGCCTCAAGGTCGGCGCGCACGTGCTCGACACCCACCACGCCGCGTTCCCCGACCGCTTCTTCGACAGCCCCAACCTGCACCGCCTCGCCGAGCTCGGCCACGTCTTCGAGCGAGACGCGAAGGGGCGGGTGAAGGGCGTCGACAAGCGCGCTGTCGCGATCGTCGCCGGCGGCACGGAGCCGATGACGGCCGAGCAGCTGCGGCTGCGCGTCGAGACGGGTCTCGCGGACGAGGTCAAGCGGATGCTGGACGACGACGTCGTGCACGCCGCCGAGGACATCGACCTCTGCCTGATCCTGGGCGCGGGCTACCCGTTCCAGATGGGCGGGCTCACGCCCTACCTCGACCGGGTCGGCGCGAGCGAGCGGGCGTTCGGGGACACGTTCCACCACCCCGCCATCCGCGGCGTCGACTGAGGCCGAGTGCAGTGACGCGGAAGGGGCGCCGGATCGGATCCGGCGCCCCTTCCGCGCGTCGCCTGCGGCACGGGTCCCGACGGACGATCAGTCGCTGCGGGCGTCGTCCCGGGCCTCGACCTCGTCCGGGAGCGGGCGGGCGACCGGGATCTTGCTGCCCAGCACCTGCGCGACGACGTCGCGGGCGATGTGCTGGGGAGTGAGCCCGACGTCCTCGAGGATCTCCTCGCGCTTGGCGTGGTCGAGGAACTGGTCGGGCAGCCCGAGCTCGGTCACCGCGGTGTCCACGCCGGCCTCGCGCAGGTCCTGGCGGATGCGTGTGCCGATCCCGCCGACGCGCACCCCGTCCTCGATCGAGACGACGATGCGGTGCTCGCGGGCGAGCTCGATGATGCTGGTCGGCACGGGCACGACCCAGCGGGGGTCGACGACGGTGGCTCCGATGCCCTGGGCCGCGAGCCGCTGGGCGACCTCGAGACCCATCGCGGCCATCGGCCCGACCGTGACCAGCAGCACGTCCTTGCGCTCGGTGCGGGCGAGCACGTCGACCCCGTCGCCGAGGCGCTCGACGGCGTCGATCTCGTCGCCGACGCTCCCCTTCGAGAAGCGCACCACGGTCGGCGCGTCGGTGACGCCGACGGCCTCGCGCAGCTCCTCGCGCAGGCGCATGGAGTCGCGCGGAGCGGCGAGGCGGATGTTCGGGACGACCTGCAGGATCGCCAGATCCCACATGCCGTGGTGGCTCGGACCGTCGGGTCCGGTGACTCCGGCGCGGTCCAGCACGAAGGTGACGCCCGCGCGGTGCAGCGCGACGTCCATCAGCACCTGGTCGAAGGCGCGGTTCACGAAGGTGGCGTACAGCGCGACGACCGGATGCAGCCCTCCGAACGCGAGACCGGCGGCCGAGGTCACGGCGTGCTGCTCCGCGATGCCGACGTCGAAGACGCGCTCCGGGTACTTCTCGGCGAGGCGGTCGAGACCGACGGGCCGGAGCATGGCGGCCGTGATGCCGACGATCGTCGGGTCCTCGTCGGCCAGCGTGACGATCTCCTCGGCGAACACCGAGGTCCACGAGCGGGCCCCGGCCGCGCTCAGCGGCTCGCCCGTCTCGGGGTCGATCTGCCCGACGGCGTGGAACTGGTCGGCGAGGTCGTGCACGGCCGGACCGAAGCCCTTGCCCTTCTGGGTGATCGCGTGCACGATGACCGGCTGGCCGTAGTCCTTCGCCTGCTGGAGTGCCTCCTCCATCGCTGTCAGGTCGTGTCCGTCGATCGGCCCCAGGTACTTGATGTCGAGGTTGGAGTAGAGCGCCTCGTTGTTGATGAAGCGGCTGAGGAAGCCGTGGAGGCCGCCGCGCACGCCGCGGTAGACGGCGGCGGCGGGGCCGCCCAGCCGCTCCGAGACGGCCCGGGAGCCGCGGTGCATCGTGCGGTAGGTCGGCCGCGTGCGGACGCCGTTGAGGAAGCGGGCCATGCCGCCGATGGTCGGGGCGTAGGAGCGCCCGTTGTCGTTGACCACGATGACCAGCCCGCGGGAGTTGTCGTCGCTGATGTTGTTCAGCGCCTCCCAGGTCATGCCGCCGGTGAGGGCGCCGTCGCCCACGACCGCGACGACGTGGCGGTCGGTCTGGCCGGTCATCGTGAAGGCGCGGGAGATGCCGTCCGCCCAGGACAGCGAGCTGGAGGCGTGCGAGCTCTCGACGATGTCGTGCGGCGACTCCCTCCGCTGCGGGTAGCCGGCGAGGCCGCCGCGCTGCCGGAGCTTCGAGAAGTCCTGGCGACCGGTGAGCAGCTTGTGGACGTAGGACTGGTGGCCGGTGTCGAACACGATCGCGTCGTGCGGCGAGTCGAAGACCCGGTGGATCGCGATGGTCGTCTCGACGACGCCGAGGTTCGGGCCCAGGTGGCCCCCGGTCTTCGAGACCTCGCGCACGAGGAAGTCGCGGATCTCCTGCGCCAGCGTCTCGAGCTCGGCCGCGGTCAGGCGATCGAGATCGCGAGGACCGCCGATGGTCTCGAGAACAGCCATGCGCGCCGCCTTCCGGGGTCGTGAACGAGGTGGGGACGTCTCCCGAGTCTACGCACGGGGCCCCCGGGAACGCGTGTGCGCCTCCCCCGCAGGGAAGGCGCACACGTTCTGCGGCTGATCTAGACGAGCGAGCGCAGCACGTACTGCAGGATGCCGCCGTTGCGGTAGTAGTCCGCCTCACCGGGGGTGTCGATGCGGACGACCGCGTCGAACTCGACGGTCTGCTTGCCCTCGGCCGAGTGCTCGGTCGGCTCGGCGACGACGTGGACCGTCTTGGGGGTCACGCCCTCGTTCAGCTCCTCGATGCCCGAGATGCTGATCGACTCGGTGCCGTCCAGGCCCAGCGACTCCCAGCTCTCGCCCGCGGGGAACTGCAGCGGGACGACGCCCATGCCGATGAGGTTCGAGCGGTGGATCCGCTCGAAGCTCTCGACGATGACCGCCTTGACGCCCAGCAGGCTCGTGCCCTTGGCCGCCCAGTCGCGCGACGAGCCGGAGCCGTACTCCTTGCCGCCCAGGATGACGAGCGGGGTGCCCTCGGACTGGTAGTTCTGCGACGCGTCGTAGATGAACGACTGCGGGGCGTCCGGCTGAGTGAAGTCGCGGGTGTAGCCGCCCTCCACGCCGTCGAGCAGCTGGTTGCGCAGGCGGATGTTCGCGAACGTGCCGCGGATCATCACCTCGTGGTTGCCGCGGCGCGAGCCGTAGGAGTTGTAGTCCTTGCGGTCGATGCCGTGCTCGTCGAGGTAGCGGCCGGCGGGGCTGTCGGCCTTGATCGAGCCGGCGGGGCTGATGTGGTCGGTCGTGACGGAGTCGCCGAGCTTGGCGAGCACGCGGGCACCGGCGATGTCGGTGACCGGGGTCGTCTCCATCGTCATGCCGTCGAAGTACGGGGGCTTCCGCACGTAGGTCGACGACTCGTCCCACTCGAAGATCGAGCCCTCGGGGGTCTGCAGCGCGCGCCAGCGCTCGTCGCCGTCGAACACGCCCGCATACTGCGTGTCGAACATCGACTTGTCGATCGACGAGTCGATCGTCGCCTGCACCTCGGCCGCGTCGGGCCAGATGTCCTTGAGGAACACGTCCTTGCCGTCGGAGTCGGTGCCGAGCGCGTCGACCTCGAAGTCGAAGTTCATCGAGCCGGCGAGCGCGTAGGCGATGACGAGCGGGGGGCTCGCCAGGTAGTTCATCTTCACGTCCGGGTTGATGCGGCCCTCGAAGTTGCGGTTGCCCGAGAGCACGGCAGTCACGGCGAGGTCGTTGTCCTGCACCGCGGCCGAGATCTCCTCGAGCAGCGGGCCGGAGTTGCCGATGCAGGTCGTGCAGCCGTAGCCGACCGTGTAGAAGCCGAGCGCCTCGAGAGACTCGGTCAGGCCGGCCTTCTCGTAGTAGTCGGTGACGACCTTCGACCCGGGTGCCAGCGTGGTCTTCACCCACGGCTTGGCCTTCAGGCCCTTCTGCGCCGCGTTGCGGGCCAGCAGTCCGGCCGCGAGCATGACGGACGGGTTCGACGTGTTGGTGCACGAGGTGATCGCCGCGATCGCGACGGCGCCGTGGTCGATGGTGAAGGTCCCGCCCTCGCCGAGCTCGACCGTGGTCGGCTTGGAGGCGGTCGCCGGCGCGTGCGAGCGGTGGGTGTGCTCGTGGCTGCTGTGCTCGTCCTGCGGCTGCAGCTCTCCGGGGTCGGAGGCGGGGAACGACTCCGCGATGGTCAGGTCGACGATGTCGTGCGAGACGTCCGCGTAGTTGGTGAGGTCCGACTCGAACTGCGTCTTGGCGGACGAGAGCTCGATCCGGTCCTGCGGGCGCTTCGGGCCGGCGATCGAGGGGACGACGGTGCCGAGGTCGAGCTCGAGGTACTCGCTGAAGACCGGCTCGACCGCGGGGTCGTGCCAGAGCTTCTGCAGCTTGGAGTACTGCTCGACGAGGGCGATCTGCTCGTCGCTGCGGCCGGTGAGGCGCAGGTAGTCGAGGGTCACGTCGTCGATGGGGAACATCGCGGCGGTGGAGCCGAACTCAGGGCTCATGTTGCCGATGGTGGCGCGGTTCGCGAGCGGAACCGCGGCGACGCCGGCCCCGTAGAACTCGACGAACTTGCCGACCACGCCGTGCTTGCGCAGCATCTGCGTGATGGTGAGCACGACGTCCGTCGCGGTCACGCCGGTCGGGATCGAGCCGGTGAGCTTGAACCCGACGACCTTCGGGATGAGCATCGAGACGGGCTGGCCGAGCATCGCGGCCTCGGCCTCGATGCCGCCGACGCCCCAGCCGAGCACGCCGAGGCCGTTGACCATCGTCGTGTGCGAGTCGGTGCCGACGCAGGTGTCGGGGTAGGCGCGCAGCGCGCCGCCCACCTCGCGGGTCATGGTGACGCGGGCCAGGTACTCGATGTTGACCTGGTGCACGATGCCGGTTCCGGGCGGGACGACCTTGAAGTCGTCGAAGGCGGTCTGGCCCCAGCGGAGGAACTGGTACCGCTCGCCGTTGCGCTCGTACTCGAGCTCGACGTTGCGCTCGAGCGCGTCCTCGGTGCCGAAGAGGTCGGCGATGACGGAGTGGTCGATGACCATCTCGGCGGGCGCGAGCGGGTTGATCCGGTTCGCGTCGCCGCCCAGGGCAGCGACGGCCTCGCGCATCGTGGCGAGGTCGACGATGCAGGGCACGCCGGTGAAGTCCTGCATGACCACGCGGGCCGGCGTGAACTGGATCTCGGTGTCGGGCTCCGACTCCGGGACCCACTCGCCGAGGGCGCGGATGTGGTCGGCGGTGATGTTCGCGCCGTCCTCCGTGCGCAGGAGGTTCTCGAGCAGCACCTTGAGGCTGAACGGGAGCTTCTCGTGACCGGGGACCCGGTCGATGCGGAACACCTCGTAGTCGGTCGAGCCGACCTTCAGGGTGTCTTTCGATCCAAAGCTGTCTACCGCGGACACGTCGCCCTCTCCTTCGCTGACTGCAGCGTCCGCCGACGGGCGGAGCCGCTCTCCGTCCTCATCTTGACGACCGCGCACAGCGGCCTGCCACCAAGGAGGACCTAACTCCTCGACGCCGAGGCGCCCGGTCGACCTCGACGCGACGGTGCGGGGAGGCGAGCGCTATTTATCTCGACGTCGAGACAATTCTACGCACGATCCGGAGCATCGCCCGCATCGGCGCGCTCGCCGGCTCCGCGGTACTCGGCCCGGACGGCGAGCACGGTGAGCACCAGCAGCGGCGCGTACAGGGGCAGGCCCAGCGCCAGCTTCCAGATGCCCAGCGCCGTGGTGTCCTCGGCGAGGAACAGCGGGTACTGCACGGCCAGGCGCAGGAGGAAGAGCCCCGCCCACGCGAGGGTCAGGGCGCCGAAGAGGCGGCGCTTGCGCCGATCGGACCGCCAGGCGGTGCCGTCCCCCATCAGGAAGCCGGCGGCGACGCCGATCAGGGGCCAGCGCACGACGACGGAGAGGAGGAAGACGAGCCCGTAGACGAGGTTGGTGAGCAGCCCCAGGGCGAAGTTGTCGACGCCCCGCCCGGTGAACAGCGCCAGTGCGGCCGAGACCACCACGGCGAGCAGTCCGCCGACGGCCTGGATCACCGGCGTCCGGCCGAGCACCCGCGCCACCGTGAACGCCACGGCGAGCCCGACGGATGCGATAAGCGAGAGCACCAGCTCCGAGGTGACCGTGTAGAGCAGGACGAAGGCTATGCCGGGCACGACGGCCTCGAGGATCCCCCGGACGCCGCCCATGGTGCGCAGCAGCGCCTTCCCGTCGAACGGCTCGCCGTCGGCGACCGCGCCGAGTCCCGAGCGGCGGGCGGCCTGCGCGATCGCGTCGCCCACCTCGGGCCGGACCGGCTCCTCCGATCGGGCCGGGTCCTCGGGCCGCACCGGCTCCATGCCGGTCAGCTCGCGCTCTGCTGGGTCTGGCTGCCGGTCGGCACCTTCAGCGGGATCAGGTCGCGCGGAGGCATCGGGCCGCTGCCGCGGACCACGACGATGCTGCGGAAGAGCTCCTCGACCGAGGCGGCCGCCTGCTCGTCGACGGCTCCGGCTCCGGCGATCACGCCGCGGAGGAACCAGCGCGGACCGTCGACGCCGACGAACCGGGCGACGCGGGTCTGGCCGCCGGCGATCGGGAGCTCGGCGACGAGCTCCGGACCGAAGACGCCGTCGCGCTCCGTCGTCGATCCGCCCTGACGGCCGATCTGCTCGGCGATCTGGCCGCGGATCTCGTGCCAGAGGCCCGAGGAGCGCGGCGCGGAGAAGGGCTGCACCTGCAGCGTCGACCCTGCGTAGTCGAGGCCGACGGCGATGACGCGCTTGGTCCCCTCCTCGACCTCGAGGCGGATGTGCATGCCCTCGCGGGGAAGCACCTTCACCCCGCCGAGGTCGATGTAGGGGCGGACCGGGTTGGCCTCGCGCTCGTCCAGGGGCCCGGCCTCCGCGCGGTCCTCCGGCGCCGACTTCTCGAAGTCCTGCTGGACGGGCTCGGCGGCCTCGCCGGTCGTGGACTGGATGTCGCTCATGCGCTCTCCTCGTGGATTCTGGTCTCCTGGGCGCCGGCGGCGTACCCGGTGGATCCGAAGCCGCCCGTGCCGCGGACCGACTCGGGAAGCTCGTCGACGGCCGTGAACCTCGCCTGGACGACGGGGACGATCACGAGCTGCGCGATCCGGTCCCCCGCCGAGACGCGGTACGTCTCGCGGCTGTCGGTGTTCAGCAGCGCCACCCGGATCTCGCCGCGGTAGCCCGCGTCGATCGTTCCGGGGGCGTTGACGACGGTGATGCCGTGCCTGAAGGCCAGCCCGCTGCGGGGGACGACGAAGCCGGCGTGGCCCTCCGGGAGGGCGACGGCCACCCCGGTGCCGACGGAGGCGCGCTCACCGGGGGCGAGCACCACGTCCTCCGTCGAGTGGAGATCGGCTCCCGCGTCGCCCGGACGGGCGTAGGAGGGGAGCCGGTCCGCGGTGATCGGGACGTCGACGGTTGCAGGCACGTGACGAGGGTAGACCAAACGTCTGATCCAATAGGGTCATGCCGTACTACCGAGAGAGGCTGTGGCCCGCGCCCTGGCTCTTCGTCGCCACCGCCCTCGTGATCCCCGCCAGCATCCTGGTGTTCGCGCCCATCGACTTCGCGGTGGGGGTGATCGTCGCGGTCGTTCTGTACGCGGGCTGCGTGCTGTCGCTGCTGGCGCTCTCCCCCGTGATCGAGGTGGCGGAGGGGGAGCTGCGCGCCGGCCGCGCGCACATCCCGCTGGACCTCGTGGGCGAGCCGTCCTCCTACTCGGGGGACCAGGCGTTCGCCGAGCGCGGGACGCGCCTGGACGCGCGGGCGTACCTGGTCATCCGCGGCTGGGTGAAGGAGGTGGTGCGGGTCCCGATCGAGGATCCGGCCGACCCGACGCCGTACTGGCTGGTCTCCACTCGCCGCCCGGACGACATCGTCGCCGCGATCCGGGGATCACGGCGACGGAGCGGTCGTCCTTCGGAGCCGGGAGGCGCTTAAGCAGCGCACTCCAGGCAGATCGGTCCGAGCTTCTCCTCGTGGTCGATCTGCGAGCGGTGCTTCACGAGGAAGCAGCTCACGCACGTGAACTCGTCCGCCTGAGGCGGAAGGACCACGACGTCCAGATCGAGGTCGGACAGATCGGCACCGGGCAGTTCGAATCCGCCCGGGTTGTCGGCGTCATCGACGTCGACGACTCCGGACATCTTGTCGGGGACTCGCTCCTTCAGGGCCTCGATCGACTCGGAGTCGTCATCGGTCTTGCGGGGGGCGTCGTAGTCCGTAGCCATTCCCATCCACTTCTTATTTCTGCTGTTCAACAAATCGGCGGGGTCAGTGTGCATCACGACGCATCGATTCGCAAACCACCTCGAACGGCTCTTGACACCCGCTCGCCCCGCCTCCTTCCGCACCAACTTTCGACCCGCCCGGGGTATTCCCGGCCGATCGCCCGGGCGCGTGGCATCCTTGCCCGGTCCGCGTCCAGAAGGAGGGTCCCCACGATGATGGAACTGAAGGTGATCGGCGTCGAGGGCGGATCGCTCGTCCTCGTGTCCGAGGGCGGCGAGCGCTTCTCGGTCCGCATCGACGAGACGCTGCAGAGCCAGCTGCGGCCGCGGGTCCACACCCTCCCGCCGCGCGAGAAGCGCGTCTCCCCCCGCGAGATCCAGGCCCACATCCGCTCCGGGCTCTCCGCCGAGGAGGTCGCCGAGCTCACGGGCGCCGACCTGGGCTACGTCCAGCGCTTCGAGGGACCCGTCACGGCTGAGCGCGAGCACATCGTCGCGTCCGCTCTCGCCGTGCGCGTCTACACGACCACCGACCCCGATCCCCTCGAGGAGGGCACGCCCTTCGGCGACGTCATCCGCGACCGCCTCGCATCGCTCGGCGCCGAGGGCGAGCAGTGGTCGAGCTGGAAGGAGGAGGAGGGCTGGGTCGTCAAGCTCCTCTTCCGCTCGGACGAGATCGACCACGACGCCCGCTGGCGCTTCGACCCGCGGAAGGCGCTGCTGTCGCCGCTGACCTCCGAGGCGATCACGCTCTCGCAGCAGGGCGAGATCCGGCCGACCCTCATCCCGCGCCTGCGCGCCGTCATCCCGGCCGCCGTCGACGAGCTCGCCACGCGCTTCGACCCGGAGTCCGCGGAGGCGCCGAGCCGCTCCGCCCGGGCCGACCACCCCACGGCAGGCCGCCCCGCCGCGATGCCGCACGCCCGGCCGGCCGCCGTCCGCCCCTCCGACACGGAGCCGCAGCCGGCCCTCTCCGAGACCCCGCGCCCGATCTCGACGCTCCCCCGCCCCGTCACGAGCACGACGGAGCAGCGCGAGCGCAACCTCAACGACACCGCCGACCTGCTCGACGCCCTGCGGCGCCGCCGGGGCGAGCGCGATCACGCCTCGAGCCTCCGCGTCCGCGAGGAGCCGGAGCCCGAGGCCGAGGCCGCTCCTCCCGTCGAGAAGGCACCGGAGCCGCCGCGCACCGCTCCCCCGGTCCCCGAGCAGCCGTCGGGCGTGCGCGGGAGCCTCCGCCGGGGGCGGGCGTCGATGCCGAGCTGGGACGAGATCGTCTTCGGAGCGCGCAGCGACGACTGACCCTCCGCGGGCGGGCGGCTCCGCCGGGCAGACCGTGCCCCCGTGCCCTCGGCCCGGCTCAGGCCAGCGCGCCGAAGCGGAGGAGCGGCACCTGCGTCTCCTCCGGCGTGAGCGACCCGTGCTGCCCGATCATCGAGCGGCCGGAGGAGTCGTCCGCCGCGTAGTAGGCGATGGTCCTCCGTGCCGCGACGAACACGTCGCCCATCCGCTCGGCCGCCACCGGCGAGACCTCGCCGAACCAGCCGCTCGCAGCGACCTCGTCGCGTGTCGCGACCCAGGCGCGTGCGCCCTCCGCCTCGATCCAGCGCCGCGCCACCTCCTCGGGGTCCACACCCGGCTCGAGGTGCAGCTGCAGGCAGCGGGGCTCTCCGCCGAGGTGCCGGACGCCCTCGACCAGCGGTCCCCGCTCGACGAGCACGTGCGAGGACGCCGGGACGTCCACGATGCCGTGGTCGGCGGTGACGAGCATGCTCTCGCGGGTGGAGAGCCCGCGGACCGCTCCGCCGACCTCGCCGTCGAGGAGCTCGAGAGCTGCCGTCCACTCCGGCGACTCCCAGCCGCGCGCGTGCGCCGCCTGGTCGAGCTCGGGGACGTAGAGGTACACGAGCTGCCGGCCGCCCTCGTCGAGCAGGGCGCGCGCCGCCGTGAAGCGCTCGGCGACGCCGCCGGCGGAGTGGTACTCGGCGCCGCGCAGGATCGCCCGCGTGAGACCGGAGCGGGCGTACCGCGCGGGGCCGATCACTCCGGCCCGGACACCGGCGGCCGAGGCCTGCTCGAAGACCGTGGGATGGGGCTGCCACGTCTCGGGCACCATGCCCTCGTCCCAGCCGGAGAGCTGGTTGACCAGGCGGTCGGAGGCGCGGTCGAGCACGCGGTAGCCGACCATCCCGTGCCCGCCCGGGCGCAGGCCCGTCGTCAGGCTCGCCAGGGCCGCCGCGGTGGTCGTCGGGAAGCCCGAGACGAGCGTGGTCCCGCGGTTGAGGGCCGGAGCGAGTGTGCGCGAGTGGCCCCCGCGCTGGCGGAGGTTCGCGGCACCCAGGCCGTCGACGAGGACGACCACGATCCGCTCGACGCGGGGCGAGCCGAAGAGGCCGGGGCGGCCCAGGAGCGCGTCGAGGGCGCCCGGCAGGACGTCGGCGAGGCTCCGCCGCCCGTCGGGGGCTGGCGGTAGCATGTGGGTCATCGCGCCCAGTTTCGCACAGCGCCGCCGTCCCCGCCGGGCCGGTGCGGCGGAGCGTCCGCGTGAACGGGAGGGCCGGTCCCGTCCGCGAGGCGCCGTCTCCGCTCCGCCCGTCCCGTCGAGCGCCGCAGGGCGGTGCAGTCCCCCGCCGCCGTCCCGCGCCCGCCACCGAATCGAGTCATGAACGCTGCAGCCCCCTCCTCCGGATCCTCGCTCACCGAGCGCATCGAGGACGTCGACGTCTCGGCCGAGATGGAGGGGTCCTTCCTCGAGTACGCGTACTCGGTCATCTACTCGCGGGCCCTGCCCGACGCCCGCGACGGCCTCAAGCCGGTGCAGCGCCGGATCCTCTACATGATGAGCGAGATGGGGCTGCGGCCCGATCACGGCCACGTGAAGTCGGCCCGCGTGGTCGGCGAGGTGATGGGCAAGCTGCACCCGCACGGCGACGCCTCGATCTACGACTCCCTCGTGCGCCTCGCCCAGCCGTTCACGATGAGGGTCGCCCTCGTCGACGGGCACGGCAACTTCGGCTCCCTCGACGACGGCCCGGCCGCGGCCCGCTACACGGAGGCCCGCCTCGCGCCGGCCGCCACGGCCATGACCGAGCACCTCGGCGAGGACGTCGTCGACTTCGTCCCGAACTACGACAACTCGCACGACCAGCCCGAGGTCCTCCCCTCCGCGTTCCCGAACCTGCTGGTCAACGGGGCCAGCGGCATCGCCGTCGGCATGGCGACGAACATGGCGCCCCACAACCTCGTGGAGGTGATCGGGGCGGCTCGGCACCTGATCGCCCACCCCGACGCGTCCCTGGACGACCTGATGTCGTTCGTCCCGGGACCGGACTTCCCGAGCGGTGGCACGATCGTCGGCCTCGCCGGCGTGCGCGACGCCTATGCGACCGGCCGGGGCGGCTTCAAGACCCGCGCCCGCGTCTCGGTCGAGAGCATCACCGCGCGCAAGTCCGGCCTGGTCGTCACCGAGCTGCCCTACCTCGTCGGCGCCGAGAAGGTCATCGACAAGATCAAGGACGGCGTCCAGAACAAGAAGCTCAGCGGCATCTCGGACGTCACCGACCTGACGGACCGGGACAACGGCCTCCGGCTCGTCATCGGGATCAAGACCGGCTTCAGCCCCGAGGCCGTCCTCGAGCAGCTCTACCGCTACACGCCCCTCGAGGACGCGTTCTCGATCAACAACGTCGCGCTGGTCGACGGCGGCCCGCGCACCCTCGGCCTGAAGGAGCTGCTGCAGGTCTACATCGGCCACCGGGTGCAGGTCGTCACCCGGCGGACCCGCTACCGACTGCGCAAGCGCCAGGAGCGGCTGCACCTGGTCGAGGGCCTGCTCATCGCGATCCTCGACATCGACGAGGTCATCCAGCTGATCCGCGGGAGCGACGACACCGCGGCGGCGCGGGCCCGGCTGATCGAGGTCTTCGACCTCAGCACCCTGCAGGCCGACTACATCCTCGAGCTCCAGCTCCGCCGCCTCACGAAGTTCTCGCGCATCGAGCTCGAGACCGAGCGCGACACCCTCCTCGCCGAGATCGCCCAGCTCGAGGCCCTCCTCGCCAGCCGATCACGGATCGACGAGCTGGTCTCGGACGAGCTCGACGAGGTCGCCCAGCGCCTCGGCACCCCGCGGCGCACCCTGCTCACCGAGGCGCGCCCCTCCGTCGCCACCACCGGGCGGAAGGCCGCCGCGGTGCTCGAGATCGCGGACGTGCCCTGCCGGGTGCTGCTGAGCACCACCGGCCGCATGGTGCGGGTCGACCGCGACCCCGAGGCCGCTCCCCACCCCGAGCGCGCCACGCGCCGCTCGAAGCACGACGCCGTCCTCAGCGTGCTCGACACGACCAGCCGGACGGAGATCGGCGCGGTCACCAGCGCCGGTCGGCTCCTCCGCTTCTCGCCGGTCGACGTGCCCGCCGTCCCCTCCTCCTCGGTGCAGCTGGGCGCGGGCGTGCGCATGAGCGACTACCTCCCGCACCTGGCGAAGGACGAGCGGGTGCTCGCGCTCGTCGCCCTCGACGACGAGCGGCCTATCGCGCTCGGCACCCAGCAGGGCGTCGTCAAGCGCGTCGCGCCGGGCGAGCTGCCCAACCGCCCGGACATCGAGCTCATCGCCCTGAAGCCGAAGGACGCCGTCGTGGGCGCGGCTCCGTCTGCGGAGGAGGACGAGCTGGTCTTCGTCACCGGCGAGGCCCAGCTGCTGCGCTTCTCCGCGTCCGCCGTCCGCCCTCAGGGCAGGACGGCCGCGGGGATGGCCGGGGTCAAGCTGGCCGAGACCGACGACGTCGTGCACTTCGCCGTCGTCGCCGCCGAGGACCGGGACGAGGCCGTCGTCGCGACGGTCGCCGTCGACAGCTGGGCCCTCTCGGGGACCGACACCGGCAGTGCGAAGGTCTCGCCGTTCTCGGAGTTCCCCGCCAAGGGCAGGGCCACCGGCGGAGTCCGCGCGCAGCGCTTCCTCAAGGGAGAGACCGCCCTCGGAGTGGCGTGGGTCGGCCCCGGTCCCGCGCACGCCCTCGAGGCCGACGGCTCGGTGGCCGCGCTGCCCGACTCCGGGATGAAGCGCGACGGCTCCGGCGTGGCCCTCGCGGCGCCGATCGCGACGATCGGAGCGGCGCCCGAGGTGTTCTGAGCCCCGCGGCTCAGACGTCGATGCGGTCCCGCGACAGCGACTCGGACCCGCGGACGATGAACTCCTTGCGGGGCGCCACGTCGTTGCCCATCAGCAGCTCGAACACCCGGCCGGCGTTCTCGGCGTCGGCGACCCGCACCCGGCGGAGGGTGCGGCGGGAGCGGTCCATGGTCGTCGTGGCCAGCTGGTCCGCGTCCATCTCGCCGAGCCCCTTGTAGCGCTGGATCGGGTCCTGGTAGCGGCGGCCCGCCTTGCCGAGGGCCGCGAGGACGCTCTGCAGCTCCTTCTCGGAGTAGGTGTAGATCGTCTCGTTCGGCTTCTTCCCCGCGTTCATCACCACGAGCCTGTGCAGCGGAGGCACGGCGGCGAAGACGCGCCCCGCCTCGACGAGCGGCCGCATGTAGCGGAAGAAGAGCGTGAGCAGCAGGGTCCGGATGTGGGCGCCGTCGACGTCGGCGTCGCTCATCAGGATGATCTTCCCGTAGCGGGCGGCCGAGAGGTCGAAGGAGCGGCCGGAGCCGGCTCCGATCACCTGGATCATCGAGGCGCACTCGGCGTTCGAGAGCATGTCGGCGATGCTCGCCTTCTGCGTGTTGAGGATCTTCCCCCGGATCGGCAGCAGGGCCTGGTACTCGCTGTTGCGGGCGAGCTTGGCGGTACCGAGGGCGGAGTCGCCCTCGACGATGAAGAGCTCGCTGTTCTCGACGTCGCTGCTGCGGCAGTCGACCAGCTTCGCCGGAAGGGAGGAGGACTCCAGCGCGTTCTTGCGGCGCTGCGTCTCCTTGTGCGCGCGGGCCGAGATCCGCGACTTCATCTCGGCGACGACCTTCTCGAGGAGCTGGGAGGTCTGCGCCTTGTCCTCGCGGCGCGTCGAGGAGAACACCGCGCCCAGCGTCGAGGCGATGGTGGAGGCGACGATCGCGCGGACGGCGGGCGTGCCCAGCACCTCCTTCGTCTGGCCTTCGAACTGCGGCTCCGGGAGCCGCACGGTCAGCACGGCGCTGAGCCCGGCGAGGACGTCGTCCTTCTCGAGCTTGTCCGAGCCGACCTTGAGGCGGCGGGCGTTCGCCTCCACCTGGGAGCGGAGCAGCTTCAGCAGGCCCTGCTCGAAGCCGGTCTGGTGCGTCCCGCCCTTGGGCGTCGAGATGATGTTCACGAAGCTGCGCATCACCGTCTCGTAGCCGGTGCCCCAGCGCAGGGCGATGTCGACCTCGCAGGTGCGCTCCACCTCGGTGGGCACCATGGCGCCGCCGGGGGTCAGCACCGGCACGGTCTCGGTGAAGGTGCCGGAGCCGGTGAGGCGCAGCACCTCGGTCACGGGGGCGTCGGGGGCGAGGAACTCGACGAACTCCGAGATGCCGCCGTCGTAGCGGAACATCTCGGCACGGCGCTCGTGTGCCCGGTCGTCGACGATGTCGATCGTCAGGCCGGGGACGAGGAACGCGGTCTGCCGGGCCCGCGTCACCAGGTCGTCCGTCTGGAACGAGGCGCCCTTCGTGAAGATCTGGCGGTCGGCCCAGTACCTCACGCGCGTTCCGGTGACGCCCTTGGCGACCTTCCCGACGACCGTCAGCTCTGACCCGTTCTCGAACGGCGTGAACGGAGCGTCGGGGGTGGGCTCGCCCGCGTCGGCGAAGCGCCCGGGCTCCCCCCGGTGGAACGACATCCGGTAGGTGCGGCCGTTGCGGTCGACCTCGACGTCCAGGCGCTCCGAGAGCGCGTTGACCACGGAGGCGCCGACGCCGTGCAGACCGCCGGACGCCGCGTAGGACCCCGAGCCGAACTTGCCGCCCGCGTGCAGCTTCGTGAACACGACCTCGACTCCGGAGAGCCCCGTCTTCGGCTCGATGTCGACCGGGATCCCGCGCGCGCGGTCGCGCACCTCGACGCTGCCGTCGGCGTGCAGGAGCACGCTGATCTCGGTCCCGTGCCCGGCCAGCGCCTCGTCGACGGAGTTGTCGATGACCTCCCAGAGGCAGTGCATGAGGCCGCGCGAGTCGGTCGATCCGATGTACATGCCGGGCCGCTTCCGGACCGCCTCGAGACCCTCGAGGACGGAGAGGTGACGGGCGTTGTAGTCGGTGGAGGCCATCCGCCCAGTCTACTTTCGGGAACCGCTCCGGCCGCGGTGGCGCGGCACCCGGCGACAGCACGATGGCCGCTCGGCGCGGGGCCCCTACGCGCAGAGCGAAATGCCGACCGATCGACTCCGTGCGGAAACAATCGCGTGCTTGGATGGGTTCCATTAAGCAGAGATCGAAGAACGAGTGCAGGAGGCCAAGTCATGTCGACCACAGCAACCCAGAACGGCGTGGACGAGCTCGCCGGTGCCCACCAGCTCTCCGCCGCCGACCGCTGCGACAGCTGCGGTGCCCAGGCGTACATCCGAGTGGTCGTGAACAACGGAGAACTGCTGTTCTGCGCGCACCACGGGAAGAAGTACCAGGAGAAGCTCTCCAGCATCGCCCAGAGCTGGCACGACGAGTCCGCCCGGCTCTTCGAGGAGCAGCGTCCCTAACGCGTCCCCGATCAGCCCGGACGGCGCGTCAGCGCCCTACCGACCGACACCGAGCCGCTTCGCGATCACTTCGCGAGCGGCTCGTGCCGTTTCATCGACCAGGCGGAGACGCTCGTCCGACGGGGAGTAGGCGTCGCCGAGGGCGCGCCGCAGGATCGCGTCCGCGAGCGAGGGGTTCTTCGCGAGGACGGGGCCGTGCAGGTGCGTGCCCAGAAGGCCTCCCACCGCGTAGCCCTCGTGGCCGGCGCCGTCGCCGGTGCCGTGCAGCACTCGGCCGAGCGCGTGCTCGAGCGGGATCCCGGTCATCCGGCGCTCGTGGTTCTCGAAGCCGACGAGGACACCGCCCGGCGTCTCGACGAGGAGGTCGTCGGTCGCGCGCTCGCCCGTGACCGAGTCTCCGGGGAACAGTCCGATCCCCCGGGCGCCGCCCGCGGCCGTGCTGATCGAACCGGCCAGCATCTCCCAGCCGGCCCCGACCGCGACCACCTGGGTGCCCTGGTCGACCCAGGCCCGCAGCGTCGGCGCGATCTCGTGGAGGAGGGCCAGGACGCCCGGGAGGTCCTCGTCCGCTCCCGTCCCGGCAACCAGGACGTCCGGACGGACCTCGGCGTCGGAGGCGGCCGCCAGCGGCACCACCTCCGCCTCGACCCCCGCCCAGCGCGCCCGAGCCGCGAGGACCCGGGCGTTCGCCGCGTCGCCGTTGCTGTCCAGGACGTCGGGAGCGAGCACGGCGATGCGGAGGGTGGTCACGCGGTCTCCTCGCGGTTGGTGACGAGCTGCAGGTGCGCACGGGTGCGGCGCATCGAATCGGCCGAGAAGACGATGGTCTTCCGGCCGGAGGCGGGGGTCGGCAGAGCGAGGAACGCGTCGAGCGCGCGGCCCAGGTCCTCGTCGACGGACTCGACGCGGACGCCGTCGTAGCGCAGGTGCAGCGCCGCCTCGTGCGCCTTCGACCCCGAGACGACTCTGACGTGCCCGAGCACGGAGGTGTCCACGGGCCAGAAGTAGGAGGGGTCTCGGACGTCGGAGCCGATCGCGAGCATGATCTGCTCGGTCCCCTCGGGGATCTCCGCGATGTTCAGGCGGTAGCTCGCCGGGTTCTGAACCAGGACGAACTCGACCTCGTGGCCGCGCACGGTGACGATCTCGCCCCGCCCGAAGACGGGGTCGATGCTCGAGAGCGCGGAGGCGGCGAGGGCCGGGTCGAAGCGCTCGGCGAGCACGGCGCGGGCCGTGGAGACGGCCGCCGCGGCGTCGACCGCGTAGTGGACGCCCCGCGCGGGGAGCCGGACCTCGAGCGGGTCGCCGTCGCTGATGATGCGCGCGGCCGCTCCCGTCGTGCTCTCGACGACGGTGGTCGCACGGTCGGTCCCGGCCTCCGCCTCTGCGGCGTAGCCGAGACCGCCGGACGCGGAGTCGCGGACGGAGGAGGAGACGCCGTACCAGCGGATCCGCTCGTCGGGGACGGAGGTCGCGACATCGGCGACGTGGCGGTCGTCGGCGTTCAGCACGACGGGACCGGTCGCGCGGGAGGCGATGGTGCCGAGCATCCGGGCGACCATGGCCGGATCGAAGAAGCGGTCGATCTGGTCGACCACCACGTTCGTCAGCAGGACGACGCGGGGGCGCATCCGGGGCGCGAGGCGCGCGCCGTGACCCTCGTCCATCTCGAGGACGGCGATGTCGGCGTCGATCCGTCCGCGGAGGTCCGCCCGCTCCAGGAGCGCGGAGGTCAGCCCCTGGGCGATGTTGGCCGTCGAGGGGTTGGTGAAGACCCGGAGCCCGTGCGCGCGGAGCACCGCGACCAGCATCTTGGTCGTGGTCGACTTGCCCGCCGATCCCGTGACGACCACGAGGCCGTCCCGGAACCCGTCGAGCACCGCGGGCAGGAATCCGGGCGCGACGCGGTTCACCACGAGTCCGGGCACGGCGGATCCCCCGCCGGGCTTCCGGACCCGCGCGGCGAACCGGGCGGCCCTCCCGAGGAGGACCGCCGGCGCGTAGCGGATCACCGGCCTACTCGAGGTAGTCGCGGAGCGACTGCGAGCGGGACGGGTGGCGGAGCTTGGCCATCGTCTTGGACTCGATCTGACGGATGCGCTCGCGCGTCACGCCGAAGGTGTCGCCGATCTGGTCGAGCGTCTTCGGCATTCCGTCGCCGAGGCCGAAGCGCATGCGGATCACGCCGGCCTCGCGCTCCGAGAGCGAGTCGAGCAGCGACTCCAGCTGCTTCTGCAGCATGGTGAAGCCCACGGCGTCGGCCGGGACGACCGCCTCGGTGTCCTCGATGAGGTCGCCGAACTCGCTGTCGCCGTCCTCACCCAGGGGCGTGTGCAGCGAGATCGGCTCGCGCCCGTACTTCTGCACCTCGATGACCTTCTCGGGGGTCATGTCGAGCTCGCGCGAGAGCTCCTCGGGCGTGGGCTCGCGGCCCAGGTCCTGGAGCATCTGGCGCTGCACGCGGGCCAGCTTGTTGATGACCTCGACCATGTGCACCGGGATGCGGATGGTGCGGGCCTGGTCGGCCATCGCGCGGGTGATCGCCTGGCGGATCCACCACGTGGCGTAGGTCGAGAACTTGAAGCCCTTGGTGTAGTCGAACTTCTCGACCGCGCGGATGAGGCCCAGGTTGCCCTCCTGGATGAGGTCGAGGAACTGCATCCCGCGACCGGTGTAGCGCTTCGCGAGGCTGACGACGAGCCGGAGGTTCGCTCCGAGCAGGTGGCTCTTCGCGCGCTGGCCGTCCTTCGCGACCCAGCGCAGCTCGCGGACGAGCTCCGGGCTGAGGTCGGTCGAGTTGGCGAGCTTGTCCTCGGCGAACAGGCCGGCCTCGATGCGCATCGCGAGCTCGACCTCCTCGGCCGCGTTCAGGAGCGCGACCTTGCCGATCTGCTTCAGGTAGTCCTTGACCGGGTCGGCGGTGGCCCCGGTGATCGCGGTCGAGTAGACCGGGACCTCGTCGTCCTCTCCGCCGAACGACAGGACGAGCGCACCGCTCGGGAGCGGCTCGGCCGGAGCGGCGACAGCAGCGGCGGCCGGGGCCTCCGGCGTCTCCGCGTCGTCCTTGGCGTCGGTCTCGGTGTCCTCGGCGACGACCTCGGTCTCCTCCTCCTCCGCTGCCTCGTCGGGCTCGACGGCGTCGGTCGGCTCCTCCTCGGTGTCGGCGGGAGCGGCGGCCTTGGTCGTGGCGCGCGAGCGGGTCGTCTTGGCCGCGGTGGTCTTGGCCGCCGTGGTCTTCGCCGCGGGCTTGCGCGTCGCGGGCTTCTTGGTGGTCGTCGTCACGTCGTCGTCGACGGCGTCGAGCGTTGCGGTCTTGGTAGCTCTGGTGGCCATGGCGGCACCTCTCCATCCGTTGCGTCCCGGGGGCGGGCGGCGCGGGAGGGCGTCGTCCGTCGGTGGGCATTACGAGGACCCATGTCAAGTCGAGGACGTCGCACGCCCGACGTGGGCCTGGTGCTCCTCGACCCGAACGGGTCCTATTGACAATTATTGCACGTCTGAGTAGTGCAGCCGTGCGGTGCGGTGCGAGTGGGGCTCGATCCGGCGGGATCCGGGCTGTTCCGCTGGGACATCGCGTCTGCAGAAGGGCGGATCGACGGGGACGACCGTCAGCGCCCCGCGCGGTCGCGGCGCATCCGGTCACTCAGTGCAACCCAGAGAGGGGCCACGGTTATTCCCTCGTCCTCGGCCAGGCGGCGGCGGGTCCGGCGGCGCGCGACGACGAGTCCGACGACTCCGGCGCCGACCACCACGTACTGCACGCACCACGCCAGGCGGAAGTGCTCGAGCGAGTAGGTCTGCTCCGAGGAGGCGCCGGGACCGGCCAGTGCGTCGAGGATCAGGCCGATCGCGAACATCATCGTGAAGCTGGCCAGGAACCCGCCCACGTTGACGACTCCGTTGGCCGCGCCGAGGCTCCGCGAGGGGTTGAACGTGCGGGCGAAGTCGAACCCGATCATCGAGCCGGGGCCGCCTGCTCCGACGACGATCAGGAGCAGCACGACGAGCCAGTACGGCGGGACGCCGGGCCAGAGCAGCACGACGGTCCAGGCGACTGCCATCGCCGAGACGATCCCGAGCACGAGGTTGCTGCGGCGCATGGGGTGGCGGGCGGTCAGGACGCCGAGCACCGGCCCGACGACGATCCCCGCGATCACGACGATCGTGAGGGTCGGCGCGGCGACGGTCGGCGGCAGGCCGATCGCGTAGACGAGGAAGGGGTAGCCCCAGAGGAGCGTGAAGACCGTGCCGGAGGACTGCGTGACGAAGTGCGACCAGAAGCCGAGCTGCGTCCCCGGCCGGCGCAGGCTCACTCCGAGCTGCGCGATCGTCGCCCGGAGCGTCGGGGGCACCACCGTGATCGGCTCGGTGCGCGGCGGAACGTCGGCGACCAGGAGGAGCACGCCGAGGAAGGACACGGCCCCGAGGCCGGCGGCGCTGAGGAACGCGGGCTCCCAGCCGAGCGTGTGGAGGATCGCCGCGAACGGGAGTGCGGAGAGGATCTGGCCCACCTGGCCGATGTTGCCGATCCACTGCGAGAGCTGCGGCACGATCGGTCCGCTGAACCAGGTGACCGTGAGGCGGATCACGGAGGTGAAGATCGCGGCGTCCCCCGCTCCCAGCAGGATCCGCCCGACGATCGCGACGCCGATGCCCGGCGCGATCGCGACCACGACCTGGCCCGCCATCATCAGGGCCGTGCCCGAGAGGATCAGGGTCCGCGGGCCGAACCGATCGATGAGGATCCCGACCGGGATCTGCATCCCGGCGTAGACGATCAGCTGGACGACGGCGAGCGACGAGAGGACGGCGGCGGCCACCCCGAACCGCTCCGCGGCGTCCACTCCTGCGACGCCCAGCGTCGTGCGGTCCAGGACCGCCACGAGGTAGGCGAACGCTCCGGCACCGAAGACGAACCAGGCTCGACGATCACGCACTCGCCCGATCCTACGGCCGCTCAGGAGGCGGTGGGCTCCTCGCCCGGGCGGCGGATCGCGAGGAACTTCTCGAGCTCGGCGGCGATCGCGTCGGCGCTGGGCACGAAGCCGTCCTCGTCGGTGAGCGGCGAGCGGAGGCTCGTCCCCTCCATGTAGGTGTCGTGCCGCGCCTCGAGGGCCGAGACCAGCTTCTGCAGCTCGTCGTTGCCGCCGACCTGCTCGTCGACCTTGCCGAGGAACTCCCGCCCGCTCTCGCGCAGGCGGTCCGTCGGGAAGATGAGGCCGGTCGACGCCGAGATGCTCTCGAGCGCCGCGACCGCCGCCTGCGGGTACTCGGTGTCCGACAGGTAGTGGGGGATGAGCAGCGCGAAGCCGACCACGGTCAGACCGCGCTCGTAGAGGCGCAGCTCGAGCAGGTGGAGGACGTTCGACGGCACCTGCGTGTGCGGCTTCCAGACCGACATCGCCTCGATCAGGTCCTCGCGGTTCCCGCTCACGGTGACGCCGACGGGCCGGGTGTGCGGCACGGGCATCGGGATTGCCTGGACCCACGTGGTCGAGGCGACGTCGAGCCGCTCGAGGAGGGAGACCACCGCGCGGGTGAACCGCTCCCACTGGAAGTCGGGCTCGAAACCGGTGAGCAGGAGGAACGGCTGGTGCAGCTCGTCGTGCGCGAGCGAGAGCCGGAGCATCGCAGGACGGTAGTCCGTCAGGTGGTCCTGGTCGAACGTGATGATGGGGCGGCGGGCCCGGTAGTCGAGCAGCTGATCCTGGTCGAAGACCGCGACCTCGCGGTGCTCGAGGGTCTCGAAGAGGTACTCCCCCAGCTGCCCCACCGCTCCCCCGGCGTCGGCCGAGCCGGTCAGGCCCGCGACGAGGTGCAGCCCGCGCGGGATCTCGGAGAGGTCGCCCTCGATCTCGAACAGGTCTTCCGGATCCAGCATGCGTCCAGTCTAAACAGGGGTCCCGGCGCCCCGGCCGGGTCCGCTGAGCCCTCAGCGAACAGCGCCTAGCATTGCCGCCATGCCCCTCTCCTCTCTCGAGTACTCGACCGTTCCCGCCTCCGACATCGACACCGACGCCCTCGTCCTCGGCGTCGCCCCGGGACCCGACGGTCCCCGGCTCGTCGGCGCGGAGGGCTTCGAGGAGCTGGCCCCCGCGCTGAGCGCGCTCGGCGCGACCGGCGCCGCCGAGACGCTCGTGCGCGTGCCGTCCTCGGTCCGTGCCGGAGTGATCGTCCTCGTCGGCCTCGGCTCGGCGGAGCCCGACGACACCGCGCTGCGGAACGCCGCGGGCGCCGCCGTCCGCCTGCTCGCGGGGTCCGCCTCCGTGGCCCTCTCCCTCCCCGCCGGCTCCGACGGCACGCTCGCCGCGGTCGCCGAGGGCGCCGCGCTCGGCTCCTACTCCTTCACCGCCTTCCGCGGCAGCACCGCCGCCGCGGCGAAGGCGCCCGTCGAGCACGTCGTCCTGCTGGGCGGCGGCGAGTCGGCCGACCCCGCCGTCCTGGACCGGGCGCTCGTGCTCGGCCGCGCGGTCGGCACGGTGAAGGACCTCGTCAACACTCCCCCGTCGCACCTCTACCCGCAGACGCTGGCCGAGGCCGTGCAGACCGGCGCCGAGGGACTGCCCCTCGAGGTCACCGTCTGGGACGAGGAGGCCCTCGCGGAGGAGGGGTTCGGCGGCATCCTCGGAGTCGGCAGCGGCTCCTCCCGCCCGCCCCGCCTCGTGAAGGTCGCCTACGCGCCCGAAGGCGCGAGCACCCACCTCGCCCTGGTCGGCAAGGGCATCACCTTCGACAGCGGCGGACTCTCCCTCAAGCCGCCGGCCTCGATGATCGGGATGAAGAACGACATGGCGGGCGCGGCGACCGTGTACGCCGTGGTGCGCGCCATCGCTGAGCTCGGCCTCCCGCTCCGCGCGACCGCCTGGCTCTGCATCGCCGAGAACCTCCCCTCCGGGACCGCGATCCGCCCGGACGACGTGCTCACCGTGCGCGGCGGGACCACGGTGGAGGTGCTGAACACCGACGCCGAGGGCCGGCTGGTGCTCGCCGACGGCCTCGTCGCCGCCAGCGAGGAGCAGCCCGACGCGATCATCGACGTCGCGACGCTGACCGGCGCCTCCGTGGTCGCCCTCGGCAACCGGACCGTCGGCGCCCTGGGCGACGACGAGCTGGTCTCCCGCGTCCTCGAGGCCGCCCGCACGGCGGGAGAGCCCTTCTGGCACATGCCCCTGCCCGCGGAGCTGCGACCGCTGCTCAACTCGGACATCGCCGACATCGCGAACGTCAAGCCGGGCAACACCGCCGGCGGCATGCTCCTCGCCGGCCACTTCCTCCGCGAGTTCGTCGGGAAGCGCGGCGAGGGCGAGGACGCGACCACGATCCCGTGGGCGCACCTCGACATCGCCGGCCCCTCGAGCAACGGAGGTGGCGGCTACGGCTTCACCGGAGCCGGCGCCACGGGAGTCTCGGTGCGCGCGCTGATCGCTCTGGCCGAGGGCTTCGCGAGCGCGTAGTAGGGTCGATGGGGCGGGAGATCCCGCCTCGTCCCCCCTCCCGATCCGCTCGGCGCTCAGCGCCGGAGCCGGTCGGCCGGGAAGCGGGACCGCACGTCGCGAGGGAGTCACTGGGTGTCGGAAGAGCGCTACGACCTGGTCGTGCTCGGAGGTGGCAGCGGCGGGTACGCGGCGGCCCTCCGGGCGACGCAGCTCGGGATGAGCGTCGCGCTCGTGGAGCGCGACAAGCTCGGCGGCACCTGCCTGCACCGCGGGTGCGTGCCCACCAAGGCACTGCTGCACGCCGCCGAGCTGGCGGACGGCGCCCGCCAGGGAGAGAAGTACGGCGTGCTCTCGAGCTTCACCGGGATCGACATGGCGGGCGTCACGCGCTATCGCGAAGGCGTCGTCGCCGGCAAGTACAAGGGGCTCCAGAGCCTCGTGTCGTCGCGCGGCATCACGGTCGTCACGGGCGAGGGCCGCCTCACCGCGCCGGGCACCGTGACGGTCGGCGAGCACGTGCTCCACGGCGCGTCGGTCGTCGTCGCCACCGGGTCCGCCTCCCGCACCCTCCCCGGGATCGAGATCGGCGGCCGCATCCTGACGAGCGACCAGGCTCTCGAGCTCGACCACGTGCCCGCGAGCGTCGTCGTCCTCGGCGGCGGAGTGATCGGCGTCGAGTTCGCGAGCGTCTGGCGCTCGTTCGGCGCCGAGGTCACGATCGTCGAGGCCCTCCCCCACCTCGTCCCCAACGAGGACGAGAGCGTCAGCAAGCAGCTGGAGCGCGCCTTCCGCAAGCGGGGCATCGCCTTCCAGCTGGGATCCCGTGTCGCGTCGGTCTCCCAGAGCGGGGCCGGCGTCTCCGTGTCGCTCGAGAGCGGCGCAACGGTGGAGGGCGAGATCCTGCTGGTCGCCGTCGGCCGCGGCCCGGTGACCGCGGGCATCGGCCTCGAGGAGGCCGGGGTCCGCCTCGACCGCGGCTACGTGCTGACCGACGAGCGCCTGCAGACCTCCGTCCCCGGCGTGTACGCCGTGGGCGACATCGTGCCCGGGCTCCAGCTCGCGCACCGGAGCTTCCAGCAGGGGATCTTCGTCGCGGAGGAGATCGCCGGTCTGGGCCCGCAGGTCGTCTCGGACGTCAACGTCCCGAAGGTGACCTACAGCGACCCCGAAGTGGCCTCCATCGGCCTCGGCGAGGCCCGCGCGATCGCCGAGTACGGCGCCGAGCGCGTCGCCGTGTACGACTACGGCCTCGGCGGCAACGCCCGGAGCACGATCATCGGGACCACCGGCTCCGTGAAGGTCGTGCGCCTGGTCGACGGCCCCGTCGTCGGCGTGCACATGGTCGGAGCCCGCGTCGGAGAGCTGATCGGCGAGGCTCAGCTCATCGTGAACTGGGAGGCGCACCCCGAGGATGTCGCGCCCCTCGTGCACGCGCACCCCACTCAGAACGAGGCGCTCGGCGAGGCGCACCTCGCTCTGGCCGGGAAGCCGCTGCACGCCCTGTAGAACCACTGCGGTGCGGCGACCCGCCGCTTCCGCATCAGTAAGCTGGACATCGAAACACAAGCGTCTTAAGGAGACAGGCTCATGAGCGAATCCGTCAGCCTCCCGGCACTCGGAGAGAGTGTCACGGAAGGAACGGTCACCCGCTGGCTGAAGAACGTCGGGGACCGCGTCGAGGTGGACGAGCCCCTGCTCGAGGTCTCGACCGACAAGGTCGACACCGAGATCCCGTCGCCCGTCGCGGGAGTGATCGAGGAGATCCTCGTCCAGGAGGACGAGACCGTCGAGGTCGGCGCCGAGCTGGTGCGCATCGGCGACGGCTCCGGAGCCGCGTCGGCGTCCGAGCCCGAGGCTCCCGCCGAGGAGGCGCCCGAGGTCCAGGCCGCCGAGACCGAGGCCACCGACGAGGCGACCCCGTCGGTGGACGCCGAGAGCGACGCCGAGGCTCCCGCCCCGGCCGAGCCCGAGCCCGCCCCGGCCGCCGAGAAGCCCGCCGCCCCCGAGGCCGCGGCTCCCGCTCCGTCGGCTCCCGCCTCGGCCGCCGCGAGGGCGAAGAAGGGGAGGAAGGACAGCTTGGCGCCGGTCTTCTCCTGGAAGCTCTTCTTGACCGAGTCGCGGAAGCGGGCGAC
>NZ_PSVE01000040.1:0-12731 GCF_002931775.1 Rathayibacter sp. AY1F4
TCCCTCCCCGCCCCCGCGCGACCGGCCCGACCGGCCTCGCCATCGCCGCACTCGTCGTCGGCATCGTCGCGTTCCTCGTCGGCCTCGTGCCGGTCTTCGGAGCACTCGTCGGGATCGCCGCGGTCGTCCTGGGGATCCTCGCCCTCCGCCGCCGTCGGTCGAAGGCGATGTCGATCACCGGGATCGTCCTCGGCGGTCTCGCCGTCCTCGCCTCGCTCCTGACGACGATCGGCTTCGGAGCCGCCGTGAACTCCGCCTCGAGCGACCGCCCGGCGGCCGTGATCGTCGAGTCGTCCGAGCCCACGACCGCTCCCGTCGTGCCGGCCACGGAGGAGGCGGAGGTCGTCGAGACGGCGGAGCCCGCACCCGTCGAGACGGCGGAGCCCGCACCCGTCGAGACGGCCGCCCCTGCCCCAGCGCCCGTCGAGACGGCGGCTGCTGCGCAGGTCTCGCCCGAGTTCGCCTCGGCACTCATCAAGGCGCAGAGCTACTCCGAGATGCTCCACATGAGCAAGGCGGGCCTGTACGGCCAGCTCACCTCCGAGTACGGGGAGCAGTTCTCGCCCGAGGCCGCGCAGTACGCGGTGGACACCGTCTCCGCCGACTGGAACGCCAACGCGCTGGCGAAGGCCAAGGACTACCAGGCCCAGATGGCCATGGCGCCGGAGGCCATCCGCGACCAGCTGACCAGCGAGTACGGGGAGCAGTTCACGAGCGACGAGGCCGACTACGCCATCGCGCACCTGAACGACTAGTCCCACTCGGACCGTCGCGGCACTGCGCGGCCACTGAGCAGGTCCTCCCGGAGCGCGCCGCCGTCCGTCGCCCACGATCCGGGCGACGGAGGGCGGCGGACCACCGGAGCCGGTTCAGGCCAGGACGGCGAGGGTGACGGGGAGCGCCTCGCTCCACCTGCCGGTCAGTCGCTCCTCGCCCTCGAGGAACGGCGGCGCGAGGACCCGCGCGAGAACGAGAGTCAGGCCGTCGGCCGAGGTCGTGGTGGTCCGTGCGTCGCTGCGGACGAGCACCGCCGACGGCGGCCCGGACGCTCCGGCACCTGATCCGCTGCCCTGCACCGTGGCCGTCGACGGGCGGACGATGCGCTGCCCGTCCTCCTCGAAGTGCTGCTCGGCCTCCCGGGCGCCGGTGCGGATCGCCGTGGCGAAGGCGGCGATCGCGACGGGGTCGCCGGCACCGTCGTAGACCCAGCGCCGACCGAGGACGGTGTGCTCGACCGTCGCGAGGAGATGCGCGTCACCGCCGACGAGAGGCGAGCCGCGGTAGGTCAGCGGCACCTGGAGCGGCGGCCGACCGGACGATTGGACGATCAGCGTCTCCACTCCGACCTCGCCGTCGGGGTCGTCGAACCGGTAGGCGCCGAGCTGCGTGAATCCGCCGCCCTCGCACCAGGGCTGCGTCGGCGCCCAGGCCTCCACGATCTCGAGCTTCCCGGGGGTGATCGTCGCGCGGTGCAGAAGGGCCATTCCCCGAGAGTAGAGGGGCAGGTCCGTCCGGAGTCGTGCCCGCCCGCGCGCAGCCGCGAGATGCCGCTCCGGTACGCGACGCACCGGGCGGACCGGACTGGCGTCTCGCGGCGGGAGGTCAGCGCGCGGCGCCCGCCGCGGCCGACTCCGGCAGGCTGCTCATCGGGAGTGTGTACTCGCCCTTCAGCGCCGAGATCCAGGCGGTGGTCGGGGCGACGGCGGCGAAGTTCGAGTTGAGCAGCGCCATCAGCGTGGTGTGCAGGGAGTGCGCGTCGATCGAGCCCGCGTCGTTCGCGATCGCGATCGCGCCCGTCGCGTCCGAGAGGACCTCGGCGCGGAGCCCGTGCGTCTCCGCCTCGGCGGCCGAGGCGAGGATGCAGTTGTTGGTCATGTAGCCGACGAGGGTGATCGTGTCGATGTCGTGCTCGCGGAGCCAGTCGAGCAGGTCGGTCCCCGCGAAGACCGTCCCGAACTGCTTCGTGACGCTCTTCCACGAATCCGAGCGGCGCTTCTCGATCTCCGGGTGCAGCGCGAAGGACGGACCCGACGGGTCGAAGATCGGCGCTCCCTCGCCCGCGCTGTGCTGGACGACGGCGATCGGGAGGCCCGCGGCGGCGGCGGAGTCGAGGGCGGCGGCGATCCTCGGCAGCGACTGCGCGTGCGGCGGGTACTGGATCTCGAGCGGACCGCTGAAGTACTCCTGCTGCACGTCGACGAGGATCAGTGCGCGGCGCGGTGTGGTCATGAGGTGCTCCCATCGGTGGCGGACGTCCCCGATCCTCCCGCTCGGGGCTGGGAGCGGCGGTCAGCCACGCGGCCCGCGACCCGGTCGTGGGCGCAGGCCCACACCTCCTCGTGCTCGAGCGGAGTGAGGACGCCGGCGTCGAGCAGTCGGTCGGCCCGCCGCAGCACGGCCGCGATCGCCGCCTGCTCGGCGACGGCGGGGGAGTCGACGTCCGCGATCACGAGCCGGCGGGCGCAGGCCCGGCGGAGGCGGCGGGTCGCGCGGGCCGAGAGGAGCAGGAGCGACGCGGTCGGCAGGGCGAGCGCGGCCAGCAGGAGGAGCGGCAGCCGGTCGAGCGCGAGCGTCCCGACGGCGCCGGCGGCCGTCGCGGCCACGACCAGCTGCGGACCGGCCGCGTGCAGGCGGAGGCGCCTCCGCTCCTCGGCGGAGGTGCCGGGCGCGAAGACGACGAGCTCGCTCCGGACGACGCCGTACCGGCTCGCACCGACGGTGTGGCGGCCCCAGCGGGGGCCGGCGTCGAGGAGGCGGAGGAGCAGATGCACGAGCGCCATCGTGGGCCCGCGACGGCGGGTGCGAGGGGATCCTGACGGAACGCGGACGCGCACCGAGCCGATCCGCACGGTCCGCTCGCGCGACGCTCACGATGCCCTCACGACCCCCTCACGACGCGGGATCGCGCGTCGACGTCCCTCCCCAGCCGATTACCCGTGAGGAAAGCGTGAGGATCCGCTCATTCCGGGCGGGCGCGCTCCTCACGGCGAGTAGAAACATCCAGTGACCTCTTCCGTCGTCCGTGGCGACCCCGACGCCCTCGAACCCTCCCCCCTCTCCTCCGCGCGCGCAGGCGGGGTGAAGGCGTGGCTCCTCGAGGGCCTCCGCGACGACTCCGGAGCCCACCCCGGCCCCCACGCGGCCACCGGCAAGACGCACTCGTGGTGGCGCGTCATGTGCCTCACCGGCGTCGACTACTTCTCCACCCTCGGCTACCAGCCGGCGATCGCGGCGCTCGCCGCGGGCCTGGTCTCGCCGCTCGCGACGATCGTCCTGGTGGTGCTGACGCTCCTCGGCGCGCTCCCCGTCTACCGCCGCGTGGCCCGCGAGAGCTTCCGCGGCGAGGGGTCGATCGCGATGCTCGAGCGCCTGCTGCCCTGGTGGGGCGGCAAGCTCTTCGTGCTGGTGCTGCTGGGGTTCGCGGCCACCGACTTCATGATCACGATCACCCTCTCGGCGGCCGACGCGACGGCGCACGCGGTCGAGAACCCGTTCGCTCCCGCCTGGTTCCACGGGGCGGAGGTGCCGCTCACGCTGGGGCTGATCGCCCTGCTGGGGATCGTGTTCCTCCGCGGGTTCCGCGAGGCCATCTCGATCGCGGTCGTGCTCGTGGCCGTGTTCCTCCTGCTCAACGCGATCGTGATCGCCGTGGCGATCGGGCACGTGGCCGAGAACCCCGTCGTCATCGGCGACTGGTGGTCGGCGCTCACGACCCAGCACGGGAATCCGCTGGTCATGGTCGGCATCGCGCTCATCGTGTTCCCCAAGCTCGCGCTCGGCCTCTCCGGCTTCGAGACCGGGGTCGCGGTCATGCCGCAGATCCGCGGCGACGCGGGCGACACCGAGGACGCCCCGGTCGGCCGCATCCGCGGGGCGAAGCGGCTGCTCATCACCGCCGCCGTCACGATGTCGGCGTTCCTCATCACCTCGAGCTTCGTCACCACGCTGCTCATCCCGCAGGCGCAGTTCCAGCCGGGCGGCGAGGCCAACGGCCGCGCGCTGGCCTACCTCGCGCACGAGTACCTCGGCGAGGGCTTCGGCACGGTCTACGACATCGCGACGATCTGCATCCTCTGGTTCGCGGGCGCCTCCGCGCTGGCAGGCCTGCTCAACATCGTCCCGCGCTACCTGCCCCGCTACGGCATGGCTCCCCAGTGGGCCGGCGCCGTCCGTCCGCTCGTGCTGGTCTTCACCGTCGTCGCCTTCGTCATCACGATCCTCTTCCGCGCCGACGTCGACGCGCAGGGCGGCGCCTACGCGACCGGCGTGCTGGTGCTGATCACCTCCGCGTCCGTCGCCGTGTTCCTCTCGGCGAAGCGCAGGAAGCAGCGCAAGCGCGCCGTGGGCTTCGCGGTCATCGCGCTGGTCTTCGTCTACACGACGGTCGTGAACGTGGTCGAGCGGCCCGACGGCGTGCGGATCGCGGCGGTCTTCATCGTCGGCATCCTCGCGGTCTCGCTCGTCTCGCGCGTGCACCGCTCGTTCCAGCTGCGCGCCACCTCCGTGGTGTTCGACGCCGCCGCGATCGACTTCCTCACCACGGACGCCGACGACTACGGCGTGATCCGCATCCTCGCGAACGAGCCCGACGACGGCTCCGAGGCGGAGTACCGGGACAAGCTGGCGGAGGAGCAGCGCGACAGCAACCTGCCGATGCGCGGCCCGGTGCTCTTCCTCGAGGTGCACACCACCGACTCCTCCGACTTCGAGGAGGACCTGGTCGTGCAGGGCCGCGTCTGCCACGGCTTCCGCGTGCTCACGGTGACCAGCGGCAACATCCCGAACACGATCGCCACGGTGCTGCTCGAGATCCGCGACCTCACCGGCGTGATCCCGGATGTCTACTTCGAGTGGACCGAAGGCGGCCCCATCTCGAACATGTTCCGCTTCCTCATCACCGGCACCGGCGAGGTCGCCCCCGTCACCCGCGAGGTCCTCCGCCGCGCGGAGTCCCGCCGCGACCGCCGGCCGGGCGTGCACGTGGGCTGACGCCCGCTGCGCGGCGGGGGCGTGGCGGCGCCGAGGTGCCGCTCCTGCTGCGGGATTCCGCCGAGACGCCGCTCCGTCATCGAGACACCGCTGCAGGAGCGGTGCGTCGGCGGAGGAGGCGGTGTCCCGGCGCGCGGCGGCCCCGTAGCGTGGACGCGGGCGCCCGTCGGGGCGTCGACACCGACGAACGGACGACGATGACCCTCGAGGACCAGCGCGCGCACATCCTGACCGGCGCCGTGTACGACGACATGACCCCCGAGCTGGTCGCCGCGCGCGAGCGCGCGGTCCTCGCCTCGAACGCGTACAACGCGAGCTTCGGGCGCCCGCCGGTCGAGCGGGAGGCTCTGCTCCGCGAGCTCGTCGCCTCCGTGGGCGCGGACGCGCACCTCGAGCCGACGTTCCGCTGCGAATTCGGGTTCAACATCACGATCGGCGACAGCTTCTACGCGAACTTCGACTGCATCCTGCTCGACGGCGCCCCCATCACGATCGGCGACGACGTGCTGTTCGGCCCGCGCGTCTCGATCTACACGTCGAACCACGCCCTCGACCCGGCCGAGCGCGCGGCCGGCGCCTGCACCGCGAAGCCGGTCGTCGTCGGCGACGGCGTCTGGATCGGCGGCGGCGTCACGATCAACCAGGGCGTCACCATCGGCGACGGGGCCGTGATCGGCTCGGGCAGCGTCGTCACCCGCGACGTCCCTCCGCTCACCATCGCGGCCGGCGTCCCCGCCCGCGTCCTCCGCTCGATCACCCCCGACGACCGGACCGGCTACCGCCCGGCTCACTGACGCGGACCCACTCCGGCTCCGAGACGCCGGCTCCGAGACGCCGCGGGACTGCTCACGGCCTCGCGGCGATCCGCCCTCAGGACTTCACGGTCGACAGGGGCTCGGTGATGCTCTCGAGGCTGCGGCGCTCGGCGTCGACGCCGAAGATCAGGGCGATCACGCCGCCGAGGATCATCACGGCGGCGCCGACGAAGTAGCCGATCGTCAGTGGACCGCGGTCGCTGCCGTCGCCGATCAGGGCGCCGTAGAGGGCGGGGGCGACCGCTCCGGCGATCTGGCCGAGGGTGAAGAAGTACGAGATCGCCTGGCTGCGCAGCTCGAGCGGGAAGATCTCGCTCACGGTGAGGTAGGCGCTCGAGGCTCCGGCGGAGGCGAAGAAGAACGACACGCACCAGAGGATCGTCTGCGTCGTCGCGGTCAGGACGTCCATGCTGAAGAGGACGGCCGACACGGCCAGGACCGCTCCCGAGACGCCGTAGGTGAGGAAGATCATCTTCCGCCGGCCCCACACGTCGAACAGGTGGCCGAGCACCAGCGGCCCGACGAGGTTGCCGATCGCGAACGGGAAGAAGAAGTACGAGATCGCGCTCTGCTCGACTCCGTAGAAGTTCTCGAGCACCAGCGCGTAGGTGAAGAAGATCGCGTTGTAGAGGAACGACTGGGTGATCATCATCGTCGCGCCCACCAGCGTCCGCTTGGGGTACTGCCGCAGCAGCACCCGGGCGATGGTGCGGAACGGGATGCTCTCCGTCGCCTTCACGGTGATCGCCTTCGCGTCGTCGACAGGCTCGAGCACGCCGCCCTCGGCCTCCACCCGGCGCTCGATCTCGTCGACGGTGCGCTCCGCCTCCTCCTCGCGGCCGTGCGTCATCAGCCAGCGGGGGCTCTCGGGGATGTGGCGGCGGAGGTAGATGATCGCCAGTCCGAGGATCGGGCCGAGGAAGAAGCCGAGGCGCCAGCCGACGTTCTCGGCGAAGAGCGCGTCGTTCAGGAAGAACAGGTTGGCCGCGGAGCCCAGAGCCGCGCCGCCCCAGTAGGTGCCGTTGATCGCGATGTCGACGCGGCCGCGGTACTTGGAGGGGATGAGCTCGTCGATCGCGGAGTTGATCGCCGCGTACTCGCCGCCGATCCCCATGCCCGCGAAGAAGCGGAACACGGCGAGGAAGACGTAGTTCGGCGCGAGTCCCGCCAGGCCGCTGGCGACCAGGTAGATGACGAGCGTCAGGATGAACAGCTTGCGCCGCCCGAGCTTGTCGCTCAGTCGCCCGAAGATCAGGGCGCCCGCGATCTGCCCGCACAGGTAGATCGTGCCGAGCAGGCCGACCTCGAAGGCCGAGAGCCCGAACTCCTTCGCGAAGCCGGCGGAGGCGACGATCTGGATCTCGAGTCCGTCCAGCACCCACGAGAAGCCGAGGCCGACGACGATCGACCAGTGGAAGCGGGTCCAGGGGAGCCTGTCGATGCGGGCGGGCACGAGGCTCCGGACCGGGCCGCGCGGACTGGTGGATGTCGACATGGCGAGCGCCTTCCTGTCGCCCCGGCGTCGTTGCGGAGGAACGCTGTCCCGAGCGCGGCGAGACGACACTAGACCCGTGGGCGGCTCCATATCGCCGGGCTATTCACCCCTTGTCACGGACCGCCGAGCGGGTGTATCCCGGGGATCGGTGCCCACCCGGAGGCGGAGCGAGGCGCGGAGCTCATCGGTCCGGAGGCGGAGCGAGGTGCGGTGGACGCGAGCCCGGATCCGTCCCCGCGGGGCCTGACACCGCCCGCCTCCTCGGCCTAGCGTGGAGGCATGATCGACGCGACGCCCGCGGGCACCCCCACCTACGTCCTCAGCGAGGGGCCCGTCTGGGATCCGGACACCGCCCGCCTCACCTGGGTCGACATCGAGGCCGGCGCGGTCCTGTCCGCCCCCGTCACCGCGGAGGGGATCGGAGCGATCTCGCGCACCGACGTCGGCGAGCAGGTCGGCGCCGCGCTGCCCCTGGGCGACGGGCGGACGCTCGTCGCGCTGACCCGACGGCTCGCGATCCTGGAGGTCGACGGCTCCCTCACGCGCGGCTCCGAGCTGCTGCCGGAGGGGCACCGCTTCAACGACGGCACGATCGACCCGCAGGGGCGCCTCCTGGTCGGCTCGCTGACCCTCGGCGAGTCGGCGGGCGACGACGTCCTGCTGCGCATCGAGCACGACGGATCCGTCACCGTGCTCGACGACGACCTGCGGCTCTCGAACGGACTCGGCTTCTCGCCGGACGGCTCTGTGCTGTACTCGGCCGACACCGAGTCGGGCGTGATCCACCGCCGCTCCTACGCGGACGCCGAGCACGGCCCGCGCGAGCCGTTCGTCGAGCTCGAGGAGGGCGTGTTCGCCGACGGACTGACCGTGGACGCCGACGGCCGCGTGTGGGTCGCGGTCTGGGGCGGGAGCGGCGTCCGCGTGTTCGAGGCCGACGGCAGCCCGGTCGAGGGCGAGGGCATCAGGATCGACGCCCCGCACTCCTCCAGCATCGCCTTCGCGGGCGAGGACCTGGACATCGCGGTCGTCACCTCCGCCTCGCGCGACCTCTCGGCGGACGAGCGGGCGCGTCATCCGCACGCCGGCGGACTGTGGATCGCGCAGCCCGGAGCCCGCGGCCGCGCCGCCACGCGCTGGGTGGAGGGCCCTCTGCCCTAGGCGCGGCCGGTCGCCCGTCAGACGGTGGGCGCCGCCGGTGGGCTCGGCTCCGACGCGGGCTGCGGCACGAGGGTCAGCCGCGAGATGCGGTAGCGGTCCGTCTCGGCCACGCGGAGCAGGTGGTCACCGACGAGGACGGAGTCGCCCACCACGGCCACGCGGCCGATCCGGTCGAGGACGAACCCGCCGACCGTCTCGTACGGGCCCTCGGGCAGCTCGATGCCCAGCTGCTCCGCCAGATCCTCGAGGATCATCCCGCCATCGACGTCGTGCAGCTGCTCGGCCGCCTTCGCATCGACCGCCTGGCGGGCGCCGTCGTACTCGTCGTAGATCTCGCCGACGAGCTCCTCGAGCAGGTCCTCCAGCGTGATGATGCCGTCGGTTCCCCCGTACTCGTCGATGACGACCGCGATCTGGTGGCCGTCCTGCCGCATGGTGCGCAGGGCCGCGAGCACCTTCGTCGTACCGGGGACCGCGAGGATCGGGCGGGTGATGTCGGCGACGCTGCTCGCGGTGCCGGCGCGGCCCGCCTCCGGGAACGCGGACATCAGGTCGCGCACGTGGACGAAGCCGAGCACGTCGTCGAAGTCGTCGCCGACCACCGGGTAGCGCGAGTGCGGCTGGTCGAGGACCGCCGCGTAGCCCTCGGCCACGCTGAGCGCGCCGCGGAGGAAGTCGACGTCCGGGCGCGGGCGCATCACCTCGGCGACGCGACGGTCGTCCGCGCGGAAGATGTCGGTGAGCAGCCGGCGGCTGTCCTCGTGGATCTCGGTGTTGCTGGAGATCATGTCGCGCACCTCGTCGGCCGAGACGCTCTCGCCCTTCTCGCGCGGGTCGGCGCCGAGGAGGCGGACGACGGCGTCGGTCGAGACGGACAGCAGCCAGATCACGGGGCGCATCAGGCGCGCGAGGGCGTTGAGCGGGGGCGCGAGGGCCTTGGTGAACGCGACGGACTTCTGCATCGCCAGGCGCTTGGGGACCAGCTCGCCCAGCACCAGGGAGAGGTACGCGATGACGAGGGTCATCAGGATCAGGGCGACGGTCGAGGCGGCGGAGGCCGAGAGGCCGAGCGACTGCAGCGGCGGCACGAGGTCGGGCGCGATGGTCGAGGCGCCGTACGCCGAGGAGAAGAAGCCGGCGAGCGTGACGCCGATCTGGACCGCGGAGAGGAACGTGTTGGGGTTGCGGACGAGCTCGGCGATGCGCCGACCGCGCTCGCTGCCGGCCTCGATCGCGCGGACCTGGCTCTCGCGGAGGCTGACGATGGCCATCTCGGTGCCCGCGAAGACGCCTCCGAGGAGGACGAACAGCACGACGAGGCCGATGTTGAGGAGGGTGTCGAGATCCACGCCGACCAGAGTAGGGATGCCGGCCGTGAGAACGCCTCGTGGACTCTCAGGGAGTGGGTCGGGCGGGGCGACGCCCCGTCCGCCCGCTCAGGACGCGTCGGCCGGGCGCACGCCGATCGTGAGGATGAGGTTCGCGTAGATGCGGCGGTCGCCCGAGGCGATGGTGAGCGCGACGTCGGGCGTGCGCGCCTCGGCGTAGAAGGCGTGCCGCTCGAGCGAGGTGAAGGGGACGCCGTCGAGGGACCGGCGGAAGGCGTCCTGCGCGGGGACGTCGATCCCGGGCGCGGGGGTCATGACCGTCGCCTCCTCGACGACGATCGCCGAGAGCAGGGCGTCGAGGATCTCGTCGACGGTCAGCATGTCGGGCCGGAGGTTCAGGTGCACCAGGGCGGAGTTCGGTCCGAGCGTGGTGCCGACGGGGTAGTTGCCGTCGGCGATGAGGACGCGGGAGCCGTGGCCCGCGCGGGCGAGCGCGTGCAGGATCTCGGGGTGGAGGAGGGTCGTGGTCAGCAAGAGGAGCTCCTAGAGGTCGTGGAGGTGGGCGACGGACGAGCCGGCGAGCAGGCGGCCGGGGAGCCTCCGCTCCTGGGGGCCGGGCTGCTCCGCCCCGGAATCGAGGCGGAGGCGGACGAGGGCGGCGGCCTCGGCGGCGATCGCCTCCGTCGGCTGGGCGATCGTGGTCAGGTGCGGGCGGACCACGCGGGCCAGCTCGACGTTGTCGAAGCCGACGACGGAGAGGTCCGTCGGCACGCGCAGTCCGGAGTCGCCGAGGGCGATCAGGGCGCCGACCGTCAGCTCGCGGTTGCTCGCGAACAGGGCGGTCGGCCGGGGGCTCAGGGCGAGGATCCGCTCGACGGCGGCGACTCCGCTCTCGACCGTCAGCGGGCCGCGCACCACGGCGTCGGCGGCGTGGTGGACGCCGCGCTCGGCCAGGGCGGCGAGGAAGCCGGCGGTCCGCTCCCGGGTGGAGGACACTCCGTCCTCCCCGCCGAGCACCGCGATCGAGCGGTGGCCGTGGTCGAGGAGGTGGCGGGCGGCGGAGGCGCCGGCGCCCGCGTTGTCGAGCGCGACGCGATCGGTGACCAGTGCGTCGTCGATCCAGTCGACGGCCACCACGGGGGTGCCCTGCTCGGAGGCGCGGCGCAGCGCGTCGACGTCGCCCGCGGACGGCACCGCCACGATCCCGTCGACCATCTTCTCGAGCAGCAGGTCGACCGCGGCTCCCGGCTCGGAGCGGCTCACGCCGACCAGCACGCCGATGCCCTCCTCGCGCAGGGCCCGCTCGAGGCCCGCGATGATCGAGAGGTGGAACTCGTTGTCGAGGGCGGGCAGCAGCACCCCGACCGTGCGGGAGCGCCGCGAGCGCAGGCCTCGAGCGAAGCCGTTGACGCGGAAGCCGACCTCGGCGGCCGCCGCCTCGATCGCGGCCCGGTTCTCGGGGCGCACGGGGAGCCCGTTGTAGTGCTTCGAGATGGTCGAGAGCGAGAGGCCGGTCAGCCGCTGCAGGTCCTTGTAGGTGGCCACGTCACAGGGTGGCGCGGGGAGAGCCGTAGCCGCTCCAGCCCGGGATCGTGCCGTCGGCGTCCCACAGGTCGAGCCAGCCGGTGCTGCCGGGCCAGAGGAAGACCTGGCCCTTGATCAGCCGGTTGTTGCGCTCGGCGCCGCGCAGCGCCTCCTGCTCCTCGGCCGTGAGCACCAGGGAGGCGGCGGCCAGGTTCGCCTCGATCTGCTCCGGCTTCACCGCGAACGGGATCGGGATCTGGCCGCGGTTCACCGCCCAGGCGAGGCACACGACGGCCGGATGCACGCCCCGCTCGTCGGCGATCGCCCGCACAGCGGGGTGCTCGATGTCGACGATGTCGCCCTCCACCCGGTCGCGCTCCGGCCGCGACGGCGAGCCCAGCGGCGAGTAGCCGATCGGCTGGATGCGGTGGTCGAGGCAGAAGCGGAAGAGCTCCGGCTGCTGGAAGCAGGGGTGCAGCTCCATCTCGTTCAGCTGCGGGGCGATGCGGACGTCGGCGAGGATCCGCTCGAGCTTGGGGATCGTGACGTTGGAGGTGCCGAGGTGCCGGACGAGGCCCCGGTCGACCAGGCTCTCGAGCGCGCGCCAGGTCTCGAGGAACGCCTCGTGGACGTACGGGCGGGCGTGCGGATCGCGCGCGTCGGTCTCGGCGTGCGGCGGGTGGTGGTTGGGGAAGGGCCAGTGCACGAAGACGGCGTCGAGCACGTCGAGGCCCAGGTCGGCGAGCGAGCGCTCGACGGAGGCGACGGCCGCCGCGGGCTCGTGCGCGTCGTTCCAGATCTTCGACATGACGAAGAGCTCGTCGCGGTCGACTCCGGAGTCGGCGATCGCCCGGCCGACGCGCGGCTCGTTGCCGTAGACGGTGGCGCAGTCGAGGAGGCGGAAGCCGGCGCGGAGGGAGTGCTCGACCGCGAGGCCGACGGTCTCGGCGTCGTAGCGGTCGGAGCCGAACGTCCCGGCGCCGATCGAGGGGATGCGGCTGCCGCTCGCGAGGACGCGGTGGCTCGGCGGAGTGGGGGCCATGCGGATCCTCCTGGTGCGGTGGGGCGAAACGTTGCGCCTTACCGTAGGCGGGGGAGGGTGGCGGCGTCAACGATGCCGTGGACCGGTGTGCGTAACGTTTCGTGCGGTGGGTGCTTTCGTCCTCCGTTCCTGCCCCACCCCCCTCGAAACGCCGATAGTTGTCGCACTCGTGCGCGACTGCGACGACTACTGGACTCTCGAGCCGCGCGCTCGGCTCGCTCGCGCGAGAACGCAGGAGTCGCCGCACTCGAGGTCGACTGCGACGACTCCTGGACTGTCGAGAAGAGCCCCGCCCCTCCGCTCAGACCAGCCGGCGCGACTCCTCCGTGACCACGCGGAACCAGCGCGCGCCGTAGCCGTCGAGGGGCACCGACACG